>CANGUK010000104.1 GCA_947457095.1 Cyclobacteriaceae bacterium
CCGAAGAAACCTACGCGCTAGTGACCCAAGAGCTGCCACTTCCAGCGCCTCAGGAGGGTTTTGACGAAGCCAAAGCAGTATTCATACTTACTCAAGCAGTGCGCCAGCTTCTAGATCAAAACCTGGAACGGCTCCTTCAAATTTGCTACCGGATAGATTTGTCAGAAAATTTGCTCAAAAAAATCCTTGCTGAATCTCCACCTGAGCTGCTTGCCTCGGATCTGGCTCAAGCCTTGTGGGACCGACAGAAACAAAAAATCGTCCTCAGAAAACGCTACTCTGGAACAGAGGGCTCCGAGTAAGTCAGAAGTCACTTTTTTCCTTCCGAGGTATTGCCTATTTTTCCTTCAAATCTCTGTTTATGGCAAATCCCATTTGGATCATGACCTCCGCCTTTGATCAACTCGGCTTGGAGGAGACGATCGACAAAGCCCTTCAAATTGGTGTTCAAGGCTTGGATCTCTGTGTTTTCCGTAAGGATGGCACCCGCAATGATTTTGTGGCCACACATTTGGATTACCAAAACTTCGGTCCGATAGAAGCCCTGCAGCTGCTTGACCAATTCAATCATGCTCGGCTTCGACTTTCCTTGGGCGCCTTTGAAAACCTAATTGGCGGTGATCCGGTACAGCGAGTACACAATCAAAATCATCTGCTCCGCTTGATTCGAATGGCATACCTGCTTGGCGGCGATGCGAATGACATTACGGTAGGCACTTTTGTGGGGTACAACCATGAGTTAGGCAATCAGGAGGGAGGATTTGAAAAAAACCTGTTGGAATACCAACGGATTTTTGGCCCGATCATCCGCTATGCAGCTAGCCTAGGAGTTACCGTGGTGTATGAGAACTGCCCCATGGAAGGCTGGAGGAGTTCGGGATTTACCGGCACCTTCAACAACTTGTCTGGGGTGCTAGCAGCCCGTAAACTCATGTACGAGCTCGTTCCCGAGAAAAATCATGGAGAGATTTACGACCCCTCTCATGACGTATGGCAGCATACCGATCCACTGGAAGTAATACGACATACCGATATGGGCCGCGTACGGAGAATTCATGTCAAATCCACGCGAAATGTGTCCGATCCCTTCTGGGGCAATATGTATCCGTTACAGTCCATTCGACCCGAATGGTCAGAAAAGGTGGGAATTACGTCCAGCAAAAATCCCTGGGATCGCCACCATTACGAGGCTACCCTGCCAGGCTTTGGTTTAGGGGATTCCATGGATTGGAGAGCATTTGTAGGACTTATCCGAGAGAAAGGATTTACGGGTCCCTTTGAGATTGAGAATGAGGCGCTTCTTTCCAAGCAAACGGGGAGCATGGGAGCGATTGTTCAGGGTTGTAAAGCAGCTGTCCAAAATTTGGCTCCGCTGCTCTGGGAATTGACTGAGGAGGGATGGGTGTACCCTGATGTGGCTCATCAGCCCCTAAAAGACTTGGACAGGAAGGATGTTCCTCTGGTGACGATGGATCAGTTGTAAGGGAAAAATATCACCCTACCTGCTCCTCGTAGCCCGTATCGGCTTGAAGGTCCTTGCCTTCTGCTGCGGCTACGGCAAGTTGGTCACAACGCTCGTTTTCGGGGTGGCCAGCATGCCCTTTAAGCCAAAAAAACTTGGGCTTAAACTTGAGATGGAGGGGGATGTAGCGAAGCCAGAGGTCTGAATTTTTTTTATCCTTGAATCCTTTTTTTTGCCATGACCAAAGCCATCCTTTTTCAATGGCATCGACCACGTATTTGCTGTCTGAATAGACCTGTACGGGGTATTCGGTAGTATTGATTTCTTTTAGTGCACGGATTACTGCCAGGAGTTCCATGCGGTTGTTGGTCGTCAACCGAAATCCTTCCGAAAGCTCCTTCCGGTGATGGGCAAACTTTAAGACAGCCCCATAGCCTCCTGGACCTGGATTACCCTTAGCAGCGCCGTCGGTAAAAATTACGATCATGGCACAAAGAAATTAAAAAATGCGAAGCCTAGTTTTTTCATCCTCCAGCTAATGGAAAGGCGTTGGTCTTGAAGATTTTCACAGCGATCGACAAGAGAATAATTCCAAATATGCGACGCAGCACATCCACACCCGTTTTTCCGAGTTTACGCTCCAGCCAATTCGTACTTTTCAGGACGATAAATACAAAAATCAAGTTGAGTAGGATGCCGATCGCAATGTTGATCTGCTCAAACTCTGCTTTCAAGGTCAAAATGGTGGTGAGCGTACCTGCTCCAGCAATAAGTGGGAAGGCAATCGGCACGATGGAGGCACTGGCCGTGGCATCGGGATCAGGTTTGAAGAGTTCAATTCCCAAAATCATCTCAGCACCGAGAGCGAAAATGATCAAGGCTCCTGCGATCGCAAAATCTTCTACACCAATTCCAAAGAGGGTGAGGATGGATTTTCCCACCAAAAGAAAAGTGATCATCAAGATACCGGCAACGATTGTTGCTTTACCGGACTGAATGTGACCTACTTTTTTCCGCAAGTTGATGATGATGGGAATAGATCCCAGGATATCAATGACGGAAAATAGGATTAGCGAAACCGAAAGGATTTGTTTGAAATCTACCATGTCGCAAAGGTAGGGAGATTTCGGAGAGCCGCGAAGGAATCCCCCAACTTCCTAGGTCATCCTACAGCAATCCAGCTCCGTCTTCCACCTCTTCCAAGGCTTGGCTCAAAAAGTCGATGAAGGGTTTCATTGCATAAAAACCATCCAATGTGAACTTGATAAATGCTCCTGAATAAATGGCTTGATCGGAGATGGGATGGGATACCGTGAAGCTTTTCAGTTTGAGGTACTCGATGTAAGGATGGGTGGCATCGTAGTCTCTAGGGCTGGTCTTTAGTTTTTCGCCTTCGATACCAGAAAAGAGTTTCTTAAATGAAGGGGCTTGTTCGATTTGCTGAAGTTGCGCCCCACTAAAGTCGATTTCTTTCCGGATTTTTTTGAGCGTGTCTGCTTCTGGCATCCAGATTCCTCCTGCCAAAAATGAGTTGCCTGGCTGAATTTGTAGGTAATAGCCTGGTCCAGGGGAATTTTTTCCCGTAGGAGAAAAATACACTCCGAAATTGTTCTTGTAGGGGTTTTTGTTGGCCGAAAATCGCACATCTCGGTTTTGTCGAAATAAACAGTTTTTGGCCTTAAATGCAGCCAAACTTGGTTCCAATACCACCATTTCTTGGAGTAGAACTTCTGCATCTTCAAGCAGTCTTGCCCGTGTACTTTGGTACCAGGCTTTGTTGGCGTCCATCCAATCTTTGTGGTTATTTTCACTCAAGGCGGAAAGAAAATCTAAGTAGGGACGCATGGTTTTTGAAGAAAAGTAAAATAGAATTTCTAGTAGAACTGCAAAAACCCGATTGAGTTTAAATAAACTCCACCAGCGTTTCCAACTTCATCCCTCGGCTTCCCTTGATCAGGATCAGGTAATCTTCCAATTTGCTGTCCTGCAGCCAGTTGCGGAATGAAAAAGGGTCTGGAAAGTACAAGGCGGACGGGGCGGTTTCCAGTGCTGACACAATCAATTTCCCCGTAAAGCAGACCTTATCAAAGGCAAACTCACTTACCAGCTCGCCCAGCTTGCGGTGCTCCTCCTCTGCATAATCTCCCAACTCAAACATGTCTCCCAGGATGACCATTTTGTGTTTCTTCCCCGTCATCTTTCCAAAGGTGCGAATGGCAACTTCCATGCTGGAAGGATTGGCATTGTAGGCATCCAATACGATCACATTGCTGCGTTTTTCGACGAGCTGCGAGCGCATGTTCTCTGGCGTGTATTCCAAGATCCCACGAACGGCATCCACCATAGGCACACCAAAGTAGGCACCAATGGTCAGGGCATTGGCGATGTTTCCAAAATTGTATTCCCCCACGAGCGAACTGACCTGTAGGCCTGCAATTCCAGGTACAGAAAAGGACACAAAAGGATCGGCTCCATGAAATTGAACCTCACAGAAATCACCCGGAGCAGGATACAAGACTGGATTTTCAAATCGAGCAATTAGGGGTGCCAAGTTCGGATCCTGGGTATTGATAAACACCGTTCCGTGGTTGGTCTTTAGGAATTGGAATAATTCTGTTTTGGTTTTCAATACTCCCGCCGGACCACCCATGCCCTCCAAGTGGGCCTTTCCAATGTTGGTGATGCATCCGTGGGTAGGTTCTGCGATACCGCACAGTTCCTCAATATCCCCCTGCTTGTTTGCACCCATCTCGATGATCGCGATTTGATGCGCTGCGGTCAGGCGAAGTAGCGTCAAGGGCACGCCGATATGGTTGTTCAGATTTCCTTGGGTAGCCAGGGTGTTGAATTTTTGCTTTAGCACGCTGTGCAAAAGTTCCTTGGAGGTTGTTTTTCCATTCGAACCCGTCAATCCGATGACCGGAATGTCAAATTTCCGTCGGTGATAGGTGGAGAGGTGTTGCAAGGTGCTCAAGACATCTTCGCACAAAAAATAGCGGACATCTCCAGCAGGAACCACGGAGGCATCATCCACGACCACCGCCGATGCTCCCATCTCCAAGGCAGTTGGTGCAAAGGCATTTGCATTAAAGTTTGGACCCTTCAAGGCAAAAAATAGGTTGCCCGGATCAATTTTCCGAGTATCCGTACTTACACCAGTGCTACGAAGAAAGAGGGAGTAGAGCGTGTCTAGGTTCATTTTTTTCGAAAATTTGTCACAAAATAACGCAATCGAAGCATCTTTGCAGTGAGCGATCCGTTTTATTTTAACCGAATACGCCCATCAACATGCGAATAATTCTTGTCCTAGTTTTCTTATGGATCGCCACACCCCTGCTAGCGCAGCAGGTGGTGGAATTGGAACAGGGCAAAACCATTCGCCTGAAGGGGCAAGTGCTGACGAATGGCTTTTCACTTGGAATCAACTCAGCCCAGATCCAAACGTTAGACCTTACTGGGGATGGAAAAGAGGAATGGGTAGTTTGGGACATCAATTCGCGGCAGCTCCAGGTTTTTGAGAAAAAGGGGGGTCAGTTCCTAATCCGGCCCGAACTCAGTTACTTTTTTCCTTCAGATGTGAGTGGATTTTTGGTCTTAGCAGATTTTGATCGAGATGGGAAAAAAGACCTTTTTACCTCTACCGCACTCGGTGTAAAAGCCTACCGCAATACCTCTTCGGGAAGCCAAATTTCGTGGACCTTGGCTCAGAATTTTTTGCGCTTGGAGGGAGCCAATAACATTCCTGCTAATAATCTGGACACGCCCCTCCTCCAAGATTTGGATGGTGATGGGGATTTGGACTTGCTCCTTTTCAACTTTGCAGTAGGGGATTACTTGGAATACTACCGCAATACCTCCATCGAGCGCAAGGGCAGTTCGGATATCGATGGCTTTGCTTTCCCGATCCGGCACTGGGGTAATTTTGAGTTTTGCGGTTGTGGGCAGATCAGTTTCGGGCTGACCTGCGACGGAAGATCACTCGCTACAGCCACTTCTCCCTTAGACCAAGCCCGAGTGCAGCATGCAGGGGGACATAGTTTGTTGTACCGAGATTTTACGGGTGACGGCATCCCTGACCTGCTGATGGGAAGGGAAGAATGCAGCACCCTCTATTTTTTGCCCAACATCGGCACAAGCAGTAACCCAAAATTCACCTCCTTCTCCAAAGAGCTCCCAGGATTCGGTTCATTACCAGAGTTTCCACGCTTCCACGTAGGACAGTTTCTAGAAGAATCCCTTCTGGTAAGTTTGAATACCAACGAAACAGCAGCTCCTTTCGGAGTTGATTTTGCGCAATCTATAGTTCGATTGGAAAAGGGTACCGGCAAAACACTCCCCATCCTTCAGGATCAAGTGCTGGATTTAGGGGAAAATACACGTCCTTTCTTTAATGGCACTTCCTTTTCTGGCGAACTCTTGGTGACTGCCAACGGGAAAAAGGGAACCAAAGTCTTGGGTCAAGCCTACCGAATGCAGTATACGGGAACGCAATTGGAACTGGTGGAAGAAGATTACCTGGGGCTTTCCGAACTCAATCTCTTGGATTTGAGCCTTCTGGACTTCACCTCAGTTGCCAATGAAAAGCACCTGCTGGTGTTGGGGACACGCATCAGTAGCACTGGCGTACCTGCTCCTGTCTTGCTCAAACGAATGGGTGCCAACTGGGAAGAATTTACGCTAGCTGGGCTCAACCTGAGGCTAGGAGATCAGTTGTCTTTAGTTGGATATCAGGGTAAGGATCAACTCCTAGTAGCTTCGCAAAATGGCAGTTTGACCCAGTACGAGGTGGACTTGACTGCGCGATCGGTTCGCCTTTTGGCGACTAATTTTTTAGGATTTCAAGACAATCCAGCCAATCGAAACCTGAATGTAGCCGTTCGTAGCGGTGAGCGCCCTGATTTGTATTCGGTAGACCAAACGGGTAGAATTTACCGAACACGAGATTTTCTGAATGCGCCCGTTCGGGAGGAGGTACTAGTACGGATTCAAAATCAGGAGTTATCGCTGCGACTGGGTCGGTCCAACTGGCTGGCGGTGGTGAAGTCTGGTCTGGGCGAGGCTGATGACCTAATCCTAGGTACCCGTGGAGGGGGGCTACTCTACCTCAGTGCAGTCAGTTCGGACGGAGGTTCAGCTGGAGAATTTAGCGTCACCGCCTTTCCGAACCCAAGTTCCGGCTCCTTCCAAGTGGTATCTAGTTTACCCGCCACTGGCCGATTGGTTTCTCCTCTTGGTCAGGTGCTGCTTCCAGAACTGGTCCTTCCGGCAAGGCGTGCGGTCCTCGTGGACATCCCAAATCTGGCCCCTGGCATGTATTTTTTGCAGTTGCAAACCGAGGATAAACAGACAGTCGTCAAAAAAATCTGGGTGAGGTAGGGAACTTTCTCGGATCCTTTGGCTTAAGTTATTGAAAACTTTTTCACGCGTATCGACAAAGAAAAAGCCGCTGATTTGGTTCATTAGGTATATCCAGTTTATTCACGCTGAATAAAGAAGATAGGGATTGAAGTACAATTTAATGCGCTGTGGACCTTGGTCTGTTAGCCGTTGACCCGTTATTCTTTGACTGACTTGCCAACATAAATCAAATAAGGTAGTTTCGGTATTCAAATACCAACCCATGAAAACAATCCTCTATTCTCTTTTTGTAGGCATCCTTCTTTGGAGTTGCCAAGCAGGTCCTGATCCTGCCGACCAAGTGTTTATCAATGGAATTGTCTACACCGTAGACGAAGCCAATCCGAAAGTAGAGGCCGTGGCGGTCAAGGATGGGCTCATTTTGGCTGTGGGTACTACCGAAGAAATCCAAAAGTTTGTGGGAAGCAACACGGAGGTGATTGACCTAGCCGGGAAGACGATGACACCTGGAATCATCGAATCGCATGCCCACCTGATGGGAATAGGCTACAACAAACTGGAAATCGACTTGATGGGGGTGAAGACCTACGATGAATTGATCCAAAAAGTGGCTGAGGCTGCTGCAGTAGCGGAGCCAGGAGCCTGGATTACGGGCAGAGGTTGGCATCAAGACAAGTGGCTCAAAATGCCTGAAAAGACTGTGAAAGGCTTTCAAACCCACGATGCACTCAGTGCGGTGAGTCCCAATAACCCCGTCTATCTTGCCCATGCCTCTGGGCACGCCTCATTTGTCAATCAAAAGGCGATGGATTTGGCTGGCATCACCCCTTTGCGCAGCGAAACACCCACCCAAGAAGTAGAAGGGGGAGAGGTTTTGAGAGATGAGCTAGGCAATCCTACTGGAGTATTGGTGGAGCGTGCCTCAGCGCTAGTGGTCAAATTGATCCCTGAAACCACCCCAGAAAAAGACGAAGAAGCCTTGACTCTAGCGCTACAAGAACTTGCCGAAAAGGGAATCACTTCCTTTCACGATGCCGGTTCCGGTCAGGAGGTCATCGACTTGGTTCAGAAATTTCAAAAAGAAGGGAAACTGACTGCGCGCATGTACATCATGCTGACCGGTAGACAGCCCGACTTGCTGGAAGCCTGGTATAAAAAAGGGCCGATGATAGATCCCAATCACTGGGTGACGGTGCGGTCCATCAAACTCAATTGCGATGGGGCATTGGGCCCTTGGGGTGCTTGGTTGCTGGAAGATTATTCGGATAAGCCTGGCCACCGTGGACACGAAACGCTACCCATGTCTGTGGTGACTGAGGTGTCTGAGAAAGCCTTGCCATTAGGATTTCAGGTTTGCTCGCATGCGATTGGAGACCGTGCCAACAAGGAGATTTTGGATCGCTACGAAGTAGCTTTAGCCAAATTTCCCGAGGCAAAGGACCATCGCTTCCGCATCGAGCATGCTCAGCACCTGCATCCGGATGATATTCCTCGCTTTGGAAAGTTGGGCGTCATTGCTGCCATGCAGGCGATTCACTTGAGTTCTGATCGCCCTTGGGCCATCGATCGCTTGGGTGAGAAGCGCATCATCGATGGGGCTTACGTGTGGCAGAGTCTGTTTAAGACTGGTGCGCGCATTGCCAACGGTACCGATGCTCCCGTAGAACCTGTAGATCCTCTTCCTTCTTTTTATGCTTCTGTGACCCGCAAGACCCTCCAAGGACTACCGGAAGGGGGCTATGAAGGGGACCAAAAAATGACCCGCGAGCAGGCCTTGAAGTCCTATACCTTGGATGGAGCTTATGCCGAGTTTGAAGAAAAGTTCAAAGGCTCCATTGAGGTGGGTAAAGCCGCTGACTTCACGGTGTATGACAAGAATATCATGGAAATCCCGGAAGATGAAATTCTTCAAGCCAAGGTGCAGTTGACCGTGGTGGGAGGTAAAGTGGTGTACCAGAAGAAGTAGGGGTATAAAAATAAAAAGG
>CANGUK010000105.1 GCA_947457095.1 Cyclobacteriaceae bacterium
AAAAGTTCCTCTCTCCAAGTTTTATGGATTACGTTTTGCCTCCCTTTAACTGAGAATACGAGATGGATATAGATTTGAGAAAAAGTATCTGCCATATTGAAAAAATGTAGTGAATGTTTATACGGAAAAAATCAAAATTGGATGAGTTTTGAAAAAAGAATAAAAAATCTTTTTAAATCATCCCGAAATTCTGCAGCATATGCTTCCCTTGGATATGGTTCCTAAGATCCTTTTGCTCTCAATTTCAGAGACCTTAATTCCAAATTCTAGCTCTTGGATTTAACACAAAATAGCGCACCTCCGGAGCGCGCCTGACATTATCTTGTTAGTTTTCTATTAACAAAATGCTCCTCCGGAGCATATTCAAACCTGCTTTTTTATGCGGTTTCAGAGAGAAAATTCTTGCTTCGGAGGAGCATAAATCCACAAGTATATTTAAGTGCGATTTCCAAATTTAAAATTAGAGTTCCCCCCTAAATAAAAATTTGTTTCGCTTCAAATGACGGAGATAAATTTTGATGGGAAAACCGGATTAACTGGTGGGACTTGCTCCAGAGGAGCAATATGTTAATAGAAATGGAATTTAGAATAGTTCGCTCGCTCCAGAGGAGCGAAATAATTTTTAATTTTCATCTCGCTCCTCAAGAGCATGTTTCAAAAAATATCTAATTAATCTGTTTCTGAGATCGTAATTCAGAATTATTGCCCCTTAATTTTACAGGGTGAACTTCCGCTGGAGCATTAATCCCTAACAAAACAAAATTCCTTTAACTTCCCAATAGCCGCTTACTCAATGCGGCTTTGTAATTGGGAATGGCTTGATCGGCCAATCCTAAAAATAGGTAGGGCTCGATCAACTCGAGTTCCATCAAATGAAACACCCCATCGATCTCCACTCCATCCACTCGAGCATAAAGCGTTTTTTTGGCGAAGCGGTCTACCAATGCTTGCGCCGCCGCAAGTAGGGTTTCGCTAGGAATGATCGTTTGGATAGTTCCCCCGTAATAATGCTGCACCCGAAAATCAGCCGATGCAGGGGTTTTGAGTACCGCATGTGACAGTTTCTCGTTGAAAAAAATAAGAGAGTATTCCCCAACCTGCACAATTTCTGGAATGAAGGGCTGCACCAAAAAATCTTCTTCCTGAAGTAAATTTCCAATTTTTTCTTCCATCCCTGCCTCGGCCCCAAGCACAACTTTGAGCGTATTCTTAGCTCCCCCACTGACGAGTGGTTTGATCACCAATTTGTCTGCATTCAATTCGGTATGCAATTGATCCAGAACCGGTCTACTGCCTTTGGGAAGGATTTTTCCCGCGATACAAGGGAACCCTTGAGATTCGATTTCCATTAGGTAGGTTTTGGAGGAGTTCCAACGCACCGTAGGCACCTCATTCAACACCTGCACACCCAAGGCCTCCAAGGTATCCAGCCAAACCAAAAATTCGGGATAAAAATCAAAATAGTCCCAAGTCGACTTGATCAGCACATGGGTAAATAGGGACCAATCTACCTCGGGATCTGACCAGGGATGGATCTGATGCGCAATGCCCATCTCGGTCAAGAGTGAGGACAACAAGGCATCTTCATCGATGGTATTCGCATCGTAGGCTCCGGTGGAGTAGTAACTGGCTATGGCGACTCGAAGTGACATGCTTTTTTTCTGCAAAACTAGCATTTCCTTTTTTTAAAGCCGGCTGTTCGTGGAAAATCCAATCGAAACCTTATTTTTGAAGATTAATCATCCCCATGTCACACCGCAAACTCGTCATCGTTCCCACCTACAATGAGCTGGAAAATATCAGTGACATGGTGCAAACTGTGATGGAACTGGAGGGAAATTTTGAGTTACTAATCATAGATGACGGCTCTCCAGACGGCACCGCAGGGGTGGTAAAAACCCTCCAGAACTCATTTGAAGGCAGGCTTCATCTCATGGAGCGAGCCGGAAAACTAGGTTTGGGTACTGCCTACATTGCCGGTTTTCGCTGGGCGCTGGAAAGGGATTACGATTTTATTTTTGAGATGGACTGTGATTTTTCACATGATCCCAAGGACCTCATCCGACTCTACCAAGGCATCAAAAATCGAGACTTTGATTTGGCTATCGGATCCCGCTACATCACCGGGGTAAACGTGGTCAACTGGCCCATGGGAAGGGTATTGATGTCCTACTTTGCGAGCAAGTACGTGAATTTTGTAACTGGCCTACCCATTCACGATGCCACCGCAGGCTTCAAATGCTACCATCGCTCAGTGCTGGAAGGAATCAAGTTGGATGCAATTCAATTTATCGGCTACGCCTTCCAAATCGAAATGAAGTTTACCGCTTGGAAACTGGGTTTCAAACTCTTAGAAGTACCCATCATATTTACCGACCGCACGCGTGGGCAATCCAAAATGAGCCCCAAAATCTTCAAAGAAGCCGTCCTGGGTGTGATTTGGATGAAGGTAAAAAGTTGGTTTAAACCCTATCGCCTAGTCAAATCGAATTGATTTGATCGGGTCTACCCGTGAAATAATCCGAACGGGAATCCACAACACTAATGCCGTAAGCACCGTCACCCCTAGGTTGAGCAGGAGAAATGCTGTCCAATTCCAATCGATCGGCACATAACTCATGTAGTAACTCACCGGGTCCAAAGGAATAAGTTGAAAGTAGGTTTGCAGCGCCCCAAGCACCAAAGCGAAGGCATTGCCGTAAAGTAGCCCTTTTCCCAGAATATGGATGCCATTCCAGAAAAATAGGGATCGAATCTGGGAGTTTTTGGCCCCCATCGCCTTGAGTAAGCCAATCATCTGGGTGCGTTCCATAATCAGGAGAAACAAAATCGCTCCCATATTGAAAATGGCCACAAAGCCAATCAAGGAGATAAACACAATCACATTGGTGTCGAGCAACTTCAGCCAATCAAAAATATCCAAGAAGCGCTCCCTGCTATCAAGCAAGCGCAGGTCGTAATCGAGTTCCTCCTCCAGTAACGGCGCATAGGTATCAAGCTGGGCTGCATCGGCTACATGCAGTTCAAGACCGCCCACCTGGTCTACGGCCCATCCATTCAAATTACGGATGGTCTGCAATTCTCCAATCACCACCTGTTCGTCAAAGTTTTCTAGGTAGGTCTCAAAAATACCCACGACCTCCACACGGCGAAAGCGTGGGGGCTGCTGCACAAAGTACAAGGTCACCTTGTCTCCCACTGCGATGCGCAACTTTTTGGCGACGAGTGTGGAAAGCAGGATTTCATTACTGACCCCGGAGTCCGGGAGCTGCAATAGCCTTCCCTCCACCAGGTATTGCGCAAAACCCAGGCTGTCAAAATCTTTTCCTACTCCCTTGAGCAACACCCCTTCCACTTCTTCGAATCCTTTCAGTAAGGCCGCCTTGTGCGCATAGGATTGCGTTTTGGATAGGAAAGGAAATTGGTCTCGTTTCTTTAAAAATTCTGCGTTCAGTGAAAAAGGTTGTTCCTCATAGGCGCTGCTCATTTGGAACTTTTGCACTTGAAAGTGCCCTGTAAACCCATAGACGCGGCTGGAAACCGTTTTTTGGAAGCCCCCAAGCACCATGATGGATAAGATAGCCACAGCCAAACCCACCGCCAGGCTCGCCACCGCAATTCGGTGGATGATTCCAGAGAATCCACCAGCATGCTGAAAACTGATTCTTTTAGCTAGGAAATAGGAAAGGTTCAACGGACTGGGTTAAATTTGTTTGCAACTCTCCGCAAATTAGCATGAAGCAAGCGAAAAATTTACCCTTGGCCTATATTTTGACCGGATGGCTCCTTCTGAGCTTGAGCACCTTCGGCTTCAGTCAGCACATTCGTACTGCTGCAGAGCAAGGAGGTTTGTACTTGCCTCTATTGGAAGGAAAAAAAGTAGGCGTAGTTGGCAACCAAACCAGCATTCTCCCTCAATCCAATTCCAAGCATCTGGTAGATTTTCTGTTGGAAAATAAGGTGAACGTCACCAAAGTATTCGTGCCAGAACACGGATTCCGCGGGACCGCTGATGCAGGCGAAAAGGTAGACAACTCCTTAGACAGCAAAACTGGGCTACCCATCGTCTCCTTGTATGGAACCAACAAAAAGCCTAGCCCAGCCCAAATCCAGGACCTTGATGTCCTTGTTTTTGATCTACAAGATGTGGGAGTACGCTTTTTTACCTACATCTCTACGCTACACTACGTGATGGAAGCTTGCGCAGAGCAGGGTAAGCCACTGATCCTTCTGGATCGTCCCAACCCCAACGGCAACTACGTGGATGGACCTATCCTCAAGAAAGGCTTCGAATCCTTTGTAGGCATGCACCCCATACCGTTGGTGCATGGGCTAAGCATCGGCGAACTTGCCCAAATGATCAATGGAGAAAAATGGTTGAAAGGTGGAGTGCAAGTAGACCTAACGGTCATTCCTGTGGCCAATTGGAATCATGCAATGGCCTACGAACTACCAGTAAAGCCCTCGCCAAACTTGCCCAACGCACTTTCCATTCGTTTGTATCCGAGCACCTGCCTTTTTGAAGGCACGGTAGTTTCCCTGGGACGCGGTACCTATTTCCCCTTCCAAGTGTATGGCTATCCAGATGCTCGATTTGGGGAATTCACCTTTACTCCCGTAGCCATTGATGGGATGTCCAAAACCCCTCCGCATCAAGACAAGTTGTGCTACGGCAGAGACCTGCGTTCGGAATCCTTAACGGAGCCCTTCACGTTGAGCTACCTCCTCGAGGCCTACCAGCGCTCCGAAATGAAGGAAAAATTCTTCATCAGCTACTTCAATACCCTTGTGGGCACGGATGAACTAAAAAAGCAAATCTTGGCAGGAAAGACAGAAGCTGAGATCCGTGCAACTTGGCAGCAGGGCCTTCAAGATTATGCTGCTCTCAGAAGCAAGTACTTGATTTACCAGTAATTTTGACTTATTCTTTCTGCAGTAACACATGAATCCAACCTCCCTTGACCGCTCCCTACGAATCGTTTACATGGGTACACCTGAGTTTGCGGTGCCCGCACTTGAAAAATTGGTTGCTGCAGGTTGGAATGTCATCGCAGTCATCACCGCCCCAGATAAGCCCCAAGGGAGGGGACAAAAACTGGTAGGATCTCCTGTCAAGGAGGCTGCTGAGCGATTGACTATCCCTGTCTTGCAGCCCACCAACCTGAAGGATCCAGGATTTCAACAGGAATTGAAGGAACTTGCTGCAGACCTACAGATCGTCGTGGCCTTCCGCATGCTTCCCGAAGCCGTGTGGGACATGCCTCCTCTGGGCACCTTCAACCTGCATGCTTCCCTCCTGCCCAACTTCCGTGGAGCAGCACCCATCAACTGGGCTCTTATCCAAGGTGAACAAGAAACAGGGGTGACTACCTTCTTCTTGCAGCATGAAATTGATACCGGCAATATCCTTTTTCAGGAAAAAGTAGCCATCCTTCCGGAGGATAATCTGGGAAGCCTCTATGAAAAATTGATGGGTATGGGTGCGGATTTGGTACTTCGAACCGTAGAAGCTATTGCCGCCAAAAACATCCATCCCAAGCCTCAAGACGAGACGCTGGCCATCCATAAAGCACCCAAAATTTTTAAGGAAACTGGCAAAATCGATTGGACTGCATCGGCCACCTCCATTCACAACCTGATCAGAGGACTCTCCCCCTATCCCGGAGCATGGACCGAACTACAGGGCAAAACTTGCAAAATTTTCACTTCCACCACCTTGGAAGGCAAGCTATCTGGAAAAGCTCCCGGAGAATGGACCTCAGACTTCAAAACTTATTTGCACTTCCAATGTGGAGAGGGAATACTGGTGATTCAGGAATTGCAGCTCGAAGGAAAAAAGCGCATGAAAGTAGATGAACTCCTCCGAGGATGGAAATAGGAATCTCTTCCGATTAGCGCTTGAGCATTATTGCAGTCAAAAACAAAACTACCTGAAGCATTTAGGAGTTTCATCCATAAGATTTCAACAAAGCAGGTAAATTAAACCTCAAAACCACGACTCGTGAAACTGATTCTCCTCGTAGCAAAAGCAAAAAACCAAGTGATCGGAAAAGACAACCAGCTGGTCTGGAAACTATCCGCTGATCTCAAGCGCTTCAAAAACCTGACCACAGGCCATTACTTGCTCATGGGTCGCAAAACCTTTGAATCCCTAGGAAGGCCTCTTCCCAACCGTACCCATTTGATCATTACCCGCAACCCGGAATTTGAAGCTCCAGCCGGACACTATGCCTTTCATTCGGTAGAAGAAGCCCTTATTTTTTGCACAAAGCGTCAGCTAGAAAAATTATTTGTGATTGGTGGGGGGGAAATCTACAAAGAAGCCCTACCCCTATGTGATGTACTGGAAATCACCGAAGTGGAAGCCAGCCCCGAGGGAGATACCTTTTTCCCAGAACTCGATGCTGCCATTTGGAAGGAAAAAGAACGGGAAGAATTCCCTGCCGATGAATCCAACGAATACCCCTACGCTTTTGTCACCTACGAAAAACGCTAAGCCATGGCCAAACCTGTAATCTGGATTACTGGAGCATCCTCAGGAATTGGAGAAGCCGCTGCCAAGAAATTTTCAAATTCGGGCTATGCGATCATTCTCTCTGCTCGCAACGAACACGAACTCAATCGGGTCAAGCTAGCCTGTGCCTTCCCAGATGACTGCCGGATTCTTCCCTTAGACCTTGCTTCCTCGACTGACTTTCCAGAGAAGGTAGCGACGGCAATTTCCTTTTTTGGACAGGTAGACATCCTCTTGCACAATGGAGGCATCAGCCAACGCTCATTGATCAAGGATACCCTACTCGAGGTGGACCGTCGCTTGATGGAGGTCAACTATTTTGGTACCGTCGCCTTGACCAAAGCCATTCTTCCTCATTTTCTAGCCCGTAAGAAAGGCCAGTTTGGCGTAGTCACCTCCCTGGTAGGAAAATTTGGTTCGCCCTACCGCTCCTCCTATGCAGGAGCCAAACATGCTTTGCATGGCTTCTTTGACACCCTAAGAGCAGAGCACCACCAAGATGGGATTGCCGTGACCTTGATCTGTCCGGGCTTTATCCGCACTCAAGTATCCATCAATGCCGTGACCGGTGACGGGAGCCCCTTAGGGGAAATGGACCAGGCTCAAGACCAAGGCATGTCCCCAGAGGCCTGTGCAGAAGCTATTTTTAATGCCCTAGTCAAGAAAAAAGAAGAAGTGTACATTGGCGGCAAGGAAACCCTCGCCGTGTACCTCAAGCGTTTCTTGCCTGGAGTTTTTTCCCGCATCCTACGTACAGCAAAAGTTAGATAAATACCCCATGTCAATCGTAACCGCAGAAATTATCGCCATTGGAGACGAGCTCCTCTATGGACAAATCATGGACACCAATTCTCACTGGATCAGCCAAGAATTGGATGCAGTCGGCGTGCGTGTGGTACGGAAAACCACCGTTGGAGACAATCGAACGGATATCTTAACTGCCTTTGAAGAAGCTTCGAAGCGAGCCAACCTCATTCTCATCACCGGAGGACTAGGCCCCACACAAGATGACCTCACCAAACCCCTACTTGCGGAATACTTCGGCTGTGAAATCGTAGAAGTTCCCGAGGCTGTTGCGGCCGTGTCAGCCTACTTCACCCGCCGCGGTCGAGAGATGACGCGTCTCAATATCCTCCAGGGACACCTGCCCACCTGCTGTACCTACGTACCCAATGAGGTCGGCACGGCTCCAGGCATGTGGTTTGAGCAGAAGGGATGCTACTGGATGTCCATGCCCGGCGTACCGCATGAGATGAAAAAGTTGGTCAAGGACTTTGTGCTGCCCAAACTTTCCCAAGTGTTTGATCTACCCGTCATCTACCACAAACTGATCAAAACTGCAGGCATTGGGGAATCCTGGCTTGCCGATTTGATTAAGGATTGGGAAAATGCGCTTCCTAACCACATAAGACTTGCCTACCTCCCTTCCTTGGGTCATGTGAAGCTACGACTCACGGCTTTCGGTGAAGACAAAAAGGTGCTAGCAACAGAGGTGGATGAACAAATCCACGGTGTACTTCCTTTGATTTCCTCCTATGTCTATGGCTACGACGAAGAAACCTTGGAAACAGCAATAGGGAAACTTTTGAAGAACGCAGGGAAAACTTTAGCTTTAGCTGAAAGTTGCTCCGGCGGCTACATTTCCCACTTGATCACAACTGTACCCGGCAGCTCAAATTACCTCCGAGGCACACTGGTTCCTTACCACAATGACTTGAAGGAGCAGCTACTTGGGGTGAGTTCAGCTACCTTGATGCAGCATGGAGCAGTGAGTGAAGAAACGGTTCGGGAGATGGCCACAGGCATTAAAAAGTTGTTTGGAGCAGATTTTGGATTGGCAAGTTCAGGCATCGCAGGACCAGATGGAGGCAGCCCAGACAAGCCAGTAGGTACCGTTTGGATTGCTTGTGCAGGTCCCGACTTTGTGGAGGCAAAGCTTTTGCAGCTTACCCAGGATCGGATGATCAACATTCAATTGACCGGGGTAGCAGTTTTAAATTTACTTCGAATCTGCTTCTTGAAGCACAACAAATAAAATTTTACCAAAAGGACTAGGGTAGCTATTCAATAAAATTTAATTTTGTAACCTGAATATAAACCCAATTAAATTACCAAAAGTATCATGGCAAGTGTAGAAATGCTCATGCCCAAAATGGGCGAAAGTATCATTGAAGGCACCATCCTTACTTGGCTCAAGAAGGAAGGCGATTCCATTGAGGCAGATGAATCGGTACTGG
>CANGUK010000106.1 GCA_947457095.1 Cyclobacteriaceae bacterium
GTGTCCCGTGAAAAGGAAGGCCATGTCAAAGATTCGAATGACTATTTTCTTGCCAGCAAGGCCCTTCCTTGGTGGGCAGTAGGTGCTTCACTTATTGCCTCCAACATTTCTGCGGAGCAGTTTATTGGCATGTCTGGTTCAGGCTTTGCACTCGGGCTGGCAATCGCTACTTACGAATGGATGGCTGCGGCTACCCTTTTGGTGGTCGCGATATTCTTTTTGCCTGTTTACTTGAAAAAAGGCATCTACACCATGCCAGGCTTTCTTTTTGATCGTTACGATGCGCGAGTTCGTACGACCATGGCGGTGTTCTGGTTGCTCTTGTATGTTTTTGTCAACCTGACCTCGGTACTTTATTTGGGAGCCTTGAGTTTGAATACCATTCTCGGAATCCCGATGACCTATAGCATCATTGGATTGGCGCTCTTTGCGATGCTTTATTCCATCTATGGAGGATTGAAGGCAGTAGCTTGGACTGATGTGATCCAAGTCGTGTTTTTGATTGGCGGTGGCCTTGCCACAACCTACATCGCTTTGGGAATGGTAGGCAATGGAAATGCTTGGGAAGGGTTGTCCATTCTTAGAAATGAAGTTCCAGGACATTTTTCAATGATTCTTTCTAAAGGGGAGATGATGATTTCGGATGGAAAAGGAGGTACTCGAGATGCCTATTTGGATCTACCTGGTTTGTCCGTTTTGATTGGTGGGATGTGGATCACCAACTTGAGTTACTGGGGATTCAACCAATACATCACCCAACGTGCGCTTGCAGCCAAGAGTTTGGATGAGGCCCAGAAGGGGATGATTTTTGCCGGATTCTTGAAATTGTTGATGCCATTAATTGTGGTGATTCCTGGAATTGCAGCCCTAGTAATTGTAAATAAGGGAACGGATCTTGGTTTTATAGAAACGATGAAAGATCCAGTAACTGGATTGATCAAATCCGATCGTGCCTATCCTTCTTTACTTCAAATTCTTCCTACAGGCTTGAAAGGACTTGCCTTTGCAGCGCTCACCGCTGCGATAGTTTCTTCACTTGCTTCCATGGCCAATAGTACTTCCACCATTTTTACGATGGACATTTACGCCAAATACTTTGGTAAAAACTCCTCGGAAGCGGGTAAGGTGCGTGTGGGTAGAATCACTGCCGTGGTTGCCTTTATCATTGCAGCAATCGTAGCTCCAGCACTGGGTCAATTGGATCAGGCCTTCCAATTCATTCAGGAATACACTGGCTTCATTAGCCCAGGGGTATTTGCGATCTTCTTCTTTGGGGTTTTCTGGAAAAAGACAACCTCCAATGCAGCTCTTGTAGGCGCTTCTCTCAGTATTCCACTTTCTGTCGTTTTGAAAGTAGTATTCCCTGCTTTGCCATTTATCGACCGTATGGGATGGGTATTCGTGGTCTTAGCGGTGTTGATGATTGGAATTTCTCTAGTTGAAGGAAAGGGTAAGGATCATCCAAAGAGTATCGAAATCACCAGTGACTTGTTCAAAACTAGCACAGGATTCAAGATTGGAGCTATCCTAATCGTAGGTATTATCGCTGCACTTTATACGATCTTCTGGTAACATGCGACAGCTACTCTTAGGGATAGATCTGGGAAGCTCTTCAGTCAAATCCTGTATTTTGGATGCAGCTACAGGCAAGTCCTTGGCTTCGAAAGCATTTCCTGAAGTGGAAATGCCCATTCAATCCCCTCAGTCCGGATGGGCTGAGCAAGATCCAGAGATGTGGTGGAAGCATGTCAAAGAAGGCATCGCATTCGTTTGCAATCAAGCCCAGGTGCAGGCAGGGGAGTTGCTGTCAATCGGCATCGCCTACCAAATGCACGGGCTAGTATGTGTGGACAAATCCCACCAAGTTCTCCGCTCTTCCATCATTTGGTGCGACAGCCGCGCCGTAGGCCAAGGAGAAAAGGCCTTTCAAAGTTTGGGAGCGGACTATTGCCTCCCACACTTGCTCAACTCACCAGGGAATTTTACCGCATCCAAATTGCGGTGGGTGATTGAAAATCAACCCGAGCTAGCCGCGCAAATTTATAAAATCATGCTTCCGGGGGATTTCATCGCCATGAAGTTGACTGGGGAGATCCTCACTTCAGAAACAGGCCTTTCTGAAGGCATCTTCTGGGATTTCAAGAAAAATGGACTCAGTGAGCCCTTGCTTGCAGCAATGCAAATCCCGAAAGAATGGATTCCAGAAGCTGTCCCTTCTTTTTCCCTTCAAGGGAAAGTATCGGCGACTGCAGCGGCGGAAACAGGCTTGGAAGCGGGAATTTCCATTGCCTACCGTGCCGGAGACCAGCCCAACAATGCATTTTCCCTACAAGTTCTTCATCCAGGTGAATTGGCGACGACAGCCGGAACTTCCGGTACAGTGTACGGGGTAGCAAATACTCCGGTATATGATCCCAAGTCGCGCGTAAATACCTTCGTGCATGTCAACCATTCCCAAAGTAGCCCTTCCTATGGAGTGCTGCTCTGTGTCAATGGTACTGGCATTCTGAATTCTTGGCTGAAGCGATTGCTGGGAGGAAGTTCATTGAGTTACGAGGAAATGAATGCCCTCGCTTCAGGAGCACCAATTGGTGCAGATAAGCTAACTTTCTTGCCTTTTGGCAATGGAGTAGAACGAATCCTTCAAAATGTACCTTTAGGAGCACATTTGCTTGGTTTGGACTTGCTGAAGCACGATCAAAAGCATATCCTGAGGGCAGCACAAGAAGGAATAGTGTCGGCCTTGACCTATGGATTCCGAATCATGAAGGACATGGGGATGGATTTAACTACCGTAAAAGCCGGGCATGCCAACATGTTTCTAAGCCCAATTTTCAGGGAAACCTTTGTGCAAATGAATCAGGTAAACCTGGAACTATACGATACCGATGGAGCCCAAGGTGCAGCTCGTGGAGCAGGAATCGGGTCTGGGATTTTTGCCTCAGAAGAGGAAGCATTCCATGGATTAGCACTCCTACAAACCCTAGCACCAGATCCTGCAAAAGCAGATCAATACGAAGAAGTATACCAAACTTGGTCGGCTCGCCTGGAGCAACTCCAGAAACCAGCTGACAATTAATTACTAAACCCACACTCAACAAAACCTATACAATTATGGCTAATTCATTTTTTCCCCAAATCGGAAAGATTCAATTTGAAGGAAAAGAAAGTGACAACCCTATGGCATTCCGCTACTATGATCCCAACCGGATTATTGCAGGAAAATCCATGAAGGAGCATTTTAAATTTGCAATCGCCTATTGGCATTCCTTCTGCGGTACTGGGGGAGATCCCTTTGGACCTGGAACCATCAAGCATCCTTGGGATGTCAGTGCTGACCCCATTCAGCGGGCCAAAGACAAGATGGATGCTGCTTTTGAGTTCATGACCAAAATCGGAGCGGAGTACTACTGCTTTCACGATGTGGATTTGATTGATGAGGCGCCTACCTTGCTCGAATACGAAAAGCGCATGCAGATCATCACGGATCATGCTGCAGCTCATCAAAAAGCAAGTGGCATCAAATTGCTTTGGGGTACTGCCAACGTATTCAGCAATCCTCGCTACATGAACGGTGCTTCCACCAACCCAAATTTTGATGTATTGGCATTTGCGGGCACTCAAGTGAAAAATGCCTTGGATGCAACCATCAAATTGGGTGGTGAAAACTACGTATTCTGGGGTGGTAGAGAAGGCTACATGTCCTTGTTGAATACGGACATGAAGCGTGAAAAAGAGCATCTTGCTCGATTCTTGACCATGGCTCGCGATTATGCGCGTAAAAATGGGTTCAAAGGAACCTTCTTCATTGAGCCAAAGCCGATGGAGCCTACTAAGCACCAATACGACTACGACTCAGAAACGGTGATTGGCTTCCTAAGACACTTTGGATTGGACAAAGATTTCAAATTGAACATTGAAGTGAATCACGCGACACTCGCGGGACATACTTTCCAACATGAATTGCAGGTAGCTGCGGATTGTGGCATGCTGGGATCCATCGATGCCAACCGTGGTGATTACCAAAATGGTTGGGATACGGATCAGTTTGCACTCAACCTGCAGGAACTGGCAGAATCCATGCTGATCATTTTGGCAGCAGGAGGCTTGCAAGGGGGAGGTGTCAACTTTGACGCGAAAATCAGACGAAACTCTACCGATCCTGAGGATTTATTCTTGGCACACATTGGCAGTATGGATGCCTTTGCACGTGGCTTGATCATCGCAGCTGAGGTAATGGAAAAATCAGACTACTTGGCTCGACGGAAAAATCGCTATGCTAGTTTTGATGCTGGCAAAGGCAAGTCCTTTGAGGAGGGTAAATTGACGCTTGAAGATCTACGATCCTATGCACTAGAAGTAGGGGAGCCTGCCCAAATTAGCGGCAAGCAGGAATACTTCGAAAATCTGATCAATCGATTTATCTAAAAAAAAATGGGAGGCTTTAACCTCCCATTTTTTTTGTGTTTATCCGAATCAGTTTTGTTTTTCAAAAGGGATGCTATCCAATAATTGATTGGCCTTGGTCATCTGCTCTACTTGTGTTTGGTAGGCAGGATTGGCAGGTACTTGGGTCACTTTCTCTAGGAAATCTATGGTCTGAAATAATACAGTCTGCCAATCTTGAGAGGTAATGGAAGAGGCAATCACGTGATCCCCTGTTTTTGGAAAAGCCATTTCTTTTTTAAGTGAAGGGGCTGTTCCCAATTGACCAAACATTTCTTGCATTTTGGCCACGGATACAACCATGTCCTTCTCTTGTTCATTCTTGTAGTAGTATCCCATAAATATAGGTTGCTTCACCTTGGCAAAGGTTTCTTCATTCATTTCGCTGTACAGAAGTACTGCTAGGCTTTGGTAGCCATTGGCATGGTATTCTTCGGACCAGTAATCTCCCTTTTCACCCTCACGCTGCTGGTTCATTACTCCGTCTTCCAAGAGCGTTTTCTTCATGATCCAGAAAACCCAAGGCTTGAAAAATCCTTCCAGCAATCTTTTTTCATCTCGGATTGCAGGCGAGTAGAGTGCCAGAGCATGGATGTCTGCTTGCTGACTGGCGAGTAGAAGACTTAGTGATCCACCCATAGAGGTGCCTACTACGATGACTTTTTCACCCAAACTTTTTCCAATCTTGTAGGCCTCACCTGCGGCATTGGCCAAGTCTTGGGCTGTCAAGTATTCCATTCCGTTTTTTCGGCTGATGCCATGTTCCGGGAGTCGGGTTACAAACAAGTTGGCTCCAAAATGTGCCGCCAAGAAGCGGTGTACGGGATCGCCTTCCATAGGACTGGCACCGAAGCCATGAATGTAAACGATGGAATAGGGTGTTTTTTGCTTGTTCAAAGAATCCGCCCAAATGATGTAGGCCTCGTTACCTGGCTTCATTCCTTTTACGGTATCCTCCCGGATAGCTAGGTATTCCTCAAGTGCTTGTGGATCACTAGGAACTTCTGGATAGGCAATGGTCAATTGCTGGGTTTCTACCTTTGGACCAAGCATGTACACGATTGCCAAAATCATGGCGGTAGCAAAAAGACCTAAGAATATTTTTTTAACCATGGGTTGAGGTACTAGGTAACGAATCGATTGAGGGATTAAATATCTCGGTTTTTTAGTTCATTGTTCGAATTGGGGATACCGAAATTTAGATTTTCTATCCATAGAACCCTCTGACCCTAATTTTCGTTTACCTTCGCAGTGAAAATCCATCACTAATGAAAAAAATACTCACCATCCTTATCTTCTTTATCCTTGGATTCACTGCTCGAGCACAGGAAAAAGCGGTTCCGTCTCGCGCTGTGTTTTTGGAATTGGGTGGTTCAGGACTAGCCTACAGTTTCAATTACGATTTTCGTTTTGATTCCACACGTACCGATTCCTGGGGGATGCGAGTAGGAGTGGGTGGGTATGCGATGGAGGGAGATTCGTTTTATTCTTTGCCGGTATTGGTCAACAAACTGTATGGCAATGGCCCGCATTACTTTGAATTGGGACTAGGGGCGACCTTTTTTGGGTATTCTAATGATAGAGTCACCTATTGTGCGAATGGGTATTTCGATGCGAACGGAATGTATGTTTGCAATCAATATGATTACAATGATTACAATTTTATCCTTCCTGTGGATGGAAATCCGAGTTTGATGGGCACCATGAACATAGGTTACCGCAAGGTGCCCGTAGATGGAGGTTTTTCTTGGAGAGTTAATCTTACCCCCATCTTCAATAACAATGGTTTTTGGCCGCTATTTGCAGGGGTAGGTTTTGGTTATGCGTTTTAAGCGCTAGGCCTACTTAGTTTTTTCTTTGGCCAAGAGATGAAGCGTCAGTCGTTGGGCTTGCTGCTCTAGGTCGATACCCAATTCGTCCCGCGTGACACGAATAACCTTTTCCCGATCTATTGCAGGCAATTTATTATATCCTAGCCAAGCGCCTAGGATACCTCCAGCCAAGGAAGCCGTAGTGTCGTTGTCTCGACCATAGTTGGTGAGGAAGGTAAGTGTTCCCTGAAAGTCAAAATCAGTAAACAGCATGGCTGTAATCGCTTGCAGGTAAATCTCCCCCGCATGGAAAGGCATGTCCTGCTGACGGCGATCCAATTCAGTGTACGCATACCTCAAGGCAGGATTACTCAAACTCATTCTATTTGGGAGAGAATCCAGTTTTTTTGCCTCACGAACAAGGGTCAAGGCATCTTTCAGCAATTTATGGGAAGTACGCCCGACCAATCGACTTTGGAAATAGCCTTCAGGGTCCAAGCGAAGCGATGCCAAAAGGCTATCTTTTGTCGCATTTGGGGTCATGCCTGAAGCCGTGAGAGCGGCTGCAAGTGCAGAAAGATCTCGTGCATAACCTAAGTCAAAAATCGATACTCGGTAGGCTTCTTGGTAGGCTTTTGATGGATTTCCAGGAAAAAAAGCCCCAATGGCAGGCGCATAGAGTAGTCCAGCACAAACCATTTCTCCCCCATAAAACTTGCTTAAGGAATCTGCGTATCCTCCCAAATTGGCATCGCGGTAAGGCGCCGACACCTTGGCCCACTCCGAAAGCCAATTTGCTTCTTGTAGCGCATTTTCAAATGGCTCTACGTCCGTTCCTTCCGTTGTTTTTAGTTTGTTCAAACTCCCTTCGTAGGATTTTAGGATCTGTGATGCAAAATCTTTGGGTTCTAGGGATTCGGATTTTTGTGTAAGCAAGTAGTCTACCGCAAGGTTTTTCCATCGGGTATCATCCGTAGTGCCGCCCGCGGGCAAATTAGCCTTCCAAATTCCCTCTGGGGATGCTTCACGAACCATGGAATCCAAATCTTCTACGAATCCATACTCGAGTTGGATTGCATCTCGGGTCCACATTTCCGTGGGGGCTCCCATGGCATCTCCTAGGGCCGACCCAACAAGCATGCCCAGTACCCGATCGTACAATGCTGCTTCTGTGAGTCCAGATGAAGTAACCATTTCCGTGGAAAAAGTAAGCGCAGCATTTTCAGAAGCCTGTTGGCTGCAGGAAAAAGCGAGTACCGAAAGTAGAAGGAGTGCTAATTTTTTCATTTAGGAGAGGAGGTAGGTTTTTGCACGCTCAAGTAGCGTTTTTTTGGCATCCAAACTTAAAGATACCGGTAGTTGGGCAATACCAATCAAGCGACGTAAAATTTCCACCCCTCGGTACTGCTGGACCAAAGACCAGTCCACGGGTAGGTTGTAGTCTTTTTGCACCTGTGCGCTTAAGTCTTCTGCCTGTGCCGATAGATCAAGGTGTGCTAGAAAAACGCCTAGGTCAAATTCTGCATCACCTAAGCCTCCAAATTCTGGGTCAATGATTTTGATTCCAGAGGATACCTGCAACCAACTCCCGGGATAAAAATCTCCATGCATCAGCACTTTTCCATCGGCCAGATAGCGATTTCCAAGGGCTTGGATGCGTTGCTTTAGGTCAGTATCGGTTTTATAGGGCATGCTTGCTTCCTGTAAGCCGGGTTGTATGCTATCCAAGTCAAATCCATTTTCTTCCAGAAAAGGAAAATCAAAGATGTGTTCGTGATTCAACGAACGCATAGCGCTTGTATTAGGAAAGCTTGCCATTTGCAACTGATGTAGGTGCATCAGGTAGTTTACCAAATGCTTGATTTCTTCACTATTTAGTTGGCGCTGGCCACCGTAAAGCGAGAGAAAGTCGCTCCCTTCACCCAAATCTTCCAAAAGCATGAGGTGGTTATGTGCATCGTACTGCAGAACTTTAGGAGATAGCGATGCCAAGAATGAATTGCCATCCAAGTACATTAAAAAATGGTATTCAATCGCTATACGCGAGATAGGGGCTGGAATTTGGGGGTATTTTCGTACGTAGGACTTTGCTTGCTTTAGAATGTAAGTGCCTTGGTTGGTCTCAATGCGGAGCACCAGGTTCATGTTACTTTCTCCTGGTACGGAAGCATTCCTAATTTTTTCTCCTTCGTTCCAAAGCCCTAGGTTTTGGAGAAGCGGAATTGGAGAGTTTTGTTGTATATCGATCATAATCGTTCAAGTCGTCAAATTTAGACTTTCGAAAGAAAGAAGGAGCAGAATTAGCGTAGATTATTCCTTGGTATACCAATATTGTGGTGGTCATCCTAAGGATTTTTCTATTTTTGAGGAGA
>CANGUK010000107.1 GCA_947457095.1 Cyclobacteriaceae bacterium
AGTCGTTTTAGCCTACATATTTTTTTTGAGCGGCACGTAATTCTCTCGTTGTCTTCCCTATTTTTAGCTAGTCAACGACCCCATCCATGAAAAAACAACTCTTCTTTTTACCTGCGCTGTTCCTTTCAACTGCGCTTCTAGCACAGGTAAGGCCTTTTGTGCCCGAACAAGTGTTTCCAGAGAAAAACACAAAAAGCAAGCACTACCTCGTTTCTGGTGAACGCCACGGCACTTCTTTTTTCAAGAAGTTCGAATTCCCAGAAGTAGAATACCGTCCAGGCAGCACCCTCGACTTTACGAAATACCACACCGTCGATGTGATGTACCACTGGTACGAGACTTGGGCTCAGCAGTATCCTGAACTGGTAGATCTCTATGTAGTTGAAAAATCTTTTGAAGGACGGCCCATTTACCAAATGACGCTGACCAATAAAAAAACAGGCAAGGATACCGATAAGCCAGCAGCATATTTTGAAGGCGGACGTCATTCTGGAGAAATCACCTCAAGTGAGTCCATTCTATGGTTGACCCAGCACCTGTTGGAGAATTATGGAAAAGATCCTGAAATCACGGCACTATTGGATTCCAAGGTGATCTACCTACGTCCTCAGAATAATCCAGATGGATCCAACATGTATTTGTATACCGCTCAGCGCAATCGCAGCACGGTCAAGCCGCAGGATACCGATCGAGATGGAATGCTGGATGAAGATCCTGAAGAGGATCTGGATGGTGACGGCATCCTCTATCAAGTCCGTAAAAAAGCAGTCACTCCAGAGGAAAAAGAAAAGGCAAATTACATCATTGACCCAAAAGATCCGAAGGGGCGTTTGATGGAGCAGACTTTTCCTGGAAAGGGTGAATACTTGATGTACAGTGAGGGGATAGATAACGATGGAGATGGCCGGTACAACGAAGATGGGATCGGAGGTTTGGACCTTCACCGGAACTATCCTGAAAACTGGAGACCCAATACAGGAGGTGATCTTACAGGAAGGGGATACACACAGTTTGGCGCAGGGGAGTACCCGCTCAGCGAAATTGAATCCAGAGCCACAGTCTTGTGGATGATGAGTCACCCCAATATTTCGGTGGTCAATTCCATGGATACTCGTGTACCCATGCACCTACGTCCACCTTCCACTTCCAAAAGTGAGGAACGCATGTATCCTCAAGATTTGGCCATATACAAGGAAATGGATCAATTGGGACTATCCTTCACCGCCTACCCCTGGGCTGGGGATGTGTATGAAACTTATGCCACCCGCTACAAAGTCAATTCCATGACTGGAGATCCACTCAAGCCGGAACCGCTATTCGGCCACGGTCCGGACTTCGGCTACTTTTACTATGGCAGCATTTGGTATGGAGATGAGCTATGGAATAATGGTGCCATGAAAGATTACGACAACGACGGAATCTATGACGATTACGACGGTTTGATGTGGGATGACGAAGCCAATGGAAGCAAAGGATTCAAGGTTTGGACCACATTTACACATCCTGAACTGGGTGAGGTTGAATTGGGTGGTTTCCATCCCAAATTCTTTGGACAAAATGGTCCTCCCTGGCAGTTGGAAAGTTGGGCAAAGAAACAAGCCCTCTTCAACCTAGCTATGGCAAAAAGACTTCCTCAAATCACAGTCAATGACGTGAAAGTAAAAAAACTAACCGCTGGCGAATACCAAGTGACGCTCACTTGGACCAATACTGGAAAACTCCCTGTGGCATTGGAACAAGCGAAACTGGTGAAAATCGTGCAAGAGGATCGCGTATCCTTGGATTTTGACAAGGACTTGCTCAAAGGAGACCAAGATGCTACGGTACGCATCGTTACGCCGAGCCTATACGACAAAACCATCTACTCAGGCTACACCGGAGCAGGAGAGAAGAAAACGGCCACGTTTGTGGTAAAAGTGAAGGGCGATGCCCCTGTAAAAGGTAAAATCAAGCTTTCTTCCACCCGAGGAGGGTTTATCGAAAAAGAATTTACGTTATCCAATTAAACCCTAGCATGAGAAATTTACGAAGTGCTTTCGGATGGGTATTTACCCTTCTGCTTATCTCCCAATCCCTTGTTGCCCAACAAAAACGATCGCTGACCCATGCGGATTACGACGGTTGGGAGAGCCTTTCTTCAGATAAAATCACCAAGAATGGCCTCTTTGTAGGCTATCAGATCTCCCCTCAAGATGGGGATGGTCGGTTGGAGATATTTCCATTCAAAACTCCCACCAAAAAGGTTCTAATTCCACGCGGAAATGGGTTTTTGTTTACTCCAGACGATGCCTATGCAGTAGGAAAAATTGCTGCCCAAAAGGATTCGGTCTATGCCTTGAAGCTAAAGAAAAAGAAAGGGGACGACTTGCCAAAGGACAGCCTCTTTATTCTGAATTTGGCATCTGGGAAGCTTGAGAAACTTGCTCGGGTAAAGTCTTTTGCCACTCCTACGGAAAAAGGCAGTTGGATCGCCATCCATTTTGAAAAGGAAATCGCCTCAAAGGAAAGTCCAAAGGGCACTGCTGCTTCGGATTCGACCAAGAAAGTGGAAAAGCCTAAGAAAACAGATGGAACCAAACTACTCGTACGATCCTTGGATGGGGCTGTTTCTTGGGAACTCAATCGGGTGAAATCGTTTAGCTTCTCTCCAAATGGAGATTTCTTGTACTACCTGCTTGCTGAAGAAGAAAAGCAAGACAATGCAGCCCTGCATGTGCTCGAATTGGCTACCGGAGCGCAGCGTCTAGTCCACGAAAAGATGACTACCTACACCCGAATGGCATTTTCACCGCAGTCGGCCTACTTATCTTTCGTTGCCAGTGACGACTCGCTGAAAGCCAAGAAGCCAAGCCACAAACTGCTGGTATACGATGTCAAGAAGCAGTCCATGGCTGTTGAACTCGATAAATCGGCTCTAAAATTGGAAGATAGTCGCATCAGTCCAGATGCTTCACTTAGATTTTCGGAGGATGAATCCCGCTTATTTTTTGGAGTATCCAAAGAGTACCAAGACTACGCCTATGAAAATGACAGTACGCTGCTGGATGAGGATCGCGTAAGTCTTGATATCTGGGGCTGGCAGGATTCGGAGATTCAACCCATGCAATTGAAGAACAAGTCGCAAGAAGAAAAGAAGAGTTACTTGGCTGTCTTTTCCATGAAAGACAAGCAGGTCATTCAATTGGGAACACCTGAGGTAGATGAGGTACAGTTAGAAAACAAAATCACCAAAAGCATTGCTCTGGCATGGACAGATGCCCCTTATAGACGAAATTACAGTTGGGATATTCAGTTGGGCAGAGATTTGTACCTCCTGGATATTACTACAGGCAAGAAGGAATTGATTGAAAAAAGTGCCTCTGGATCCGCAAGACTTTCCCCTTCTGGGCAGTATGCCTATTGGTATGCGGCAAGAGATAGTGCTTGGGTGGCTTATGATCTAAAAGCAAAAACCAAAATTAATTTAACCAAGGGCTTGCCCGTTCCATTCTACGATGAATTGAATGATTCTCCTTCCTTACCGAGTAGTTATGGGGTAGAGGGATGGTTTGCCGGAGATGAAGCCTTATTGGTGAATGATCGTTTTGACATCTGGAAGATAGACCCTCGCAATCCAAGCGGCGCTCAGAACATTACCTCAGGAGAGGGTAGAAAACAACAAATCACTTTCCGTAGGGAACGATTGAAGGTTGATGAAGTGGAGATCGATTCCAAAGAAACCTTAGTTCTCTCTGCTTTCGATGAAAAAGCCAAGAAGAGCGGGTATTTTACCGGAGATTATTCCGGCAAAAAATTACCCAAGCAGTTGCTGCTCACAGACCATCGCTATGCAGGGCTAAAGAAGGCGGAAAACTCAAATCAGGTTCTTTTAAGGAGATCGACTTATGTGGAAAGCCCAGATCTTTACCTGAGTGACATGAGCTTCGCTTCCTTAGTGAAAGCCTCTTCCTTGAACCCTCAGCAGGCCAACGTCAAGTGGGGAAATGTCAAGTTAGTATCCTACTTGGCACAGGATGGTACGCCATTGCAAGGACTCTTGTTTACGCCAGAAGGATTTGATGGAGTAAAGAAATTCCCAATGATGGTGTATTTCTACGAAAGAAACAGTGAAACACTCCACAACTACCGTCCGCCTGCACCTAGCCGATCTACAATCAATATCCCGTACTTTGTGAGCAATGATTACGTGGTGTTTGTACCAGATATCAAGTACGATTTAGGTCTTCCAGGACCAAGTGCTTACGATTGCATCCTTCCAGGTGTGCAGACAGTACTTGCCCAAGGGGGAGTAGATGCAGCCAACATGGCCATCCAAGGTCAAAGCTGGGGTGGCTATCAGGTAGCCTACTTGATTACCCGAACCAACCTTTTCAAAGCTGCAGGTGCCGGTGCTCCAGTGGTCAACATGACTTCCGCCTATGGTGGAATTCGCTGGGGAACAGGCATGAGCCGCATGTTTCAATACGAGCAAACCCAGTCTCGAATCGGTGGCACCCTTTGGGAAAAGCCGCTCTATTACCTTGAGAATTCACCTTTATTTACCTTGGACCGTGTGAATACTCCCGTCTTGATCATGCACAACGATGCGGATGGCGCAGTGCCGTGGTACCAAGGGATCGAAATGTTTATGGGGCTCAAGCGCCTCAACAAGCCTGCTTGGCTTCTTCAGTACAATGGAGAGGATCACAACTTGGTGCAGCGCAAAAATGCCAAGGATCTTTCCATCCGTTTGAGTCAGTTCTTTGACCATTACTTGAAGGGGGCTCCAGCACCCCTTTGGATGACCGAAGGACTTCCAGCAGTCGAAAAGGGACGAACGCTCAAATACGAATTGGGTAATTAACAATTAGCCCGCTACACGAAAAAAGCGCCTTCAGAATTTCTGAAGGCGCTTTTTTTATATCCCAATCAAATTGGTAGGAGGACCAGGTGTTTAAATCAAATGGCTACTGGAGCTTTGATATGCGGGTGTGGATCGTAGTTGAGCAATTCAAAATCTTCGTAAGTAAAGGCAAAGATGTCCTTCACCGCAGGATTTATTTTCATGGTAGGCAGGGGTCTACACTCCCTGCTCAGTTGCAATTCGGTTTGCTCCAAGTGATTTAAATACAAGTGTGCATCACCAAAGGTGTGTACAAACTCTCCCGGCTCAAGGTCACATACTTGTGCCACCATCATCGTGAAGAGTGCATAAGAGGCAATGTTGAAAGGAACTCCAAGAAATACATCGGCACTTCGTTGATAGAGTTGGCAGGAAAGCTTTCCATCTGCCACATAAAACTGAAAAAGGGTATGGCAGGGAGGTAGTGCCATTTCATCGACATTGGCCACATTCCATGCGCTCACCAGGTGTCTTCTGCTATCGGGTTTGGTTTTGATCTGGTGGATCAGGTTTTTGATCTGATCAATTTCTCCCCCTTTTCCATCGGGCCAATGTCTCCATTGGTACCCGTACACTGGACCAAGGTCTCCATTTTCATCTGCCCATTCATCCCAAATCGAACAACCATTTTCTTTTAACCAGGTGATATTGGATTCGCCCCTCAAAAACCAAAGCAATTCAATGATGATGGAGCGAAGGTGTAATTTTTTGGTAGTCACTACCGGAAACCCATCCGCTAGGTTAAACCGCATTTGATGCCCAAACACACTGATAGTACCTGTTCCGGTTCGGTCAGTTTTTTTTACTCCTTCGGAAAGGATGCGCTTCATCAAATCGTGGTATTGCTGCATAAGGGCTATGTTTTTTACTAAGGACGCAAGATAGGAAATTGACCTATTTTTTCTACTAGCCTAAACCGTTGTTTTGGTTAAAATTTGGAAGTAACCGTCAAAAAAAGACAATTCAATTTCGAGAGCGATTTAAGGCTCAAACCCATCCCAAGTATAGGTAGCCGCTACGGGATAATGATCTGAATAGTCCACTTCACTATGGGTTTTAAATTGCAGCGGTTTAAGGCTAGGAGATGCGAAAATATGATCTATTCTCAAGAAAAACAGGATGCGATTGAAAGTGAAGCCAAAGCCTCTTCCCGCGAGCTCATATGCATTTTGAAGCGATTTGGTTAGTCTAAAATACGCATTGGAATAGGGGATTTCATTCAGGTCGCCCATCAAGATGACTGGGTAGGGACTATTGCTCAAGTGCTCCTCCAGGATATTCATTTGCTGAGCGCGCTTGAGACTACCCAGATGAAGTTTCCCAAGGGTTTGCTTGTACACCTGCTTGGCACTGTCGTAATTTTCAAAGGCTTCAGCTTCAATGGACATGGATGCCAAGTGGACATTGTAGATTCGAAGGGTGTCCTTGCCTACCTCAACATCTGCAAAAATGGCCCCGTTGTTGTTTTTTTCATCAAACACAATTCCTTCGTTTACGATGGGGTATTTGGAAAAAATAGCCATTCCATAGGACCGCTGCTTGGGTTCTCCACGAAGGGGATGGTAGGTATAATTCAACTCACCGTCTTTGCTTAGAAACTTTAGCGCATCCTTGTTCTCAATTGTAAAGTCTTGGTAAAATTCCTGAATGACTTTGATGTCAGCGGGTTGTTCATTGAGCCAGGAAAAAACAGTAGGATCCTCTGCACCAGTTGGAGGGTTTTTGTAATTGAAGAGGTGAGCATTGTAGCTCAAGACTTTTAGTCCTTCCGCTTCTTCATTTTTGGGATGAAATTGGAAGGTGATGAGTATAAATTTATAGCCAATTGCTAGACAAAGCAGGGGAAAAAAAGCGAGCCTTCTCCAAGCCAAAGCAAGCATGAAGAAGAGAAAGGCATTCGCAATAAGTGCTACAGGAACCAAGAAGGGCAATAACCCAGCATAGGGGAACACCTCTGGTGAAATAAAGACGCTACCAAAAACTAGCAGGCTTAAAACAAATATTAGCCCAGAAATAAATTTCATTTGTATAAGTCAGCGGTGATGCACTCGGTTTGGCTTCCAAAAATGAGAAAATTTATCCAAAAAAAACGAAAACTAGTTCTTTAAAGAATGGCTTTGATTTTTAGGTGATTTTTGGTTTTGCAATCCCTTAAAGTTTTCAACCTTTGCGTAATTGAAACGTATAAAATCATACTGTTTTTTAATTCTTTCTATTAAATTTACTTAATCAAAGAACCACTTAAATTTTTAATTATGAAGAAGCACTATTTAGCATGGATCTTGGTTGGATCCCTTACTTTCACTCTGGCTTGTCAGCCCAAAACAGAAGAATCGGCATCTACCGAGTCGACCGAAGAGACGGCCGAAGAGGCTCCTGAGAAGCGACCAAGTCCATTGGTAAAGAAAGAAGGGCAGATTGCCGGAAAAACTATCAAAGTGCAATACGGATCGCCCGCTGTCAAAGGAAGAACGGTTTGGGGAGATCTGGTTCCCTACAATGTCGTTTGGAGAACAGGTGCCAACGAGGCTTCCTTCATCGATTTAGCCCAAGGTATTACTGTTGAAGGAAAAGCCTTAGCCGCAGGTAAATATTCCATTTTCACCATTCCGAAAGAAACGGGTACTTGGACCGTGATTTTTAACTCAGATTGGAACCTAGAGCATGGGCATTTTCAATACAATGAAAAGAATGATGTCCTTCGCGTGGAAGTTCAGCCCCAGTGGGAAGAAACCAGTCAAGAAAGTTTGGCCATCGAAGTACAAAGCCCCGGGTTAGTGATCCGATGGGAAAAACTCAAACTCCCAATTACTATTCAATAACATCCTCAAATCCCCGACCAGCCCGTCGGGGATTTTTTTTGATTTTAAAATTCCCTAAGTTTCCGATACAATTAGTAACCCAAGCAACTAACCAACCCAGGATTTGGATATGAAATACCTTTCCTTTATCAGTACGCTTGTTGTTACCTGTGCCTTAGGGGTACTGGTAGCGCTTCCTTTTGGGCAGATTCCGCCTATTGCGCCCTTGCTTGATCCCAATCATGGATTTTGGCAAAACGCCTTTTCAGAAGACCAACTTGCTGAAGAATCGATAGATCTGGAAAATTTGAATGCTCCGGTGGAGGTGGTCTATGACGAACAATTGATCCCCCATATCTATGCGGAGAATGAATTGGATCTTTACCGGGCGCAGGGCTACATCACTGCAAAGCACCGACTTTGGCAAATGGAATTTCAAACTCGTGCAGCAGCAGGTAGACTAGCGGAATTGGTAGGACCAATGGCGTTGGAACTCGATCGAATGACTCGTCGAAAGGGCTTGGCTTATGGTGCTGAATTGGGTATTGCCTATTTAGAGAAAGAGGATCCAGCCACCTTAGCTTTGGTGGAGGCCTATTCTGATGGGGTCAATCAATACATCAATCAATTGACCGATGCGAGGCTACCGGTAGAATACAAGATTTTGAACTACAAGCCCGAAGCCTGGTCTGCCTATAAATCCCTTCTTTTACTTAAGTACATGTCTGACATGTTGGTTGGAGATCGGGATTTGGAGTACAGTAACTTGAAGAAAATCTTGGGTAAGGCAAATTTGGATCGTCTGTATCCTGACTTCCCCCGCGATAATGATCCCGTAATTGAAAAAGAACGGGTTTGGGATTTTCAATCCTTGTATCCAGCCAAGCCGGATAGTTTAACCTATCCGGAAGA
>CANGUK010000108.1 GCA_947457095.1 Cyclobacteriaceae bacterium
ATATAGATGGTCAAAGAATTTCAAAATCTTACTTTACTGTAAATGAAAATTTATTAACTATAGATATTGTTCAGCTAAAAGGTTCATTTACCCAAAGTAGCTACCGAATTAATATAGACTATCAACAATAAAAAATGAAAAAAATACTAACCATCCTTGCAACCCTAGCTTTAATGTCTTTTGCTGCGGAAAAGTACATCGCGGTACGATTTACGGAACCCCAATTAAACTACCATTGGAAAAACTTAGAAAATGTCAAAAAGTTGGTTGACGAGAGTAACCTACCTCACGCGCAAGTGAAATACATTCTCAAATCCATAGATAGTTTGCAAAACGATATAAAAAGTAAGGCTCGACTAGACTCTGCTTCAACCAGTCCAAGTAAATAGTAGGTCAATCAAGACTTTCTTATTTCCATAAATAAAGCCCCGTATCGCTACGGGGCTTTTGCTTTATTTCTTGGCGATGTAGGTCAGCAAGTCGATGACCTTGTTGGAATAGCCCCACTCATTATCGTACCAGGATACTACCTTCACAAAGGTATTGGATAGCTGGATACCCGCCTCTGCATCGAAGATGGAGGTACGTGGATCGCCGATAAAGTCGTTGGATACCACCGCATCTTCGGTGTAGCCTAGCACACCCTTCATGGTAGTTTCAGAAGCTTCCTTCATCTTCGCACAGATCTCTGCATACGTAGCAGGCTTCTTCAAGCGTACGGTCAAGTCTACCACAGACACGTCTGGCGTAGGCACACGGAAGGCCATACCGGTCAACTTGCCATTCAATTCAGGGATTACCTTGCCTACTGCCTTGGCAGCGCCAGTAGAAGATGGGATGATGTTTTGTCCAGCACCACGTCCACCTCTCCAGTCTTTGGCAGAAGGGCTATCTACGGTCTTTTGCGTAGCGGTAGTCGCATGCACAGTAGTCATCAAGCCTTCTTCAATACCCCAGTTGTCATTCAATACCTTCGCAATCGGCGCAAGGCAGTTGGTGGTACAAGATGCATTGGATACAAAGGTCATATCCGTAGTGTAGGTGTGCTCGTTGACACCCATGACAAACATCGGCGTGTCGTCCTTGGAAGGAGCAGACATGATCACCTTCTTTGCGCCTGCATCGATGTGGCCTTGAGCAGATTCCTTGGTCAAGAAAATACCGGTAGATTCGATCACGTAATCGGCTCCTACTTCACCCCACTTCAAGGAGGCTGGGTTTTTCTCTGCGGTCACGCGGATGGCATTGCCGTTTACGATCAAGTTGCCGTCCTTCACCTCCACAGTACCCTTGAAGATGCCGTGGGTAGAGTCGTACTTCAACATGTAAGCCATGTAATCCACATCGATCAAATCGTTGATTGCGACTACCTGCACATCTGCACGCTCTTGGGCCACGCGGAAGGCGAGGCGACCAATTCTTCCGAATCCGTTGATTCCAATTTTAATCTTGCTCATCTGTAAGTAATTTTTATAGGTCTAACTGCTAGTTTCTAGTTGCTGAAGTGCCGGATTTTGTATTCAAAACCAGTCAACTGCAGGCGAATTTATTACAAAAATCGGGTCCGCCCAAACCATTTTCCCTCCTTTCGACATCAACCTCCGCATCCCTGCTTTTCAATCGATTTCGAAATCAAAAAAAGGAAACATTTTATTTCGGTCAAGTGCCTAAACTCATGGAAATCATCAGGCTATACACACACCAATCCTTTGGAAACTAAAAAACCGGGAGAACCCGGTTTTTTAGTTTATGCCAATCCCGAAAGTAGCTGCTTGAAGGTGGCACTTGGCTGCATGGCCTGCGCACACTTCGCAGCATCCGGTCGGTAGTAGCCGCCGAGATCGATGGCTTTTCCTTGGGAACTGTTGTATTCGTCCACAATCTTGGCTTCCTGGTCTACAAGTGCTTTCGCTAAAGCGGTAAACTTTGCCGCCAATGCGGTATCCTTGGTTTGCGAGGCTAGTGCCTGAGCCCAGTACAAGGCCAGGTAGAAATGTCCACCCCGGTTGTCCAATTTGCCGACTACACGAGCAGGTGACTTGTCTTCTTCCAGCCATCGGCCTGTGGCTTGATCTAGCGTTTCGCCCAAGAGGAGTGCCGTTGGGTTGTTAAAGGTTTGTCCCAGGTGCTCCAAGGAAACGGCCAAGGCCAAAAACTCTCCCAAGGAATCCCAACGCAGGTGTCCTTCTTCCGTAAATTGCTCCACGTGCTTTGGTGCAGATCCTCCAGCACCGGTTTCAAACAAGCCCCCTCCATTCATCAAAGGAACGATGGAAAGCATTTTGGCTGAGGTGCCCACTTCCAAAATAGGGAAGAGGTCGGTCAAGTAGTCACGAAGCACGTTGCCCGTCACAGAGATGGTGTCCTTGCCAGCCACGATGCGCTCGCAGGAGAAAAGGGTAGCCTCTATTGGGGAGAGGATGTGGATTTCAAGCCCTTTGGTATCGTGCTGTGGGAGGTACTTGTTGACCTTATGGATCAGCTGTGCATCGTGTGCACGCGCCTTGTCTAGCCAAAAGACTGCAGGAGTATCAGACAAGCGGGCACGGCTTACGGCCAACTTTACCCAATCTTGAATCGGTGCATCCTTGGTCTGACACATTCTCCAGATGTCTCCTTTTTCCACGGCATGCGCAAAAAGCTGCTTGCCTGCGGTATCGGTAACGACTACGGTACCGGCAAAAGGAATTTCAAAGGTTTTGTCGTGCGAACCATATTCTTCCGCTTTCTGAGCCATCAAGCCCACATTGGGAACGGAGCCCATGGTGGCCGGGTTGAAGGCCCCATTTTTCTTACAAAAATCAAATACCGCCTGGTACACCCCTGCATAGCAACGGTCAGGGATGATCGCTTTGGTGTCTTGTAGTTTCCCTTCCTTATTCCACATCTTACCTGAGGTACGGATCATGGCAGGCATGGATGCATCGATGATTACGTCACTCGGCACGTGCAGGTTGGTGATTCCTTTGTCAGAATTTACCATGGCTACTGCAGGGCTTGCGGCATAGCAGGCATCGATATCCTGTTGAATTTCTTCTTTTTTGGCAGCAGGAAGTTTCTCCAAGTTGGCCAAAAGGTCTCCAAATCCATTGTTGACATCTACACCTAGCGCTGCTAGGGTGGCGGCATGCTTGGTGAATACAGGCTCAAAAAATACGGTCACCGCATGCCCAAAAAGGATGGGATCGGATACTTTCATCATCGTGGCCTTCAGGTGCAAGGAGAAAAGGAGCCCTTTCTTGTGGGCGTCATCTTTTGCTTTTTGAATAAAGGCGCGGTACTGGGATACGCTCAAGGTGGAGGCATCGATGACCTCACCTTCCTGAACCTTCAAACCAGATTTTAACACTTCAGTGCTGCCATCAGTTCCCAAAAGGCTAATGGTCAGTTGGGTGGCCTGGTCTAGGGTAAGCGATTGCTCAGAGCCGTAAAAATCCCCAGCGCTCATGCTATCCACATGGGAAGCGGAGTCTGCGGACCAAGCGCCCATGGAATGGGGATGTTGGCGTGCGTAATTTTTTACGGCAAGAGGTGCGCGTCTATCGGAGTTGCCTTCACGAAGGACGGGGTTTACAGCCGAACCTTTGATCTTGTCGTATTTGGACTTGATGTTCTTTTCCTCCTCGGTTTTGGGTTCCTCCGGATAGTCAGGCAAAGCATATCCTTGACTTTGCAATTCCTTGATGGCCCCTTTCAACTGCGGCACGGAAGCCGAAATATTCGGAAGCTTGACGATGTTGGCCTCTGGAGTTATGGCTAGCTGACCCAACTCGGCTAAGTCGTCGTTGATGCGCTGCGCTTCGGTTAGGAATTCGGGAAAGTTGGCCAAAATACGGCCAGAAAGGGAAATATCACGGGTTTCTACTTGAATGCCTGCCGTCTTGGTAAATGCTTGTACGATGGGTAAAAGCGAATACGTAGCTAATGCAGGGGCCTCATCGGTGAGGGTGTAGAGGATTTTTGGTGTCTTGGACATGGGCTCAGAATTTTGCTAAAAATGAGTTCAATAGGTTTAATCTTCTCTTTTTTGTTTTGTCTCCTTGCAGGAACAACCCCCAAAAAGAGAAATGGGTGGACAAAAATACGAAAATCGAGCAGGTTTTTGTTCCGTTTGTGGAAATCCTCCTGCCGGCAAGAACTAGGGATTTACCGTAAAGGGGTCGGCATCTTTCCAAGCGGGAAATTTACTTCGGTATTCTTCCAATGCAGTAAGATTCAAGTGAATCACTTGAATCTGCTCTTGCTCTTCCAGATTTACAAGCCTTTCTCCTTTGAAATCGTAAACGGCAGAATGCCCATTGTAAGCAATCTGGTTTCCATCTACGCCCACGCGGTTTACGCCGAGGCAGTAGGAAAGGTTTTCGATTGCACGGGCTGGAAGCAGGGCATCCCAGGCCGAAATGCGGGCTGCTGGCCAGGAGGCTACATAAAAAAGAAGGTCGTAGGCAGCCTTTCCGTCTTTCCAGCGGTTGCGCGACCAAACTGGGAAGCGGAGGTCGTAGCAGATTTGTGGGCATATTTTCCAGCCCTTCAGTTCGAATACGGGAAGGTTTTCGCCTGCGGCAAAACTCGCATCTTCCTGTGCCATGCGAAAGAGGTGGCGCTTGTCGTAGGACTGGGTAGTGCCCTCTGGTGCTACCCAGAGCAGTCGATTGTAATAATTGCCTCCCTCGGAAATGATGGCGCTACCTGTGATCACTGCGCCGGTTTGGGCGGCGAGCTGCTTCATCCACTTGTGTACCTGCAGGTTCATCGGCTCAGCCAGCGAGGCGGAGTCCATTGAAAAACCCGTGGGAAACATTTCCGGGAGGACGATCAAGTCACAGGTATTTTTTAGGGCCCAGATTTTCTCCTCCAGCGCCGCTAGGTTGGCCGTTTTATCTTGCCAATGCAGGTCGGTCTGCACCAGGGCGATGCGGAGTGCTGCGCTCTTTTCCATTAGCGTAGGGGATAGATCATGCGGTAGTCCGTAGATACCTTACCTTTGCTCACGTCGATCAGTTTGGACTGAATCATGCGCTTCTTGAGGCCCTTCAAGTAATCTACAAATAGAATGCCTTCCAGGTGGTCGTACTCGTGTTGGATGACACGGGCGGTCATGCCGCTAAACTCTTCCTCCTTCAGGTTCCAGTTTTCGTCGTAGTATTCCAGGGTCAATTTTTCTGGGCGGATGATTTCTGCGCGCACGTCTGGGATGCTGAGACAGCCTTCTTCAAAGCCAAAATTGTCTCCATACTCATCCAGGAGAATGGGGTTGATAAATACGCGGCGGATGCCTTTTTCCTCCTCGTCCTCATCCAGCATCAGGCTGCTGTCGATGACAAATAGGCGAACTCCCTGATTGATCTGGGGAGCGGCAAGACCCACGCCATGGGCATGGTCCATGGTGGCGTACATGTCTTGGATCAACTGGGTAAGGTCGCTTCCTTCCGGCAGATCTTCCGCTTCCTTTTTTAATACTGGATTGCCGTAGGCGACGATAGGGTAAATCATTGTCTTTCTAAATAGGATTGGAGGATGATGGCCGCAGACACTTTGTCTAGGTTTCCTGCTTTTTCTCTGCGGTCTTTTTTCTTACTTCCCATGGCGATGAGCGTTTGCATGGCCATTTTGGAGGTATAGCGCTCGTCAATGAGAACTACTTTTTGTGCTGGAAATGTCAGCTCGAGTTTGTCTTTTAGGGCAAGCACCAAAGGGGTCATTTCATTGGCCTGCCCATTGAGTCGGGTGGGGTGGCCGAGAACAAAGGCTTCGACCTCCTCCTTGGCGCAATAGGCCTGCAAATAGGGAATCAGGTTGGCCGTTTCGATGGTCTCGAGGGGATTGCAAGTGATCTTTAGGGGATCGGTCACGGCTAGGCCGGTGCGCTTGGTGCCCAGGTCTATGGCTAGTACTCTAGGCATCAGTTGGTTTGTATTTGTTTGCGAATCTTGCGTAGGGCCTCTTTTTCCAGTTCCACAGCTTTGGGAAACAGGAGTTCATCCTCTATGCGGGCATGAATGGAGAGTTCCTTCTCAAAATTCTGCAATTCGTGGTAGAGCACCTTCATGGTCAAAGGCGCATCGTCTGACAAGAAATAATTTCGAGTCAGCTTTCGGATCCCCTCCATTTCGTCGTCGTGAATCTCATGATGCTCGGCGAGGTAGTGGATAGGTTCCTGTTCTAAGATGGTAAGCGCATCTTGGATTCGAAACTCTCCTGCTTCGATATCTTGAAGTAGCGTGATGCGGTTAAATAGTCTACTCTCTTCCTCATGGATGTGGTGAATAAAATCTTCCACAAAGAGGGGAAAAAGGATGCGCAAATCTCCCAGCAGCGATTCAAAACCTGGTTCCGGCACGATGCCAGAGATCATGTTGGATAGGAAAGGGAGTTCTTGCCGGACGAAGTAGTAGTGCTTCTTTTTGAGGTAGGCAACGAGCAGTTCGATGGGATTGAGGTACAGTTCCTCTAGGGTAGGGTCTTTTTGAAGCGCCCAACTCTCGAGTTGCGCGATGAGCTGTCTTGGATTGACCTTGTGCTTTTGGCAGACCTTCTCGAGGGAGTCGCTGGGATACTGGTAAAAGCTAATCCCAAAGTAGTGCAGTACGGCAGCGAAAACGTAGTTTTCGGAGACCAAATCTCCTACAGCTGTTTTTTCCAAGGCCTTCCGTGATTGCATAACACAAAAATAATTTTTTTTGAACTAATAAAGGGAAATTAATGTCATCTTTATCTACTTTCAAAGCAGGGAATCACGTTAAAATACGCTAAAGTAGAACCCTGATTCCCGCTTTTCAACCTATTTGTAGTTAATTCGAAAAGAAAAAGAATAATCCAGTGAGCCAACAAAAAAATACCACCTCTCAAATCCGTCTTCCCCTGCTTCTTGCGCTTTCCATTGCGGGAGGTATTTGGATCGGAGCCACCTTTGCGGAGCCTAAAGGCAGTCAAAATGATCTGCGCGCTGCACTCTACAAGTTGCAGGAGATCATGACCTACATCAACCGTGACTATGTGGATAGTGTGGACACCAACGAGTTGGTGGAATTTGGCATCACCAAAATGCTAGAAAAGTTGGATCCCCATTCCAGCTACATCCCTGCAAAGGACGCTTCCTTGGTTCAATCCCAGTTGGAAGGTGAATTTGATGGGATAGGAGTTGAGTTTGGCATCATTCGAGACACCATCTACGTGGTGGCACCGCTTACAGGGGGACCTTCTGAGGCCTTGGGCATTCAGTCGGGGGATCAGATTATTTCAGTGGATGGCAAGACTGTGGCCGGCATTGGCATTACCAATCGGGATGTGTTTGACTACCTGCGTGGACCAAGTGGATCCAAGGTCGCTGTGGAAATCAAGCGTAAAAATGCACCAAGTTTGATCAAGTACTCGATCACGCGTGCCAAAATCCCGCAATACAGCATCAATGCAACTTACATGGTCGACAAGGAAGTTGGCTACATCAAGGTCACCCGCTTTGCGGCGACTACCTACGATGAGTTCCGAAAGTCAGTGGCTGACTTGCAGGCCAAGGGCATGAAGAAACTGATTATCGACTTGCAAGGCAACCCAGGCGGATACATGGGAGCGGCCATCTACATGGCAGACGAATTGTTGGGCGGTCGAGATTTGATTGTTTCCCAATCAGGAAAAGTAACGCAGTACAGCAGCAAGGCCTACGCATCCAAGCCGGGCATGTTTGAAGAGGGATCCGTGATTGTCTTGATCAACGAGGGCTCTGCCTCCGCTTCGGAGATTCTAGCTGGAGCTATCCAAGACAATGATCGTGGGCTAATTGTGGGAAGAAGATCTTTTGGTAAGGGCTTGGTGCAGATGCCGATTGACTTGTCGGACGGCGCGGAACTGCGCTTGACCATTGCACGCTACTTCACCCCATCGGGACGATCCATCCAGAAGCCTTACGACGATGGCTATGAAGCGTATGAGCGGGACGAGTTGAACCGCTTTGAGCAAGGGGAGTATTTCTCTGCGGATAGCATCAAGTTTAACGATAGCCTCAAGTACCAAACCAAAAAGGGAAGAACCGTCTACGGCGGTGGCGGCATCATGCCGGACTACTTCGTGCCGCTCGATACCACGATGAATAGTGCTTATGTGAACAAGCTCTTCTCTTCGGACACTTCCCGTGAGTATTTGTTGGATTATGTGAGCAAAAACAAGGGCAACTTCACCAAGATCTCCGTGGAGGACTACTACAAGAATTTCAAGGTCAGCGATGCGATGCTCAATGATTTGATCGCCTTTGGAAAGAAAAATAAGGTGGAATTTGATGCGAAGGATTTTGCCAAGTCCAAGGAGTATCTCCGAATCCTGATCAAGGCACACTTGGGACGTCAGCTTTACGACGACAGCGCCTTCTACAAGGTTATCAACGACATCAATGAGGTGTACCAGCAGGCCATTAAGCTCTTTGGCGAGGCGGATAGGATTGCTTCTGCGAAGA
>CANGUK010000109.1 GCA_947457095.1 Cyclobacteriaceae bacterium
GACCTCTACATTTCCAAAAAAAGAAAGGAAGGGTACCTTCGCGCGCTGCAGGAATATGGAGTGGAAATTGAAGAACAAATGATTCAGTTCACCGACCTCACCCTGGAAGGTAATCTTCAAGTAGCGCAACGCATCCTCCAATTGGACCCAAGACCGGAGGCTGTGTTTTGCATGATTGACCCGGTAGCCGTAGACGTGTTGACCGAATGGAAAAAATCCGGTATTCGCATACCTGAAGACATTGCCCTAGCTGGATTTACGGATAATCCCACCGCAGCAGTGGTGGAACCTCCCTTGACCACCGTTGCACAACCGGGCTACGAGATGGGCAAATTGGCTGTAAGCCATCTTTTGGATCAATTGGATGGGCAGGCCTCGGAGGATCCGGTTTCCATTGTTTTGGATACCACGCTGGTGATCCGCAAATCTTCCCAGCATTTGCCCTCCAAAAACTGATTTATACCTAATTTTTTCACGCGACAGGCTAGCTTCACTCATGAAATCAGCGCTTATTCAATCTTTTCGCCATCATTTCGAAGCCGAACCCATTATTGTCTTTGCTCCGGGCCGGATCAATCTGATCGGGGAGCATACGGATTACCAAGAAGGATTTGTATTTCCTGCTGCAATCAGCCAAGGAATTTGGGTAGCAATCGCCAAGAATGACTTAGGGGTCTGCAGGGCCTTTTCCCTGGATTTTGACCAAGAATTTAGTTTCGAACTTGGGAGCATGTCTCCCAAAAAAGGGCATTGGGCCACGTATTTGATGGGCGTATGTACCCTGTTGCAACAGGCGGGGTATCCATTAACTAATTTTGATCTTGTTGTTGGAGGTAACATTCCTACGGGTGCAGGGGTATCTTCCTCCGCCGCACTGTCTGTAGCGATTGGAATGGGGATCTCCGAAGTGTTTTCATTCCATATCCCCCTGAAAAATCTGGCACTATATGCTCAAAAAGCCGAGCACCTATTTGCGGGCGTGAATTGTGGGATTATGGATCCTTATGCCTCCGCTTTTGGAGTTCAGAATCATGCCCTACGGCTAGATTGCAGATCGGTGACCCATCAGGAAATTCCAGTACATCTAGGCGAGCACAGCCTATTACTTGTCAACTCTAAGGTTTCTCATTCTTTAGCCAACTCGGCTTACAACCAACGCCGCGCTGCCTGTGAAGAGAGTGTGGTGATTTTGCAAAAATCCTTTCCCGAGATTCGTACACTTCGAGACTTAGCGGAGAGCGATTTGCCCAAAATCAAACAACTTCTACCCGAAGCACTTTTTCCAAAAGCCAAGCACGTGGTCAGCGAGTGTGCACGGGTACAGCAGGCGGGTGAAGCTCTTCAAAGTGGAAATCTTTTGCTGATGGGAAAGTTGCTGCATGCTTCCCATGAAAGTTTGCGAGACGATTTTGAAGTGAGCTGTTCCGAACTTGATTTTCTTGAGCTGCAGGCAAAATCAATCGCAGGGGTTTTGGGTGCTCGAATGATGGGCGGAGGCTTTGGGGGTTGCCTCTTGACACTCCTGAAAACCAACGAAATTTCCAACTTCAAAACCACACTTCAAGAGCAATATCAAAACGCTTTCCAGTTGACCCCCGATTTCATCCACGTATCGCTAGGTGCGGGTGCTAGAAAAGTATAGAATTGGCGATTTCATCGACAAAATCTACCGCTTGATCCATTATGTGATCGGAAATGAGCGACTTAAGTAAACAACTCCTTCTTTTTTGTTATTTTCGAAAAAATAAATTCACACCTATGAAGTACCCAAAAAACCTACGTAGCCTTTTAGTGCTGTTTCTCCTTGTAGGAGCTGTGCTATCTTCTTGTTCTAAGAAGCGGGAAGGCAAACCAAAAGTGCTTGTTTTTAGCAAAACAGCCGGTTATTACCACGAATCTATCCCTCAAGGTATTGCTGCCATCCAAAAATTAGGCGCTGAAAATGGCTTTGACGTGGATACCACCAAAAATGCAGAACTCATTAACGAGGAAAACCTCGCACAGTATGCAACTGTAGTGTTTTTGAGCACTACGGGTGACGTATTAAATGCAGCACAAGAGGCTGATTTTGAACGATACATACAGTCTGGCGGAGGATATTTGGGAATTCATGCGGCTGCCGACACCGAATACGACTGGGGTTGGTATGGCCGACTTGTAGGTGGCTACTTTGCAGATCACCCAGGAATCAAAGATCCACATCCAAATGTACAACCAGGTAAGGTGACCAAAACAGGTGAAAAACACCCTTCAGTAGACTTCCTTCCTGAAAATTGGACACGTACAGACGAGTGGTACAGCTACAAAAAAATCAATCCAAATACCAAAAAATTGTTACTCTTGGATGAGACATCTTACCAAGGAGGAATGGATATGGGTGAACACCCAATCGCTTGGTACCATGATTTTGACGGAGGTAGAGCTTATTATACCGGAGGTGGACATACCAACGAATCCTATGCAGAACCTGAATTCTTGAAGCATCTGTTGGCCGGTCTCCAGTACACCATTGGTGAAAATTTGGAATTAGACTACGACGAGGCTAAATCCGAGCGTACTCCTGAGGAAAATCGCTTTACGAAAACTACCCTTTCCATGGGCCAATTTACCGAGCCTACGGAAATGACCATTCTTCCAAACTTAGACATTCTTGTAGCTCAGCGAAGAGGAGAACTCCTGCTGTACAATCAGGCAACTGGTGAACTTAAAGAAATCGCCAAGTTTGATGTGTATTGGAAAACCGATGTACAAGGTGTGAATGCTGAAGAAGGATTGATGGGAATTCAAAAAGACCCGAATTACGCCACCAACAACTGGGTATATGCCTTTTATGCTCCAACAGGAGACAAGGAAATCAACCGACTTTCCCGATTCAAGTACAAGGACGGCAAGTGGGATATGGGTTCCGAGCAAATCATTTTGGAACTTTACTCTCAGCGCAATATTTGTTGCCATACCGGTGGCTCCATTGCATTTGATAAGGACGGGAACCTATTCCTCTCCACTGGAGACAACTCCACCCCATTCAACCAGCAAGGTTCCAAATACACACTCAATGGGTATGCCCCTGTGGATAGCCGTGAAGGCAATAAGCAGTGGGACGCTAGAAGAAGTTCGGGTAACTCGAATGACTTGAGAGGAAAAATCCTTCGTATCAAAGTGGCAGAGGATGGTACCTACACTATTCCAGAAGGCAACTTGTATCCTAAAGGAACTGAAGGCACTCGACCTGAGATCTATGCACAAGGACTTCGTAATCCGTATAGAATTTCAGTGGATCAGAAAAACGGATTCCTCTATTGGGGAGAAGTTGGTCCCGATGCAAACAACGACTCTTTGGACATCAAGGGCCCTAGAGGCTACGATGAAGTCAACCAAGCCCGAAAGGCAGGACACTTTGGCTGGCCTTACATTATTGGAAATAATTTTGCTTACACCGAATTTAACTACGAGACTGGTGAGGTAGGACTTTCTTTTGATGTAGCAGGCCCAGCCAACAATTCACCAAACAATACCGGTTTGAAAAAGCTTCCAGCAACGGAACCTGCATTCATCTGGTATCCTTATGGCGCCTCACCTGACTTCCCACAGTTAGGTACTGGAGGTAGAAATGCCATGGCTGGTCCAGTGTTCTATTCGGACATGTATCCTGAAGCTACCCGCATGCCTGATTATTACAATGGCAAGCTCTTCATCTACGATTGGATTAGAGGTTGGATCAAGGTGGTGACCATGCAAGAAAATGGAGATTTCGACAAGATGGAACCATTTATGCCTGGTACTAAATTCAACGCCATGATGGATATGGAGATGGGTCCTGACGGAAAAATCTACATTCTAGAATATGGAAATGGATGGTTCTCTAAAAACCCAGATGCAGGATTATTCCGAATTGATTACAATGGTGGCAACCGTGCCCCAGTAGTTTCTGAAGTAAAGGTAGACAAGACCTCCGGAAAAAATCCTCTTCAAGTAACCCTTAGCGCGACTGCTTCAGATCCTGAAAATGATGCGTTAACCTATACTTGGGACTTAGGTGGAGGAGTAACGAAGTCCACAACCGAGCCTACCCTAACGCATTCCTTTACGTCAGTGGGTGAGTTTGAAATCACAGTAACTGCCGCTGATCCGGCTGGATTAACCGGTCAAGGACCTTTGGTAGCGGTGTACTCGGGCAATGTCGCTCCAGTAGTGAGTATTGCTGTACAAGGCAACCAATCCTTCTATTTCCCAGGCAAAAAAGTGAGTTATTCCGTTTCTGTTTCAGATGAAGATCATCCTGATGCAGCAAGCGATGTTGCTAGCTTATACGTAGCCGCAGACTACCTTCAAGGCATTGATCAAGCAGAAGCAGACCAAGGCCACAAGGTGATGAGCGAAGCGATGACTGGCAAATCCTTGGTTCAGTCACTTACTTGCAAGACTTGTCACAAGGAAAATGAAAAATCCATTGGACCTGCATACGCAGATGTAGCTAAAAAATACAGAGAGCGTAACCGAGATTATTTGGTCAATAAGATCAAGAATGGCGGAGGAGGAGTCTGGGGAGAAACAGCCATGCCAGCAAACCCAGACTTAAAGAATTCTGAAGTAAATGCTTTAGTTACCTACATCCTATCCTTAAGACAAGAAAGCAAGCCTAGTTTGGGTGCAAAAGGAAGCCTTGACCCTACTTTGGGTAAGCCTGCCACACCAACTGGCTCCTTGGTGATTTCTGCTTCTTATACGGATAAGGGAGGGGCAAATATCAAGCCACTCACGGGTTCAAGTTCATTAGTCCTTCAGCCAAACTCAGTTGATTTGGCTCAAGCTGGAACTTTCACAGGCTATGCCAAGATGGTATTTGATGGAAAGACCTTGTTGACCATTCCAAACACAAAGGGTTCTTTCGCCTTGCAAGGAATTGACATCACAGGAATCGGATCGATTACCTTCATGACTGCTTCACAGCAACCCATTAAATTCCCAACAGACTTTGAAATCCGTTTGGATAGTCCAACGGGCGAAGTGATTGGTCGTGGAACGCATGCACCGAGCGAAGGAATGAAGTTGCCAAATATGCCAATCGTAATGCATCAAGCCAATGTATCGCTTACGGCAGCTGGAGATGGCAAAAAACATACCTTATACATCGTCAGCGATGCCAAGGGAGCCGACCTAGGTACCTTCATTATGATGGGCATCACTTTCAACGCGAAGTAAGCAATAGCCTAAATTCATTCAACAAAAAACCCACTCCGGATATTCGGAGTGGGTTTTTGTTTTTCTAGGTAGGGAGCGACTTTTAGTTACAAACAGATTCTGCTGGCCGCCAGATTATCTTTTGATTCGTGACATCGGTAATGGAAGCGGAGTTGATCACATTCCCCTCGCAATCCAGGATTTGAGGTACTGTTCTACAAAAAGGACAGCAATTCAGAAAAGAGAAGACAGTTGCTCCTTTGTAAGTTCCTTGAACGAGGTAAAAATACTGAACCAAATTTATATCCGAATTTGTCTTGATTGATTCCTTGAGCCAAGGCAGATCTTCCACAGGATTAGCCACAGCACAATTCTTAGGACTTTCCGGTTCCTGACAGGAAAAGAGAATTACGAGAATTAGAATGGGGAAGATTCGAATCATGGGGTGGATAGGTACTAGCAAAGAAACGAAACCAGAATAGGAATCGTTACACTAGCTCCTTGGAAATTTTAGTTTTTATCCCTCAAGTGCACCTGAGGGGTAAAAACTAGACCATTTAGAAGGGGACAACCAACAACTGCCGATGGGAAATTCGTTTACTTCATCGGAGAAAAAGGCAGGGCAGTATAAAAGTGCGAGTCAATTTTCTCTACAATCTTTCCTGAGGCCTCAGAAGCATCACGTACACGAATCCATTCGGGATCGGCTACGAATCGCCCAAAGGCTGCAGTAAATTCTTCCTTGGATTGATGCCCAATGTAGTAAACCAATTTGGACTGCACACCTTCTTTTTCTACCGTTATCCAATAGGGATAGTTGGAGAGGCCTTGCTTTTCAAATAGCGCTTGGGTATGGTCTCGGAAGCGTGCTTGAATGGCATCCAATCTTCCTGGTAATAAATGGTAGGTGCGCAATTGAAAAATACCGCTTGGACGGGAGATTTTTCTTGAATTAAGGCCCTTGCCCCACACCATAAATACTTGATCTACTTTTTGGACGATTGGGCCATTGGCTTCAGATGCCTTGGCCACTGCCTTCCATTCGGGGTCATTTGCAAAATTGCCCCATCGAATATCTCGCTCAGCAGCGGAAGGATACCCAATAATAAAAGTAAGCTGCTTTTCAGGCTGATCCTCTGAAAGGAAATAAGCCACACTTTCAATCCCATGTTTGGCAAATAGGGTTCGAGTATGATTTTGAAACCGTTGAATAAGGTCTGGCATCTTGCCATCGTGCACCGTGTAGGTGCGCATTTCAAAGTAGGCGCTCGTGATAGTTTGCTGTGCATTTACCAAAATACTACTTGAAATAAAGAACAGGAGAAGGAAGAGGATACGCATGGGTTTGAGAGTTAAGTTTAAAGTTTTTAAAGGGTTTGTATCAGTTTTTTTTCCAGGCCCGGTAAAGTGCTGGACTCAGAACGAGCGCGATGGTGAGCAAACCGAAGGTTTCCCGGTTTTCTTCCATCTGAGGGGTCTTCATAGTCAGGTCTTTTTGCGCCCATTCGGCAGCAATCCATTCTCCTACCCCACCTGGGAAGAAGTAGATCGCACCTAGAAGGCATAAAATCACGACTAGGGTCAAGGGGATTTTTGGAAAAACCCCTCGAATGGCAAATAAGGAAAAAATCACCGCTACGGCGTAAATGCTCATCCAAACTTCTGGGTCGGGATCGTTAATTTGCCAATATGCGAACAGTGTAAAGAGCAATACCCAAAGCCCGTAGAAATAAGAAATTGGTTTCATACTAGGTGTAATACAAAGAGATAGAAATCTACGGAAAATCTAAGATTAATCCATCTTTAGAGAGTTGAGTGGACACCTTCTTTTTTTAGTACTATAAATTGCCCTTATTTGAAATAGCATTCAACAAACCGCATGGTACAACTCAGCCTTTCCCAATCCACTGCAGACCTAGAGGGGATTTTATCCCTCCAACTCGAAAATCTATCGACCAGACTTTCACAGGAAGAGAAAAACGAACAAGGATTTGTAACGATTCAGCACAACCTAGAGCAATTGCAGGCAATGCATGCAATCGCCCCCCATGTTCTTGCGAAGGAGAATGATCAGGTGGTAGGTTATGTATTGGCGATGACTTTGGCTTCTCGAGAGCTGGTTCCTTTGTTGATTCCACTTTTTGAAAATTTTGACCAATCAGAAATAGGTGGCAAAAAAGTAACCGATTACAATCCCATGTCCATAGGTCAAGTGTGTGTAGGAAAGTCTCAGCGTGGAACAGGATTGTTTGACAAATTGTATACCGCGTATCGAGAGCAGTATGCTGTCAACTATGATTTTGCGATTACTTCCGTTGCCTTAAGCAATTATCGGTCTTTGGCAGCCCATCAACGGATAGGATTTAAAATCCTACATACTTTTCAGGATAGCTTGAATCCTTGGGCTGTTGTGTGTTGGGACTGGAACAATCGATTTCTCCTTTAAAAAATTCTTCGAACCCAACATCCTATCCTATTCTGTACACCTCTAAGAAGGCCTAAAAACAGAAACGGGAAGCATTTCTTGCGAAAGCTTCCCGTTTGGTCGACAGATCCCCGTAGTTCACTACCTCCCTCAAGCTACAGTTAAAAACTTTTCCCAGTTGCCCAGGTCCAAATCGTTGAATGAAGCCGCCCTTACGGACTTGTACTGTTTTTTTAGGTTTCCATTCCATTTCTGTGGTTACCCCTTTCAAACACTTGTAGGCAAGTGTTCCTTCATGGCGGAACTCCCGAAGCTATCTTGACGATAGACTCCCAGGCCGATCTGTTGTTGCACTTCTGCGGTTGCCCGTTGCAAACCACCCCAGTTAAGGGACAGTTCCTTTGTGCCCGATGTTTGTACAAGCTTTCCCGAAGGAAAGTCTGTGCTGATTAATCCATTTTTTGCAATTCTGGGGTTGCCCCTTTCAATCAAAAAATTTCTTTCTTGATCCTTCTTGCCTGGAACTTTGATTCTTTCCGAAGAAATCCTCAAATTCAAGCCCATCGTTTTTTGGCATTTCTGCAGTTTCCTGTCTCAGAGATTTACCCTAAA
>CANGUK010000110.1 GCA_947457095.1 Cyclobacteriaceae bacterium
TTGTTATACGCACAAAGCAATCTCTGATGGCTAACTTAAAGGAAGTAAAGCAACGAATAAACTCGGTCATGTCGACGCAGCAGATCACGAAAGCCATGAAAATGGTTTCCGCTGCCAAGTTGCGAAGAGCGCAAGAAAAAATCGTTCAAATGCGTCCTTATTCACAAAAATTGACTGCAATCCTGAACAATGTATCTGCTGCCTCTGAAGGGGACTCAGACATCGTGTTTGCGGCCAAGCGTGAAGTGAAGAAGGTGTTGTTGATTCCTGTGACTTCAGACAAGGGCCTTTGCGGTGCATTCAATACCAATATCCTAAAGGCAACAAACCTTGCCATCAAAGAGCAATTTGAAGGAGCTGAAATAACAGTACTTCCCCTTGGTAAAAAAGCTTACGAATACTACAAGAAGTACAACTACAAGGTAATTGATACCTATTTTGGCGTTTTCCAGCAATTGAATTTTGATGTAGTGAAGGAAGCAGCATCATTCGCAATGGATGGCTTCTTGGCAGCTGACTACGATCAAGTGGTCTTGGTGTTCAACGAGTTTAAAAATGTGGCTACCCAAGTGGTGCGTGTAGAGCAGTTCTTGCCTATGGCCCCACAAGAAGGAGAGGCTGCTGCTACTGAAACAGACTACCTTTTGGAGCCATCTCGCACTTACATCATTGAGGAATTGGTACCTATTTCTTTGAGGATTCAATTTTACAAGGCTGTCCTAGAATCCAATGCCTCTGAGCATGGTGCACGTATGACTGCGATGGATAAGGCCACAGAAAATGCCGGCGAACTCTTAAAAGAGTTGAAGTTGATGTACAACCGTACACGTCAAGCAGCCATCACCAACGAAATTCTTGAAATTGTCGCGGGTGCAAATGCACTTGCTGGAAAGTAATTTCTTCCCTAAAAAGAAAAACCACAGCTTTGATCAAGGCTGTGGTTTTTTGTTTTTAGGGGAAAAGGACTTACATCCGTATTCTTCTACTGATCACTTGTGCCATGATGCTCAGCCCTTCGGCATTGGGGTGCACTCCATCTGGCAATAATTCGGATCGATCCATCAAGGGGGTGTAGAGGTCGATCACTTCAGCACCTGACTTTTGAATGATCTCAAAAAGCATGAGACGCTGCTCGTTGTTCATCACATCTGGAGTAATTCCAAAATTAACTCGGGTGACAGGTACCGGAAGGATCACATATACTTTGCCATCCTTGGGCATGTGGTCACGAAACTCGGCAATCAAATCCAAGTAGTCTTGAACAAACTCTCCCTTATGCGCCCAGTTTTGAGGTTTGGAATCGTTGGTGCCCAACTTGATGAGCACGACATCTGGACGAAAATCTTTTACCTGTTGGAATTGGGGTTCGTTCCAGTAAGGAAAATCACCTTTTTTTAAGAGGGTACGACCACTCACCCCAAAATTTTTGACTTGATAAGCATCTCCGAGGATTTGACCTACTTGCAGGGGAAAGGATCCAGGGTTTTCTCTTCCAGGTCCTTGGGTAATGCTATTGCCTACAAAGGCGATTTTGATAGGTTCCTGTGCTAGGGTAATTAGGGGAAGTAGCAGCAGTGCTACGAGGGACAAATAGGTTTTCATGCGTTTGGGTTCTATGTTAAGTGTGTTGAGGACCCTGTCGGGTTGCTTAAATGTAGAAAAACTTACCTAAAAATCCAGCATTCCTTGGGTGCTCTGATTCCTTGGCTTTAAATTTAGGCGATGAGGCTAATCCAACGATTCTTCCTGCTTATTTCCTGGCTATCCCTAGACGTGGTGATTGGGGCGATGGCTAGCCTCTATTTCTTTCAGGAGCTGCTCCATGTATCCTTGGATTGGTCGGCCTTTGTGTTGTTGGGACTTGCAGTTTGGACGATTTACAACCTGGACCATTTGCTAGATGCGCGAAGAATTGCGAATAGTTCCTCTCCAAGAAGGGTATTCCACCGAAGATACCAAGTTGTTCTTTGGGTGGGGATCCTTACCGCAGTGCTTTCAGGACTTGGCGGTGCATACTTCTGGATGGGATGGGGCAAGGAATTCCAACTTACTTTGGTATTGGCCTTCTCTATGTTTGGGTGCCGCTGGGCAATTCAAAAATTTGGGCCAGTTTTACTGAAGGAGGTATCCATCGCTTTATTCTATGTGGTGGGGACGATTTGGCTCCCCCTACTTCGTGCAGAAGCAGCAGACTTAAGCTGGGCAGTACTGATTTTTGCTACTTTATTCTTTGTCTTGGCTTTGCTCAATCTCTGGATGCTTTCTTTTTTGGACCGAGAGGAAGATCGACAAGATGGTTTTCTTTCTATAGCTCAACTGTATCCTCCGCTTCAACTCGTCCAATGGATTCGTAGGCTTTCCTTTTTTGGCATTTTCGCTTCCCTAGCCGTATTTATTTTACTTTCCTCTTTTTACCGCCCTTTTGCTTGCTTGCTGCTGTTGCTGCTATTGGTGCATTACCTTACTTTTTTTCAAATGCGGCTTTCTTCCGCACAAAAAAGGCAACGCATGGAACTCGCGTTTTGGATCCCCTGGTTACTAGTCTGGATTTAGGAATCTACTTTAGTGCTGGCCTTTGGGTCAAATCGTACAAACAAAGCCAACCAAATCGATCGACTCAACCGGAAACTGATTGGTAAACTCAGAATCACTACTGCTGTAAGGATACCCAGAAGCAAAGACAAGGTATAGTCGGGGTAGATGAGCAGCAGGGCCACCCAAAAAACTAAAAACAGTGCTGTATTGATGCCATAACTGACAAACATGGCCCCAAAATAAAAACCGGGTTCGGGTTCGAAGGACTGCTTGCAATGGGGACATGCCGGATGCATAATAAATAGACTTCCCGGTTTCGAAATTTTACCTGACTGAAAAAGCTGTCCCGTTCTGCATTTTGGGCAGCGGAGACTTAGGATACTGATCAGTCCATTTCGTTGGGCCATGGCGTGGTTAGTTTAATTCGCTGCTTTTCGAATAACATCTTGGATGAGGCGATCAAAATACTGCCCATTTCCAGGTCCAAACCAGTTCATCTCCCGCACCTCATGAAATTGTGCATCGTACAACTCGTCTGGAGTGATGTAGCCGATGTAGCTTCCATTGAATACCGTAACTACCAATTTAAGTCCCCTCTCCTCAGCCAGAGCATCCCATGCCTCGTAAAAGACACCTGAAAGTTCCCCACTACTTGAAATAAAAAGGATATCTCCCACTTGGGTAATGTCTAGGTAAGCTGGCATCTCTCCAAGTAAGGATCGGAAGAGCCAGGGGCGGATGCGCAAGTTGGTAGTCACGCGAAGCTGAGGCTCTCCCAATTGGATATCCAACTTTGAGGCCCGAAGTTGGGCTGCCCCTGCCAACGCAACTGTACTGGTATCCGCGCTGATTCGAGCATCAATGGCTTGGGCATAGGCATTGACCTGCTCGGGAGTATTGCCCTGGGTAATGGGACGGTGGCTTCCCACAGTGCCTGCTGCAAAAAGTGCGAAATCCACTTCCTCCTCCAAGTGCTGGGTGAGAAAGCCGGGGTAATCTCCAGAGAGCCCCATAAACTTGGAACTCAAGGCGGTGGCATGTGCCGAGTAAGTGATAAAGGTGGCTTTCTTCCCATCCTTTCGTTGAAAAAGTACTTGGCGTACATAGGGGTCTGTGGCCCCTCCTTTGACGAAGCGGTTGGAGACAAGATCTGGGACACTTGTTTTTTTGAAGGCAAGCAACACTGTGTCTTGGCTGGCAAGGGCTTTTTGCAGCGCACGAACGGATCCTGCTACCAGTTGCTCCACCACCTGCTCATCGTAGCCGCCAAAAGCAAGTGATCCTACCAGCCCTGGCATGTATCCCCCTAGTCCAGAATGGGTGTGGGTAGCGGTGAAAATTAGTTGGTCTATGGATATCCCTGCTTTTTGCACTCCTGACCGTACCTGGTCGGCGAGCTGGGGATGCACGATTAATAATTCGTAATTGAGCCAGGCAATGCTGGATTTTCCATTGCTCAGCGTCAAGGCTTTGACATGGCTGGAGTCTTGGACAAAAGTATAGGGGCCTCGAGGGGAATAGCCCACCAGGGCTGCGGGCTGGGCTGGAGTTACATTCACGGTAGCCCATCCTCCCATCCAGTGCTCGCCGCTACTGCTGCTCCAGGTGCTGCTAGCTAGTTGGGCGAAGGTACTTTTATAGAAATCTTGTTCCTCCAGAGGACTTCGGTCTACCGTCGTGAGCGTGGCTAGGCCCAGCAGCAGGAATCCTGCCACTACCCAAGCAAATACGCGTAGCATCCGAAGCATAGCAAATGGGAGAAAAGTTCGAATGAGGAGGGAATCCTCTTATTTAGTATTCAAAGGTGCCGTGAGGCCCCTGAATGGTTACTTTTTTGCCTTTGTGGGGCTCCACTCGTCCGATGATTTGTGCTTCCACCCCATAAGACTCAGCGATATCGATGACCTCTTCCGCATGCCGCTCGTCAAGATATACCTCCATGCGATGGCCCATGTTGAAGACTTTGTACATTTCTTTCCAGTCTGTCCCGCTTTCTTCTTGGATGATACGGAACAAGGGAGGAGTTTCAAACAAGTTGTCCTTAATGATGTGTACATCGTCCACAAAGTGAAGAACCTTGGTTTGGGCGCCTCCTGAGCAATGTACGAGTCCATGAATTTTTGGCCGCATGTAATTCAATACATCCGCTAGGATTGGGGCATAGGTACGGGTAGGAGAAAGCACCAGTTTGCCCATGTTCACTGAAGTGCCAGGAGCCGGGTCAGTGAGTTGGTATTTTCCAGCATACACGAGTTGGTCCGGAACGGCAGGATCAAAACTTTCTGGATAGCGGGATTTTAAAATCTTGTGAAATACATCGTGACGTGCAGAGGTCAGTCCATTGCTGCCCATGCCTCCATTGTATTCACTTTCGTAGTTGGCCTGACCAAAGGAGGAAAGGCCTACAATCACATCGCCTGCTTGGATGCGGTCATTGGAGATGATGTCTTCTCTGCGCATGCGGCAGGTCACCGTACTGTCTACAATGATGGTACGTACCAAGTCTCCCACATCGGCAGTTTCCCCACCCGTGAGAACCGCATTGACTCCATGGTCTCGGAGCAGTTGAAGAACCTCTTCTGTTCCTTCAATGATGGCAGAAATGACCTCGCCAGGGATCAAGTTTTTATTTCTTCCAATGGTGGAGGAAACGAGAATGTTGGTGGTAGCCCCTACACATAGGAGGTCATCCGTATTCATGATGATCGCATCCTGCGCGATTCCCTTCCAAACGCTCAGATCTCCTGTTTCCTTCCAGTAGAGGTAGGCAAGGGAGGATTTGGTGCCTGCTCCGTCTGCATGCATGATGTTGCAGTACTCGGGATCGTTACCCAGGGTGTCTTCTACTATTTTGCAGAAGGCCTTGGGGAAAAGTCCCTTGTCCAACTTAGAGATGGCTTGGTGTACGTCTTCTTTGGATGCGGAAACTCCGCGCTGCAGGTAGCGCTCGTTCATGGAGGGTGAAGATTATGGTTAATCAAAGGTAACCAATTGCAAAATTGAATGATTGAAAAAGTTGAAATTTGTGGCTTTTCAAGTAGCGCTTTTGGGGCTTTGTTTGGATATGATATCGTAAAAGACAAAAGCCAAGTTACCCTGGCTTTTGTCTTTATTGAATTTTGAAAAGTTATTTTTTACCAACCAAAATCAGGTCTTCTTGGGGAGGGATTAGGTAAGTAGCTCCGCTTTCGTTGACTACGGCCATTTCTTCCACAGAGATGGTTTTCTCCGTGCCATCGGCTTGCTTCCAGCAATGGAACCCATCAAAGGCAAAGACCATTCCCTTCTTCAAAAGCTTCTGGGCTGCAGGTCGGGGTGTAGGGATGCGAGCACCTCCCAAATTTGGTCCCACATCATGCGCCACATAGCCCACTGGGTGACCCGTACTCCAAGGCACATAGAGTGAACCATTGGCGTCCATCAAGTCTCGCTGGGCGCGGTCTACATCTTCGCCCTTCACACCAGGCTTCATGGCTGCTAGCGCAATACGGCTACCTGCCTTTCCATTTTCCCAGTACTGTTGAATTTCTTTGGGAGCGCTGGTCTCGCCCTCCTTCAGCACATAGGCAAAGCGCTGGATGTCGCTCACCCATATTCCGTACAATTTGACTCCAAAGTCGGTTTGAATGACATCACCTGGCTGAATCACCTTATCGGTGGCATGGGAGTGGCCTCGATCAGGACCTGAGTTGACGTTCGGATTTTGATCGGGATGCCAAGCATCGGTTACTCCATATTCGGCCATTTTGGCCTTCAGGAATTTGGCAACCTCAGCATCGGTGGTTTTGCCGGGGATGATGGTAGCATAGGCCTCTTCTTGAAAATCAGAAGCCAACTGTGCGGCTTTCTTGAGAATTTCTACTTCCTCGGGGAGTTTGATGGAAAGCCATTCGTACACCAATTCTTCGGAGGAAACGAGTTTGGTTACATCTGAACCCATCAAGGAAGCCAGATCTTGGTGCTGGCTATGCGTAAGTCCATCTGCCATCTCGTTGCTTGGTGAGGTGTTGATGGCAATCGTAGGAAAGCCTTTTTCTTTGATGAAGGCCACCGCTCTGGCGACTGCAGATTCTCCTCGTGGGATGCGCTCCACTTTTTCATGGATGGCAAGGTCTTCCAGGGCCTTTGCTTCTCCTTCTGGGGAAAAGGCCAGCGAGTGGAAGCCCGTTTCGTCTGTGTAAAAAAGAAATGCAGCCGTGCCGCTTGCATTTTCACCGCCCACATGCGTAGCGATGGGATCGTTGTAGTTTTCTCTACAGATCACAAGCCAACTCGCAACCTTGGCATTTTTTAAGGCTTCTGGGAGCAATTGGTTGATTCGTTTTTTACGAATTTCAGGCCAAGGGTTTTCGCCCCAATAGGTGCTGGGATCGATTTTTTCTTGGGTGGATTCTGAGTTTGGTGAGGTGGTACAGGCCCAACTGAGAAGGACTAGTCCGAATAAAAGAAAAGTATGTTTCATAAGTGTCTGCGATTTCTTTGGTAAATTAATCAGATTTTTGTGGAGTTGTGCGCTAGATTTTTTCTTCTTGGGTTCTTTTCGAAAGAAAAAAGGAAGCATAAAAATCTTTTATTTTGAACAAAACTATGGTTGAAGCGTGTTATCAGCACGTTGTAAAAGCCTTTGCCTACTAGATGAAAATTGGAATTGTATGTTACCCTACCTTCGGAGGTAGTGGAGTTGTAGCCACCGAATTAGGCAAAGGTCTTGCGAAAGTGGGTCATGAGGTTCATTTCATTACCTACAAGCAGCCGATGAGGTTGGATTTTTTTAGTGAAAATCTGTTTTACCATGAGGTAGACATCAAGAGTTATCCCTTATTTGAGTTTGCCCCATACGAACTCGCCCTTGCCAGCAAGATGGTGAGTGTGGTCAAGTATGAAAATCTTGACCTCCTCCACGTACACTATGCCATTCCGCATGCCTCTTCTGCCTATATGGCAAAGCAGATTTTGAAGACGGAGGGGATTTCCATTCCTGTAGTGACCACGCTCCATGGGACTGACATTACCTTGGTGGGGAAAGACCCGAGTTACGAGCCGGTGGTCACTTTTTCCATCAATCAATCGGATGGGGTGACGGCTGTCTCTGAGGATTTGAAAAAAGAAACCTACGACTACTTCGATATCAAGCGAGACATTGAGGTGATTCCAAATTTCATTGATTTGGAGCGATTTAAGAAGCAACGAAAAGAGCACTTTAAGTTGGCTATCTGCCCCAATGGGGAAATGCTACTCGTCCATACCTCCAATTTCCGTAAGGTAAAGCGTGTAGAAGATGTGATTCACGTCTTTTACAATGTAAGAAAAGAGATCCCTGCCAAACTACTTTTAGTGGGAGATGGACCTGAGCGGGATCGTATGGAGCGCCTTTGCCGTACCCTAGGCACCTGCGAAGACATTCGTTTCTTGGGTAAATTGGAGGCTGTGGAGGAAGTGTTGTCTGTGGCTGACCTTTTCTTGATGCCATCTGAAA
>CANGUK010000111.1 GCA_947457095.1 Cyclobacteriaceae bacterium
GCAAAGCCGCTCATCGCGATATGCAATACCTGCTCTGAATTAACACCCTGCAATGCCCACTTCCGTGATTTGGCAGAGGCCCTCAAGCGAGGAATCTGGGAGGCGGGAGGATTTCCGCTGGAGTTTCCAGTCATGTCCCTTGGCGAATGCTCGATCAAACCTACCGCCATGCTTTTTCGCAACCTCGCCTCCATGGACGTGGAAGAAAGCATTCGTGCCAATCCAATGGACGGCGTCATCCTGATGTGTGGCTGCGACAAAACCACTCCTTCCCTCGTGATGGGTGCTGCCTCAGTCAACCTTCCCACGCTCGTATTGTCGGGAGGCCCCATGCTGGCTGGTCGATTTAAAGGAAAAAAAATAGGTACCTCAGACATCTGGCGATTTGCCGAAGATTTTAAGCTCGGCAAACTCTCCCAAGAAGAATTTATCGAAGCTGAAGCGGCCATGTCCCGATCCGTCGGGCACTGCGCACCAATGGGCACCGCCTCCACTATGGCGGCCATGGTGGAAGCATTGGGACTAGCGCTACCAGACAATGCTACCATCCCTGCGGCAGATTCCCGACGCAAAGTGATGGCTCATCTGGCCGGCATGCGCATCGTGGAGATGGTCAAGGAAGACCTAACCATGGACAAGATTCTTACTCGAAAAGCCTTTGAAAATTCCATCATGGTCAATGCAGCTGTAGGAGGATCCACCAATTACATCCTCCACCTGATTGCCATCGCCAAACGAATCGGCGTACCCCTAGACCTTGCCGACTTTGATGAATTTTCTTCTAGAATTCCGCTCATTGCCAATGTGCAGCCTTCTGGGGAGCATTGGGTAGAAGACCTATTCTATGCAGGCGGACTACCTGCGGTGATGAAGGAGATCGAAAAGCATCTCCATACCGATGCCATCACTGTCAATGGCAAGACCTTGGGTGAAAATATAGCAAAGGCCGAATGCTGGGACAGAAACTTGATCGGCACATTCGAACATCCCATCAAACCGGAGTCTGGCATAGCCGTATTGAAAGGCAATCTTTGTCCTCAAGGTGCCGTGCTGAAACCCTCGGCTGCAACTCCAAGCTTATTGACCCATACGGGTCGAGCAGTGGTCTTTGAGGATATCGACGACTACAAAGCACGCGTAGACGATCCCAACCTGGATATTGACGAGAGCTGCGTGATGGTATTGAAAAGAGTAGGGCCCAAGGGCTACCCCGGTATGCCCGAGGTAGGCAATATGGGACTCCCCAAAAAACTCCTGGAAAAAGGAGTCAAGGACATGGTTCGAATTTCAGATGGCCGCATGAGCGGAACCGGATTCGGAACCGTGGTGCTGCATGTGTCTCCAGAATCTGCCATCGGAGGCCCACTTGCCCTGGTGCAAAATGGAGATATGATTGCTTTGGATGTGCCCAAGCGTAGCCTCAACCTGTTGATTTCAGACGAGGAAATGGAGAAGAGACGAGCGGCATTTCAGCCTAGTCCCCTCCCTTACGATCGGGGTTACGTCAACTTGTTTTTGGACAAGGTCAATCAGGCACACGAAGGGGTGGATTTTGATTTCCTCCAAGGAAGCTCCGGGCCAGAAGTAAAAAGAGATTCACACTAATTTTTTGGCCCGAGAGGAAATTCCAAACGGGCCCTCACAATTCTATCAAAAAAGCGCCATGAACAAGGTAGCAATCATTACTGGAGCAGGACAAGGCATTGGCTTAGCTATAGCCCGAAAATTGGTGGAAAACGGCGCCCAGGTGCTCCTCAATGATCGAGAAAAAAGCCTAACCGAAGAGGCTGTCGCAAGTCTCTCCCACCTTAAAAAAGGGGCCGTCATTGGCTGTTCGGGAGATGCTGCCGACCCAGAAGTCATTGCTGAACTCGTATCCCTAGCCCTCCAGAATTTTGGCCACATCGACCAACTGGTATGCAATGCAGGGATCACCCTTTTTGGCAACTTCCTAGACTATACCCGTGCAGATTTTATGGAGGTGACTCGCGTCAATCAAGCCGGCACCTTCTTCCTCACCCAAGCTGTGGCCCAGGTGATGAAAAACCAAGGTCAAGGCGGAGCGATGCTTTTCACCTCCTCGGTGACCGCCCACCAGAGTCATGAGAATCTAGCCGCCTACGCCATGAGCAAAGCAGCCATCGAAATGCTGGCCAAAAACCTAGTCCTGGAACTCGCCCCTCTAGGCATACGCATCAATACCATCGCCCCAGGAGCAACCCTCACCGAGCGAACCACCGCTGACCCAAGTTATGTGGATACCTGGTCCAAACTTACCCCGCTAGCACGTCCTGCATTTCCGGAAGACATCGCCGAAGCAGCTAGTTTTCTGCTTTCCGATGCCGCAAGGCACATCACTGGCCAAACACTCATCATCGATGGTGGATGGACCGCCATCAGCCCCTCTCCCTATGCCTAAGTCTTCCTCGACCCATACGCCAGTTCCAGCCCCTTGGACCCTGCGGGGAGAAGGCATCATCCTCCTTTTTCGCTTCAAAAAAGATTGGGTAGCAAAAGCAGGCAACCTACCGGAGCATCTTCAAGGCAAATTCAAAGGTGGATTTGGTTACGTGATGCTGGTAGACTACGAGGAATCACCTGTGGGGCCCTACCGGGAACTTCTGTTTATCCCTGGAAAATTTGGGAAAGAAAAATTGCAGGCCATCACCACCATCTTCGTGGACTCAGAGGCAAGCACGGCGAATGGACGGGCCAACTGGGCCATCCCAAAGGAAACGGCCGACTTCAATTGGCAAAAGGGGAAAGGGCTAGACCAGGTGGAAATTTCCTTTAATGGAAAGCAGGTATTCCGGGCGAGCATTCGCTCCGGTGGAATTTCATTTCCGATGAGCACCGCGCTCCTTCCCATTCGATTGCGACAAGAATTAGCCGGGCAAGTGTTATTCACCCAACCAGAAGGAAAGGGTTGGGGAAAACTGGCGCACATTCAGGACTTGGAGGTTGATCCCCAACTTTTTCCTGACATCCGAGGCATCAAGCCCCTACTCGCCCTAAAGGTGAGTCCCTTTTCCCTTACTTTTCCAAAACCAAGCACCCCAGCATGAAGCCCTATAAAGATGCACAGGTAGTGGTGACTGGAGCCGGCTCAGGCATTGGATTGGAGTTGATTCGTCAACTTTATCCGCACACCAAAAACATTGTGGCGGTAGATGTTCTCTCGGAGCACCTCGATCGCCTTCGGGAGGAATTTCCCAACATCAAAGGACTAGTTCTGGCTGACTTGAGTAAAAAAGAAGGAAATGCGCCTATCCTAAAATGGATCCAAAGCCATTGGAAGGGCGTGGATTTCTGCTTTGCCAATGCAGGAAAAGCCAGTTATGCCTCCGCCGCAGACCAGGACTGGGCAAACATGGACCAACTCTTCCAACTAAATGTACACTCCCCCATTCAATTGGGAATGGCCCTCAAACAAATATTCCCGACACACCCCCTCCGCCATGTGATTACCTGTTCGGCCATCGCCTACTGGGCCATCCCAGGCTACAGCCTCTACAGCAGCACCAAGGCAGCAATCCTACAATGGGCCGATTGCCTTTGGGCAGAAGGTGATGGTGACTGGCTCACGTTAGTATTTCCAATCGCCACAGCCACAGCCTTTTTTGAAGCGGCAGGTCCCAATATTCCTCGTGCATTTCCCATTCAAAGGCCGCAAGAGGTGGCAAAAAGCATGCTGACTGGAGCGGCAAAAGGCAAAAAGAAAATTTTCCCTTCGACCTTATTTAAAAATATGCTCTTCCTCAATCGCCTGCTCTTTGTGCTGCAACCCTTGGCGCAAGCGCTTGAATTTCAAAAATTTAAAAACTGGGTTGCCAGCAAGAATTCTCAATAAATCAGCCATCATGAAAAAACTTCTAACCCTTCCCATCCTCCTAATTTCCCTAGTTTTTGCTTGCCAGCAAAAGGAACCTCTTCCTGACACCCTACCCATGCAGGTAGCTAAAGCCTATGGTTTTGAAAACTGGGACCAGGTCAAGTCCATCGGTTACACCTGGAATGTGCAGCGCGACTCAGTGACTGTAGCCTCCAGAACCTGGAAGTGGAACATCCAAGACAGTACGGTCTTGTACGCTGACGCAGACACCAGTTTTACCTATAGCCTGACGGCCGATTCCTTACCAGAAAAAGACGGTGCCTTTATCAACGACAAGTACTGGGCCATGATGCCCTTCCAACTTGCTTGGGACAAAGGATACACCTATGAGGTGCTCGAAAATGCAAGCTCCCCGATTCAGGGACTTCCTTCTACCAAACTCAGCATTCTCTACGGCGCAGCGGGCGGATATACGCCAGGAGATGCCTACGATTTGTACCTAAATGCTGAGCATCAAATCCTAGAGTGGACCTTTCGCCGTGGCAATGCTCCTGAAGGACGCACCTGGACTTGGGAGAAGGCGGCGGCATTTGGGCCGATTCAACTCAGTTTGGAGCACAAGGATGCCGCAGGTAAGCGCTTCATCTGGCTAACCGATGTTACTGTGGAGTAACCCCCAACGATACGTTTCAATCTGAAATTCAATTTTTCTTTTCATGAAAAAATCAACCCCACCTCGCCGTCAATTTCTATTTCAAACTGGAGCGCTCATCGGTGCAGGCCTCCTCAGCAATCCCTTTTCGGGTTGGGCTAGCCCCATCCAAAAATCCTGGACCGTAGGCGAGATCATGGACTTGTTTATCTCCCAAGTGCCCAAGGCGCCCTTTGCACAGACGGTGGATACAATCAAGATTGGTTCCAGAGATACCGTGGTCACGGGGATCGTCACCACCATGTTTCCCAGCATCGAAATCATCAAAAAGGCGGTGGAGTTGAAGGCCAACCTGATTATTCCCCACGAACCTACTTTTTACTCGGGTCAGGACGAAACCGACTACCTAGAAAACGATCCTGTCTTCCGTGGCAAATACGACCTACTGGCCAAGCATCAACTAACCATCTGGAGAAATCACGACTACGTGCACCGCATGCAAGACGATGGGGTCCGGATAGGCGTAGTAGAAGAACTGGGATGGAAGGACTACTATACCCCTGGCAGCCCGATTTTGCAGATTCCTACTACTAATTTGAAGGCGGTCATTGACCACATCAAATCCCGAATGCAAGTACCCGCCATGCGCTATGTGGGGGACTTGAATAAACCTATTTCCAAGGTACTCCTCCTCCCTGGAGCCGTGGGAGGAAAAACGCAAATCACCCGAATCCAGGAACACCGCCCCGATGTGCTAATCTGCGGTGAATCCAACGAGTGGGAAACTCCAGAGTATGTCAAAACGGCCAATGAACTCGGTATGAAACTTTCCATGGTCGAAATCGGCCACTCAGCCAGCGAAGAAGGAGGCTCCGAATTTGTAAAAAATTGGTTGCAAACTCATGTCCCAGGCGTCCCTGTCTACCACATTCCTTCTGGCAATTCTCTCTCGGTTTACTAACTTTAGTCCTTCACAAGTTACCCTAATTCCCATCCCATGAAACGCTTTTTTTTCGCCCTTCTTCTGGTATCTACTCCATTCTTTTCCTTCGCCCAGCAGCAATTGAGCAAGGATGAGAAAAAATTGATCGAGCGCATCGACAAAAACTACCAGGAGACCGTTCAACTCTTGGAGGAGGTCATCAACATCAATTCAGGTTCGCTCAACCTGGAAGGTGTGCGAGAAGTGGGTCGCGTTTTTGAACGAGAATTTCAAAAAATCGGATTTCAAACCGAGTGGGTAGATGTCCCTGCGGAAGTAAAGCGTGCAGGACATTTTGTGGCTACAAGAAAGGGAACAAAAGGCAAGAAATTATTTCTAATCGGTCACCTAGATACCGTGTTTGAAAAAGACATGCCCTTTACCCCCTTCACCTGGCTCAACGACAGCACTGCCACGGGCCAAGGAGCCAACGACATGAAGGGTGGCGATGTACTCGTGCTCGCCAGCCTCAAGGCCATGCATGAACTGGGTCTCTTGGAAGACCGAACCATCACCGTGTATTTCAATGGGGATGAGGAAAGCACAGGAAATGGAACCTTATCCAGACAGGATTTCATCGCCAGAGCCAAAACGCATGACCTTGCCTTGGCCTACGAGACCGCTCAGGGTTTTGGCGGAGCCACCGTGGCGCGCAGAGGAGCCTCTGGCTGGACACTTAAGACCAAAGGAAAGCAAGGACATTCCAGTGGGGTATTTGGTCAAAATGCAGGCTATGGAGCCATCTACGAAGCGGCACGCATCCTGGATGAGTTTCGCGAAGCCCTCGCAGGGGAAAAGTACTTAACCTTCAACCCAGGCCAAATCGTCGGCGGATCGGATGTGAATATCAACTCGAGTACTGGTGCCGGCAGTTCCCTTGGGAAAACCAATATTGTGGCACGTGAAACCATCGTCACTGGAGATTTACGCTTTTTAGGGGAAGCACAAAAGGAGGCAGCACGAGCCAAAATGCGGGAAATCGTCGCCAAAAACCTGCACCAAACCGATGCAGAAATCACCTTTTCCGATGGCCTTCCTTCCATGGAGCCTACCCCGGGCAACTATGCCCTAGCCGAAACGCTTAGTCAAGTTAGCCAAGACCTGGGCTACGGTCCTGTCAAGCCTGGGGATCCGGGTAGCCGTGGCGCGGGAGACATCTCTTTTGTGGCCTCCTTTATGGACAGTTTGGATGGACTAGGAGCTTCGGGTTCAGGTGCTCATGCCCCTGGAGAAACCATCAACATGAAGCAATTCCCTTCCTTGATCAAGCGAAATACGCTTCTCTTGTACCGACTGACTCGATAAGCTGATGAAAAAAATAGTCCTCCCTGCCCTCTTGGCCTTGACCCTATTTTCCAGCCAAACTCCCAAACCTGCAGATCCAATCGCCATGCCGCCCAAGAAAATTATCGTTTATCAGGTCTTTACTCGACTTTTCGGGAATACAAATACCAGCAACATTCCTTGGGGCACCAAAGAACAAAATGGCGTAGGAAAGTTTAACGACTTCACCGACACCGCCTTGGCGGAAATCAAAAAATTGGGCGTGTCCCACATCTGGTACACGGGAGTTCCCCACCATGGGGTGATTGGAGATTTCCCAGAAATCGGCCTTACCTCCGACGACCCAGATGTGATCAAGGGGCGAGCAGGCTCCCCCTACGCGGTACGGGATTACTACCAGGTCAACCCAGACTTGGCGGTGGATGTGACGCGCAGAATGGAAGAGTTTGAAGCGCTCATTGCCCGCACCCACAAGCAAGGCATGAAGGTGATCATCGACATCGTTCCCAACCATGTGTCCCGTTATTACGAAGGGAAAAACAACCCAGCGGGCGTCCAAGACTTTGGTGCGAAGGACGACACCAACCTGACTTACGCAAAAAACAACAACTTTTACTACCTCCCAGGCAAGGCCTTCCAAGTTCCTGCTCCCAAAAATGGCTACCAGCCCTTGGGCGGAGCGGCACATCCCTTGAGCGATGGAAAATTTGAGGAATTTCCTGCCAAGTGGACCGGCAATGGTTCCCGCCTTGCCCAGCCTGACTTTTACGATTGGTACGAGACCGTCAAGGTCAACTATGGGGTCAGCCCAGATGGAATCAAGGACTTTGTGGCCCTTCCTGAAGAAGCCTCCAAACTAGATATCCAAACGCACTACGACTTTTGGCAAGGGAAAGAGGTACCCGATTCCTGGATCAAGTTTAAGGACATCACCCAGTTTTGGCTAGCCAAGGGGGTCGATGGCTTCCGCTTTGACATGGCGGAAATGGTGCCTGTGGAGTTTTGGTCCTACCTCAACTCCCACATCAAAAAGACAAATCCCAATGCTTTTTTGTTGGCAGAGGTGTACAACCCAAGTCTCTACCGCGACTACATCCACAAGGGCAAGATGGACTACCTCTACGACAAGGTAGAGTTGTACGATACACTCAAGCACATCATGCAAGGCCATGGGTCTAC
>CANGUK010000112.1 GCA_947457095.1 Cyclobacteriaceae bacterium
AGTAGGGATTTACGACAAGCGCGGTCATTACGAAATGGTTGAAAAAATTGGTCTCTACTGGCACTTTGTAGATTTGGTTTGGGTATTTGTATTTACCTTATTTTATTTGATCTAAGCATTTCAATTCGCTCACTATGGAAGTTCAAGACACTAAATCTACGCTTGAGGTAGCACCTCGAAACGAAGAAAAAATCAAAAAAATTTGGAAGACGGCCTTCATTCTACTTGCCATTACGGTAGCTGAATTTATCATGGCATTCACTATGGATAGAGGGATTTTATTGTATTCCTTGTTTATCCTACTGACTATATGGAAGGCTAAGTACATCATGATGGAATTTATGCACTTGGGAGATGAAGCTAAGCCGCTCTTTTATTCCATCATTGTTCCATTAATTTTCTTAGTCTGGTTAGTTATCGCCTTGATTAAGGAAGGATCTGATATCTTCCTTTTGCGTTGGTAAATAAATAAATTATCAAAAAAAGATAGGTTGAGGTGAATCACTTCAACCTTCTTTTTTGTTATGTCTAATATGCGAAGTTTACGAATTCTCCAGGGCTTTGTCCTTGTTTGTATTTTAATGATTCCAGTGTTGATCTTCTTGTTTTTGAAGGGCTTCGGGAAAAATGAGTATGACTTGCCTATTTTATTTCAAAATGGAGTGGATAATCCCTTTCAGGAATGTCCTGCTTCCGATAGTTCGCAGCATTTTATTCCAGAATTCAGGTTCACCAATCAGGATGGAAAGCTGATGGGCAGGGCAGAGATGGAAGGAAAAATCACGATTGTTGATTTCTTTTTCACCTCTTGTCCGAGCATTTGTCCTGTCATGTCAAAGGAGATGGAACGGGTGAATGATCATTTTCGAGATGAGCCTCTGGTCCAGATTATTTCCATTAGCATTGATCCTACCTACGATACTCCTCAGATTTTGAAGGAATATGCCGAAGAACATCATGCGATTCCTGGCAAATGGAATTTTCTTTCAGGATCAAAGGAGGAGACCTTTCAGTTGGCCCGTTGTGGATTTGTGCTTCCTGCTTTGGATGGAAATGGAGTACCTGATGATTTTGTACACAGTGACAAATTTATATTGATAGATGATCAAGGGCGTATTCGCGGCTACTACAGCGGTACTACCCGTGAGGAAGTGGACTTATTGATGTTAGAAACCAAAATTTTACTTCATGGAAAAGAATAATACCCCAACAGCTTCGCAGGAAGCAAAAGTTAAAAACTGGATTATTGGAATTTCCATAGCCATCCCTTTGGCGGTGGCCGTGCTATTATTTATGCCTGCCAAACTCACCTCTTTGGGTGGTTGGGTGTATTTCCTTCCACACCTTAACGCAGTGATTAATTCTGCAGCATCGATTGCTTTGGTAGTCGCTTTGGTGTTTGTTAAACAGAAAAAGTATTCCCAGCATGGTGCCACCATGACCGTTGCCTTTATTTTGGGCGCGATCTTCTTAGTTTCCTACGTGATCTACCATGGCGCAGCTGAAAGTACACCTTTCGGTGGCGAAGGGGCCATTCGGATTGTCTATTATTTCTTGTTGATTACTCATATTTTGTTCGCTGCTATTGCACTCTTCCCGATCCTATTTGCGTATTACTATGGGTACACCAATCAGCGAGAAAAACACCGAAAAGTGGTCAAGTATGCCTATCCAATTTGGTTGTATGTATCTGTAACGGGTGTGATTGTTTATTTGATGATCTCTCCATACTATACGCAGACCTTTTAAGTTCTGCTTGCCTAACGTTCATCTTCATTAGAACAAATGAAATTTAAAATCTTATTCCTAGTTCTAGCAAGTTTTCTAATTCGCTTCACTGCTCAGGCTCAATGTTCCATGTGCCGTGCATCCGTAGAAAATAATGTGAGTAACGGTGAAACCTCCATTGGCGCCGGACTCAATAATGGAATATTGTATTTGGTAGTGATGCCTTACCTAATGGCGGGTGTCATCGGCTATTTGTGGTATCGGTCTTCAAAAAAGAAGAAAGCAAAACTCCAGGCACGTTAATACTATCCGGCAAAGTTTGATACCAGACTTTGCTTTTTTATTTTTAGTCTTCATGAAGCTCTCGTTCCGCCGCATTCTTATCTTAGGAAGCGTACTTCTTCTGCCTATTACCTTGATTTTGAATTTTTTTGTCTATCAAAAAAGTCAAGAGGAGGAATACATAGAGGCCATTGAAAAGAAGATTCATTTGGTAGAGGAGGTTTTCAATCAAGATTTTGACTTGTTTCAAGCGCAGGGTATTGGATTAGATTCCTTGAGTTTTGAACGAGTAAGTTCGAGCGCCCTTACCTACCCAATTTTTATTGTTAATTCTGAAAAGGAGCTATTGTATTGGTCTACCAATGAGTTCACGCATGATTTTTCAGCTTTAGATTTTAAAAAGGATTTTCAAGTCCTAAGTTCTTCTTCCGGTACTTTTTTAGTGAAGCAGCAAAAATTACCAAGTAAAGGAGGAAATGAATACTTAGTACAGGCCTTCCGTCTAGTCTGGTCTGGCACGATAAAAAATGATTATGTCGTGATGGGGCCGAACCCAGAAGTTTTTGGAAATGCGCTGTTTACACTTTACCCCAAGTCAGAGGGAGGATTCTTGCAGGTGAAGTCCTCGCTTGGGCAGCCGCTTTTTGGAATTGACTTTCAGCCGGGTTTCGTATCTGTAGGGAAGGCCTGGAATACACCCATACTTATTTTTAGCTGTTCCATCTTTCTCCTTTACGTTTTTCTCAGTTTTATTTTCCTTAGAAAAAAATGGAAAAAAGGTCAGGTTTGGCAGGCAATAGGCTATGGTTTTCTGATTCTTTTGCTGGTCAGGGCAAGTATGCTGGTTTTCAATTTTCCTCAAGCGTATTTGAACCTTCCACTATTTGATGGCAGTAGATATACTTCTTCTTGGGTTGTTCCCAGTCTAGGGGATTTACTAGTCCATACGCTTTGTTTCGTTTTGATTATAGGCCTTTTGGTGTATCATCTTTCATCAAAGCAGGTGTTGGATAAATTTGCCAATTACCGACAGCGGTTTCGAGAGGAGGTAGTCCTTGTGCTCACTTTTCTGATTTCCACTTTGTTTTTTATCAGTCTTTGGGCCTTGACGCGTGATTTGGTTCTTCATGCCAATTGGAGTCTGGACATTTCTGCAATACCTAGTTTTGATGGTTGGGTAGGTGTTAGCTTTTTGGTTTTATTCTTATGGGCTGCCGTTTATGTTTTTCTCAGTTTAAGTTTAATCCATTTAGTTACTAGAGGAGGCTCAGACCGGCGCAAGGTTTATCGGGTGCTTTTTGTGTTGGCCAGTAGTTGTTTGGTGGGATTCTTTGTTTGGAATGTATGGTTGGGGATAGCAGGCTTGATCCACTTCCTATTTCTAATTTCAATTCTTCGCTTAGACTTAGTTGCTAATGTGTACCGTCTAGGCCTAGAGACGTTTTTGACTTTGTTTTATGCAAGCCTTATTTCAGCTAGCATTGTGGCGGCAAGTAGCTACCAGGCTGAAGGGGAGCGCTTGATCCAAGCAAAGATTGCCTTTGCAAATCAGCAGCTTCTCGCTACGGATGGCCAAACGGCTATTTTCTTAGAAGATATTTTTTCAAGGTTAAAGAATGACCTTTTTATTCAAAATCGTTTAGCAGATCCATTACTTTCCAAGGAACCGATAGTCAGTAAAATCCGAAAAATTTACCTAGATAATTACTTTGATCAATTTGAGGTGGATATCCGTATTTTTTCGCCAGCTGGTATTCAAATTGGCAGCGCTCTAGAAGGTAAATCATTAAAGGAATTGCAGGAGGAATATGTCAAGAGTGATTTTGCTACCCAGGTATCCAATCTCTATTTTATTTCGAGCAGGGAGCGAGAGCCGGGGAATACTTTTGTTGCTTTTATTCCCATGGCTAAAGGAAATCTTGCGCTTGGAACAATCTATTTAGAGTTGAATCAGCAACGTTTTCAACCAGGAAATGCGTACCCTCGCTTGCTTCTGGATCAGCAGTATGCTGAAAAATTGCAAGAAGACCCTTTTGATTTTGCGGTATTTAGATCAGGTGAGGTAATTCGAAGTTCAGGAAACTTCAATTTCCTCCAAGATGAGGTTGGATTGCTGCTCCAAAACTCTTCCTTGATGGAGAGGGGGGTAGATGCCATGGGTTACCAGCACTTGGGGATTAAAAATGGGGAAGAACTCTGGGTGCTATCCTCACCTGCAACTACAATTAAACAGTTTTTTGGGACGCTATCGCTGTTTTTTGTGGTCTTTGTATCGCTTACCTTTTTTGCTATTTTGGTTTCTGTTTTTTCGCAGGGATACCGAACGTTTGAATTTAATTACTCCACCAAACTTCAGCTCTACCTGAATTTTGCTTTTTTCTTTCCCATTCTCATCATCTCAATCATCACCACTGGATTACTTTCTCAAAGCTATAAGGATGATTTAAATGAACAGTACCTCCAAAAAGCATTGCTAATCAAGGGAAACCTCTTTAGCTTCTTTGGCAACCAAGATGTAGCAGAATTGGATCGTGATTCGCTTACAGAGGAGATCAATAACTTAGCCGCTACGGTAGGTACGGATATTCACTTGTACAACCAGGAGGGATTGCTGCTTACCTCGAGTAGAGCCACCATTTTTGATAAAAAGTTATTGGCTAATTTGATGCATCCTGGCGCAATGGCAGCGTTAGTGGAGAAGAATGGTAATGAGGCACTTCTAGAAGAAAAAGTTGGAAAACTTAGTTATCAGGCCGTGTACTTGGCAATTCCTTCACAAGGAACTACGGCTAGTAAAGCGGTGGTTGCTATTCCCTTTTTTGAATCTGAGGAGGAACTGAATGCGCTCATTTCAGATGTGTTGAGTAGTGTGTTCAATGCTTTTGTAGTGATTTTTATTCTGTTTTTGGTCATTTCATTTTTAGTAACCAAAAACCTTACGCTACCCTTCCGCTTACTTACGCAAAAACTTAAGGCTACCAATTTGGAGGACAATGAACCTATGGTTTGGGCGTCAAAGGATGAAATTGGGTTGCTGGTCAACGAATACAACCAAATGCTCTACAAACTAGAGGCGAGTAAAAAGATCCTTGCTTCCAACGAAAAGGAGACCGCCTGGCGTGAGATGGCCAAGCAGGTGGCCCATGAGATCAAGAATCCACTTACTCCCATGAAACTTACCTTGCAGCATTTGCTGCGCTTGGAGCGGGAAGGGAAATTGGAAGATGCAGATAAATTGAAAAAATCCTTGGAAACGCTGATTCATCAGGTAGATGCATTGAGTGGCATTGCTTCCTCATTCTCCACCTTTGCCAAGATGCCCCTCCCCAACAATGAGCGCATGAATTTTAAAGAGGTGTTGTCCAAGGTCTTGGAACTCTTCAAAACCGATAAGCGGATGGACCTGGAGTTTCAGGATGATTCTTATACTGAGGAAATCCCAATTTTGGGAGACGATAAACTTTTTGGGCGAGTAATCTCCAATTTGATCATCAATGGCATGCAGGCCGTGGAGCCGGGTAAAAAGCCACAAATTCGAGTGTGGCTGTGGATGTCGGATCGTGCTGTATTTTTAGAAATTTCTGACAATGGAAAGGGGATTCCTGAGGAACTTCGAGACAAAATATTCATCCCCAACTTCAGCACGAAGAGTCAGGGCTCAGGGCTTGGTTTGGCTATCGCCAAAAGCGGGGTGGAAACTGCCGGTGGTAAAATCTGGTTTGAAACAGAAGTCGGAAAGGGCAGTACTTTTTTCCTGACTTTCCCATTGCTTTCCGAAAAAAATTAAGGAAAGGAAATCTTTTTTTACTCGGATAGGATTGAATAAAAACAGGCCCAAACCCTAGCAACCAAAGCCTACGAATCAATTCATAAAAAAATGTAACTTTGTCTGAAGTAAATAGTTGTTACACTAACTATTAAGCAACGAAACAAATGAATAAAAGTATCCTAGTCAGTGGTGGTACCAAGGGAATCGGGCGAGCAATTATCGAACGATTTGCAAAGGAAGGATTTGACATCTTCACCTGTTCCAGGAATGAGCGTGATTTAGCTGCCTTGCGATCCTCTTTGGCTTCAAAGTATCCAAGCTGCAGGGTCCACACCTTCGTAGCGGATCTTTCTAAAAAAGAGGAGGTGATGGCGTTTGCAACTGGTGTCAAGGCTATTGGTATTCCCGATGTGATCGTACACAACACGGGCCTTTTTCTTCCTGGTTCCTTGCATGCTGAGCCCGATGGAAATTTGGAATTTTTGATTCAGACCAATTTGTATTCAGCCTATTACCTCACCCGTGCTTTTGCTACGGAACTTATGGAACGCAAGTCTGGGCATATTTTTAGTATTGGATCGATTGCAGGGATCACCGCCTATGCCAATGGGGGGAGTTATTCTGTTTCCAAATGGGCGATGCTGGGCATGACAAAGTGCTTTCGTGAAGAATTCAAACCCTATCAAATAAAAGTGACCTCGATTTTACCCGGAGCTACCCTAACAGATGCTTGGGCAGGAGTGGATTTGCCGGCCACTCGTTTCGTGAATGCAGAGGATGTGGCTGATTCGGTTTGGGGAGCCTATAACCTTTCCCCAGGTGCTGTAGTTGAAGAACTAATTATTCGTCCCCAATTAGGAGATATATAACCTATGAAATCTCAAATCAAGCACCTTGAAGGTGGTTATTGCAACAGTTTGACCCAGTATTCTCGAAGAGTGACTATTCCGGTACGGGTCGGTGATGTTTGGATTGGTGGTGACAACCCCATCGTCGTGCAGTCCATGACTACGGTTGATACGATGGATACGCAAGGTTCTGTGGAGCAGTGCATCCGTATGATTGAATCGGGATGTCAATTGATTCGAATCACTGCTCCATCGCTTAAAGAGGCGGAGAACCTGCGTAACATCAAGGAGGAATTGCGGAAGCGAGGGTACAACACGCCCTTGGTAGCAGACATTCACTTTACGCCGAATGCTGCTGAATTGGCAGCTAAAATTGTTGAGAAAGTTCGGATCAATCCGGGCAACTATGCCGATAAAAAGAAGTTTGAAGTAATCGACTATACCGACGCTTCCTATGCTGAGGAGTTGGAACGAATTCGTGAGCGGTTTTTGCCATTGGTGAAAATCTGTAAGGAGCATGGTACAGCCATGCGGATTGGAACTAATCACGGTTCCCTTTCCGATCGAATCATGAGCCGCTATGGAGATACCCCCCTCGGGATGGTGGAGTCTGCTCTTGAGTTTTTGAGGATTTGCGAAGACGAGCAATTCTATGACATCGTCATCTCCATGAAGTCCTCCAATACCCAGGTCATGGTTCAAGCCTACCGCCTGCTAGTTCAGAAGCTCAATGAAGGAGGATTCAAACCCTATCCATTGCACCTTGGGGTGACCGAGGCAGGAGAAGCAGAAGATGGTAGAATCAAATCCGCTGTGGGAATTGGTACGCTTTTGGAAGACGGGTTAGGGGATACCGTTCGTGTTTCCTTGACTGAAGATCCAGAGTTTGAAGCACCTGTAGCACGTGCCCTGATTGACCGCTATATGTCACGAAATGGGCATGCCCCGTTAGCAGCCCTAGCATCCTATCCTATTGATCCTTTTGTGTATACCAAGCGACAAGTCACCGAAGTATACAATTTTGGCGGTCAAAATGTACCCCGAGTGATTGCGGATATCTCAGCGCTTTCGAAAGTTACAGATCGGGA
>CANGUK010000113.1 GCA_947457095.1 Cyclobacteriaceae bacterium
AAAACCGGAAGCAGCCAAAGAAAGTTTGGAATTAACCAATTACAATGCCTAGTTCCTTGTCTATCTTAAGTTTAAAATTCTTTAATTCTAGGTACAATTCGAGCAATTCACGCATCTTCCCCTCCTCCAATTGCTGTTGTTCCGCCTCTTTGATATTTGCCATTGCCTCTTCCATCAATTTTTGAAGGAGGCGTCGCTTTAATCTCAAAATGGACTTGAAGGCGGTGTTTGCCAAATCATCGGATTCCAGTTGAATGAAAATTTGAAATTTATCTTTCCAATGTGTCGATACCTCGTGACGTTGGGTGATCAAGGCAATAGCTTCCTGCCGAACCTCTGCATCTCCATGATTGAGAAATAGCGCATCGGTAGGTACATTTCCCAAATCAACGCTTTCTCGATACAAGAGGAGCATTTTTTGGTACACGGGCGTTTGAAAACTTACCTCCGCTATTTCTACAAGGATGTATTGGCAAAAATGAAGTTCCTGCTCATCCAATTTTTGACCTCCGTAATTAAGTAAAAGCCGAATCATCTCTCGTTCTTGAGCCAAAAGATGGTCCTCCGAACCAACCTCCATGGGGATAGAGATCAGCTCTTCAATACTTGCTTCAACTGCTTTTTCCTCCTTGGCACGCTCAAATTGTTCCTTCTGGGTTTTGATCAGGATTTTATTGAGTTCAGCATGTAGGATTTCTTCCTCTATTCCCAATAATACAGATGCCTCCTTTGCGTAAACGGAGCGAATGATGGGGTCAGGAATTTTTCCGATGCTTTGCACCACTTCACGGATGATTCCCGCTTTGCGTATGGGGTCTTTCTCGATTTCTTCTTGGTACAAACTAATTTTGAACCCGATGAAATCGCGGCTATTTGCTTTCAAGTAATCCTGAAATGCTTGCGAACCTACTTTTCTAGAATAGCTATCAGGATCTTCCCCATCGGGAAAAACCACCGCTTTGACATTCAGACCACCTTCCAGCAGCAAATCTATTCCCCTCAAGGATGCCTTGATTCCGGCCGGGTCCCCATCGTAAAGCACAGTGACTTGGTTGGTAAATCTTCGGATCAACTTGATCTGCCCATCAGTCAAAGAAGTACCGGAGGAAGCAACCACATTTTCAATACCCGAAAGGTGTAAGGAAACGACATCCGTATATCCTTCCACCAAATAGCAATTGTCTTGCTCTCGAATGGCTTTTTTGGCTTGAAACATCCCATAAAGCACATCGCTTTTATGATAGATGGGGGTTTCAGGAGAGTTGATGTACTTGGGTTGGTTTTTATCTTTGGTTAGGATTCGTGCTCCAAATCCAATCGCCTTGCCGCTGACATTGTGAATTGTAAAGGTTACCCGATTGCGAAAGCGGTCGTAAAGGCGCTCTGCCTCCCCTTCTTTCTGCAAAATTAATCCGGCTTTTAATAGAATTTCTTCTTGGTATCCGGATGATTTAGCTGCTTTCAAAAAATGATCCCAACCATCCAAGGCATAGCCTAGATCAAATTTTTGGATGATTTGAGGGGTAAATCCCCGCTCTTTGAAATAGCTTACCCCAATGGACTTTCCTTCCTCGGTTTCTAAGTTTTTAACAAAGAAATCTTTGGCAAAATTGACTGCAATAAATAAGCTCTCCCGCTCACTTTGCTCTAAATTTTGCTCAGGACTCAGATTTGCTTCCTCCTCAACTTCAATCCCATACTTTCCCGCTAGCTGTCGGATGGCTTCTTGAAAGCCGATCCCTTCGATGTCCATGACAAATTGAATGGGATCTCCAGCTTTACCACAGCCAAAGCACTTGTAAATCTGCTTGGCAGGCGAAAGGGAAAAGGAAGGTGTTTTTTCTCCGTGAAAGGGACAGCAGGCCCAGAAGTTTTGTCCTTTCTTTTTCAAAGGCACATAGTCCCCGATCACCTCGACGATGTCAACGCGCTCTTTTACTTTATCGGTGGTCAGTTTACTGATGGACATGGGCTGGAATAAGTAAACAAATGTAAGCACTCCAGCGAGAAATTTAAGCCGGCAGCAGCAGAAGAAAATTGGAAGGAAATGGGCTGTAAAATACGATATCAGGTTTTTCTAAGACGCATTCTTGACCTAACTTGCAAAAAAATTACAAAAGCCATGCAATTGACTCCAGAATTGTTGAAAAAATCCCTTTCCAAAGTCCAGGATCCTGATATCAAGCGGGATTTGGTTTCTCTAGGAATGATCCAAGGGATAGAAATAGCTGGCAAAAAAGTGCGGTTTACCGTGGTATTGACCACCCCTGCTTGTCCCCTGAAAGAAGTCATCAAAAACAATTGCTTGGAAGTATTGACCGAAGATTTTGGATCGGATTGGGAATGGGATATCACCATGACTGCTAGTGTCACTACTGTACGAGATGCTGCACCTGTTTTACCTCAGGTCAAAAATATCATCGCTATCGCTTCTGGTAAGGGTGGCGTGGGCAAATCCACCACTTCTGTAAACCTAGCGGTTGCGCTTGCCGAGCTTGGCGCAAAGGTAGGATTGATTGATGCCGATATTTCAGGCCCCTCGATTCCCACCATGTTCAATGTAGAAGGTGAACAGCCAGCCGTCAAGAAAGAAGGCGAAAAGAACATCATCGTCCCCATCACACAATATGGAGTGAAGATGATGTCTATTGGATTTTTAACTCCTACAGACAGTGCGGTGGTCTGGAGAGGACCTATGGCGAGTTCTGCCCTACGCCAATTCATTGCTGATGTGGAATGGGGAGAACTGGATTACTTGTTGATTGACTTACCTCCAGGAACCTCAGATATCCACCTTACTTTGGTGCAGACGGTACCTGTGACGGGTGCGGTCATTGTCACTACTCCACAAAAAGTAGCACTTGCAGATGCAACGAAGGGATTGAGCATGTTTCGACAAGCTCAAATTAATGTCCCCATCTTAGGTGTTGTAGAAAATATGGCTTATTTTTCACCTGCAGAACTGCCTGACAACAAGTACTATTTGTTTGGCAAGGATGGAGGCAAGAAGTTGGCTGAGAAATATCAGGTTCCTTTCCTCGGGGAGATACCAATCGTTCAAAGTATCCGAGAAAGCGGAGATTCCGGGTATCCGGCCGTATTGAAAGCTGGACCTACCCAAGATGCTTACCTAAAACTCGCCGAAGAGGTGGCCCGTCAGATTGCAATACGGAACTCCTCATTGGAAAAAACAGAACTAGTAGAAATTAAACTTTAAGCAACGCTCATGGAAGCAGTATTGAGAGAGAAAATTGAATTTGCTTTGGATACCATTCGCCCCTACTTGGAAGCAGATGGTGGAAATGTACGCATCGTTGAGCTTACTGAAGATTTTGTATTGAAAATAGAAATGCTCGGAAACTGTGGTTCTTGTCCCATGTCTTCCATGACCTTAAAAGCTGGAGTAGAAGAAGCAATTTTAAGAGCCATCCCCGAAATCAAGCGGGTGGAAGCAGTAAACCTAACCGTAGCTTGACCACACGCCCAATGAAAAACCAACACCAACTAATTTGGCTCCCAAAGTTCCTAACTGGACTATTTTTCATGTTTACCCTTACCGCAATGGGTCAGGGAATTACATTTCAAGAATACCAAACGGGAGGCCAAAGCCACCAAGGTGCTGGTCACAATGAAAAATGTGGGCATACCTTATTGGAAATCCAACAAGAAAAAGAACTAGGGGTATTTGGCTCCAAGCCTTTTTTTGAAGATTGGATCACCAAAAAGATCGTAGAAAAAAATAAAAAACCACAAATCATGAAGGTTCAGGCTGAACCACGCGTGATTCCGGTGGTAGTACACGTCCTGCACAATGGGACATCTATAGGCGTAGAAGCCAACATCTCAGATGCACAGGTTCTCCAGCAAATTCGGGTACTGAATGAGGATTTTCGAAGAAAAAATTCAGATGCTATCCTCACCCCTGCAGAATTCCTTCCTGTAGCAGCAGATGCGAATATTGAGTTTGTGCTCGCAAAACAAGATCCAAATGGTCTCCCTACCAATGGAATTGTGCGGAAACAGGGCCCCAAAACCATTTATGGGCCAGAAGACGCAACTTTAATCGGTCAGACCTCCCAATGGAATCCTGAAGAATACTTAAATATATGGGTCGTCACCTTGGTAGATCCTTACTTAGGCTATGCGACCTTTCCCACCTCTGACTTACCAGGACTTAATTTCGCACCATCGGCATCGATTCGTGATGGGGTAACCGTGGATTACCTATTTTTTGGAACTGGAACCGGCACAGCTGCCAATACCAATGGAAGAACTGCTACACACGAAGTAGGGCACTACCTCGGCTTGCGTCACATTTGGGGCGATGGAGGCTGCGAAGTAGATGATTTCGTACTCGATACACCCAATCAGGACAACCCCAACAATACCATTTGCAATGCCAACCCAACCCGTTTCTCTTGTGGCAACAACAACATGATCCAGAATTACATGGATTACACGCCGGATCCATGCATGAACCTGTTTACTAAGGGCCAAGTAGAACGATTTGATGTGGTGCTTGCCAATAGCCCTCGAAGAGCATCGCTGGTTAATAGCCGTGGAACCAAAGAACCAACTCTTACGACTAGAGATGTGTCCTTGTTGAGAGTTATCACTCCTTTTGACGCTTTGTGCCAACCAAGCATCACCCCTCAGTTAGAAATTCAAAATAGAGGAAATGAAGTAGTTTCTTCAGTAAGTATTGAATTTAGATGGGACGGAAACTTAATCGAAACCAAACAATTTTCAACCAATCTAAAATCTTCAGAGAAGGCAATCGTAAACTTTTCAGCCTTCGATACAAAGGGATTAGAAAGTGAATTTTCCTTTACAATAGTTCAGGTAAATAACGTAGCTGACTTGGTTACTTCAAACAATACCTTAACTACTAAGCCTATCCAACAAGGACAGCTTACGCTTCCTTATTCCGTTCCTTTGACCACACTACCTTCTACCTGGATCATCGGGAATCCTGATCAGTCTTTGACTTGGGAGAAAACCAATCTTACCATCGATGGAACTGCTCAACCAGCCCTATTCATTCGCCATTACGAATACGAAGCGCAGGGACAGTACGACTACTTTGTTTCTCCGCAAATTGACCTAAGCAAGTATCCGAATGCCCAATTGGTATTTGAAGTAGCTCATGGTCCTTTCAACCAAGCAGGGTTCCAAGATGAATTACTGGTGGCAATAGCACCAGATTGTAGCATAGATTTTGACATCATCACTCCTCCTTACAAAAAGAGTGGAACTAGACTTCAAACTTCCGATGCTACTGTGGACGAGTTTATCCCGACAAGTGCTACGCAATTTAGAACGGAGCTAGTCAACCTCAATAAATTCAAGGATTTGGGTAAAATTCGAGTGGCAATTGTGACTAAAAATGCTTTTGGTAATAATATTTTCCTTCGGAATATTCGGGTAGTGCCCACAGAACAATTCAAGTATGACTTGAAGATTGAAGATGTGATCGCTCCGAGTCCTGTCAGTGCGGGAACAAATGCTCAAGAAATTGTGCGGCTTACCAATACAGGTAACCTTCCAATATCCAAGTTCTTGTTTTCAAGAAATACCAACAATTCAGGAAACAGAGTTTTCGTTGGTTCTGGTACATCCATCCCTGCTGGCGAATCCATCAATGTTACCTTAGCCAAATCCACTACTGCTGGAAAGAACAACTTGAGGTTTGGTGTTTCTGAGCCCAATTTTGATCAAAACATACCAGCATTGCCTCAAATCAACTGGTACAACATCGAAAATACAGCTAGACTTGAGGTGCCTTGGAGACAAAATTTCAACAGCAGTACCGAACTTGCTCCATGGCTTACCATTAATCCAGAAAGTGATCAGGCTGCATGGCAAGTGACCGCAGTATCGGGAGCCACAGGACCAAACAATGTAGCTCGAATTGAAGGTGCTACCAATGGGAACTCCTATTGGATGGCTACACCTTCCTTCGATTTGTCCGTAAGCCGTCAGGCCAGCGTTTTCTTTGATGTTGCCGCTGGAGCAGTAAATCCTGGGACTACCCTATACTTACTCGCTAGTACAAATCAAGGAGAAACCTATAAAGTTCTCTGGTCAGAAGCAGGAACCGCTCTTTCTACTGTTAGCACGGGGAATGCCAATCCAACAAGTGCTGGGGACTACGAGCGGAAATATGTCAACCTTACCGATTATGCTGGTGAAGGTAAAAAAGACATTCGTTTGGCCTTTGCATTGGATGTAATAGGAACCCAGAATGCAGCCGTTTACTTGGACAACTTGGAGCTTTTCCTAAGTGCAAATCCAGATCCAGTAATTCCAGCGGAAAGGAATACGATCATCTATCCAAACCCAGCTTCGGAATTTGTGAATGTGGCCTTCAATCTCCCTAAAAGAGAAAATGTAACCATTCAAATTATCTCTTCAACTGGAGCAGTGATCAGAGAATTGTCCTTCCCGAATACGTTAAACCAAACCTATACGTTTAGTAGAGACATGTTCTCTGCAGGGCTGTATGTTTTCAAAATCAACAGTTCAAGTTTACAGGAAATCAAGCGCGTGCTAATTCAGTAATGAGAATTAAGCCGAAACTCAACCTTTCGGCTTAATTTTTTCCTTTGCGCCTGTTTTGTTGAATTTTGTATTGGAATTAAAGAAGTCTAGTTCTCGCTAGACGCTATATTTATACAATGGAATCACTCCTCCCACAACTGAAAAAAGTAGGGCTTCACCTGCTCCTGATTGCTGGAATCTCAGTTACCCTTGGTTTTATTTTTTTAAAGGTTTACCTCCCCTTCTACACAAATCATGGGGATACGGTGTCAGTTCCAGACCTTTCAGGAATGTCTTATGAGGAAGCAGAAGATCTTTTGGAGAGCAACTCACTTCACTATGAAATCTCCCCAGACTCAGGTTTCAGTGCGGAAAAGGACCCTTTAGCAATTTTGAAGCAACTCCCTGAGGCGAATGCGCTAGTTAAAAAAGACCGTAAAATCTACTTGACACTCAATGCGCGGAATGCCCCTATTTTGAAAATGCCTAGCCTAATCAACATGCCTCTAAAAAATGTGCAAGAGATCCTGGCTAATATTGGTTTGCAGCGAGGGGACATCGTGTATGTACCAGACATCGGCATCAATGTGGTCTTGGAGCAGCGCTACAAGGGAGCCCCTATCCGGGAAGGTGCTGCCATCGCTAAAGGATCAAAAATTGACCTCGTAGTAGGTGATGGTATGGGAAACCAACAGCTTAGCGCTCCAAATTTTGTCGGCATGGATGAAGAAGAAGCCGAATTTTTGGTCTTGGGTTCCGGACTGCGTGTGGGTAGAAAAACCTACCACAAAACAGACTCCGTGGCACCAGGAAAAGTATACTTGCAAAGCCCATCCGTGGGTTCAGGATTGAAATCAGGCGATATAATCGACCTTTGGATTGCCAAAAACTAATCATCTTGAAACCCATTCGGCTACTTCAGATTCTGTTGCTCCTAGCTTTTTGGAGTCTTAGTAGCCCTATTTATGCCCAATTTGTCACCTTTGGGCCAGTTCATCGAAACTCATCAGTTGCCCAACTTTCAGAAACAAGTCCTGAAGCGCGGCAAGCTGCCTCCACGATCCCCTTTTGGGATGATTTTTCAAAAGGCATCCAAGAAAGCAAATGGATAGCCAAAGGCACCTCCTATACCGAAACCATTGGCAACAAAGCCCCTT
>CANGUK010000114.1 GCA_947457095.1 Cyclobacteriaceae bacterium
AGTTTTCTTTGCCATAGGGTACTGATCAAAATGTGCTATTTTAGGCCTCAAATATACTAATCCCGACCTAAAAATTAGGATGCAAAGCAAATAATTCGCCGTTCACATGATTTTAGAGTCCCTAGAACTCATTCAGTTTAAAAACCACCTCCACAGCAAGCTGTCCTTCAGCCCGCAAATCAATTGCTTGCTTGGCAGAAATGGGAGTGGAAAAACGAATGTGTTGGACGGCATCCATTACCTCTCCCTTACCAAAAGCGCCTTGCAGTCTAGTGATGGCTTGAGTATTCAGCACGATGCTGAATTTTTCACGGTGAAAGGAAAGTTTACGGTAGACGCTAATCCACTGGAGGTGCGCTGTACTTTGGAGCAGGGAAAAAAGAAACAAATTTTTCAAAATGGGAAGGCAGTAGAAAAAGTCAGCGACCATGTGGGTAAAATTCCACTGGTCTTGATTGCTCCTGACGACACCGAACTGATCAAGGGAGGAAGTGAGGGAAGGCGAAAATTTTTCGATGGCCTACTTGCCCAGTTGGACCATCCCTACTTGGATCAATTGATTCGCTACCACCATTTTCTAAAGCAACGCAATGCGCTATTGAAGCAGTTTGCGGATACAGGTCGGCGTGACCTCACCTTGCTTGCCGCCTATGAAGAGGAACTGATTCCCTTGAGTCAATCCCTCGCCAAGCGGCGTGCAGCATTGATCCAAGAAATAAGTCCGCTGCTGCAGCGGTATTACGAAGCGCTGTCTATGGGCCGGGAACAGGTGGGCATGAGTTACGAGACCGAGGCGCTGCGGGAAGATTTCCCAGAATACTACCTAAGTCTGCGGCCTAAGGACTTCGCAACTAAGAATTGCAATGCGGGCATCCATAAAGATGATTTTGATTTTCGGATCGATGCCCATCCGCTGCGCAAACTCGGCAGCCAAGGGCAGCAGAAGTCCTTTATAATTGCCTTGAAATTGGCACAGTTTGAATTATTTGAAAAAGCGAAGGGAGAAAAGCCCTTGCTGCTGCTCGATGATATTTTTGACAAGCTGGATGAGGAGCGCATTTCCAAGCTTCTGCAACTGGTGTCTCAGGGCAACTTTGGGCAACTATTCATCACCGATGCGCGGCCGGAGCGCTCCAAGGAGATTTTGGGAACCATCGAAGCTGAGGTGGCTTATTTTTTTGTAGAGGATGGGGTAATTCGCCAGTCCGGAACTTGATTTGCAATTTCTGCGATTCTTTTTCCTGACTTTAGTAAAAATCACTAAAAAAACGGCTCAAAAACCGGATGCAAGAGCTTGCTAGTGGAGATATTTACTTCTTACAAGTTGATCTGATATTTTTTTCATCAATTGTTGTCTAATCGGACAACAATGTCTAAATTTAAATCGAATGAATGACCCGAAAAGAAGAAGTATCCGGGCATACAAAAGTTATTTCTCAGACTTTCTTTTGAAGCAACGGCCTCAGGTAACTGAAAAGTTACTACGGACTCTACGGATTCTAGAAATCGCACATCCAATTCCAAGCAATTATTTTAAGCACTTGGAAGGGACGGATGGGCTATTTGAAATTCGAGTACAGCATGGAACAGATATTTTTCGCATCTTTTGCTTTTTCGGAAAAGATAGAGAATTGATTTTAGCCAATGCCTTTCAAAAAAAGACACAAAAGACTCCTTCTTCTGAATTAAAGAAAGCAACACGTATCAAAAAAGATTATGAAGCCGAACAAAAATTTGACAACACTTGATCAATTGGTTACCCAGAATTTTGGAGAACCTGGGACTTTGAGACGAGACCAGTTTGAATCGGACTATGAATCCTTCAAATTAGGTTTTTTGTTGCAACAAGCCCGACTTCAACGGGGAATGACCCAGGAAGAACTTGCGGAAAAATGCGGAACTAACAAAGGATACATTTCAAAAGTAGAAAACGATGTTAAGGAAATCCGTTTATCCACTTTGCGGAAAATCGTCGAAAAGGGTTTTGGAGGGCGGCTTGAACTTTCAATCAAGCTTTGAAGTCGAAAATTCTACCTCTGTACAAGTAATCCATTCTACAAAAAAAAGGGGCAGAAGCCCCTTTTTTTTTACCATAAGGTAGTTGGATATTCTCCTTGCGCATGTAACTGCTGCAAGGCTTCAATCACTACCGGTCGATCTTCGGTGTAGGTCACCCCAAACCAGGTTTTTCCTCCTGGCAAAATTTCAAACGCTGCTTCATTGGCTTGAATCAGGTTGTTGGCTACGGTAGGAATGTAAAATTCCGACTTCAAATTCCCCAGATTGGCCGGTAAAAACTCCTGCCACATCTTTTCAATATCTTTGAACACCGCAGGGTGAAATCCCCAGAAATTCATACTTACTGGCGTGTTGGGCGCAATTTCCAAGGCTTCTCCTTCCCCTCTGCTGAGGATTTTATCACCCTCCTGCGAAATGGAAGTTCGTTCGGTCATTCCGATCAATTGCCCTTTAGCATTCGTTTCGCATACCCCACGACTTACTGTCCCATGTGCAGAAAGCACATTTTTCAAGGCATAACCTACCATGGCATGCAAATTAGGCTGCACATCCGTGGTCAAAAACTTACCCAAAACAGCAAAAGCCTCTTTTCCATAAAAGTCATCTGCATTGATCACTGCAAAAGGCTCATGCACCGCATCCTTTGCACACAGCACAGCATGTGCTGTTCCAAAAGGCTTGACACGATCCGCTTGCTTCAGGTCGGCCGGCACAAAACTGTCTAAGGATTGTAGGACCCAGTCTACTTCAATTTTCCCTTGAAGCTTCGGCATAAACTTCTCCTGAGCAATTTCCAGGATCTCCTGCCTAACGATAAATACTACTTTTCCAAATCCAGCTCGGATTGCATCAAAAATTGAATACTCCAAAATAGTCTCCCCATTCGGGCCAAAACCATCAATTTGCTTGTTTCCTCCATAGCGACTGCCCATTCCGGCCGCCAAGACTACGAGTGTTGGTTTGCTTGTCATTGTATCTCTTAAAAAAACGTAGACAAAATTACCCCGAATTCTATTCCGAGCAAATACAGATTCATTTTACTTAGGTTTGATTTTAACCCTATTCTTAATTTTTTTTTATTTATTTTTTATTATTCACTTCATTTTTAAACCATTTTATTAATCAAAAACATATTTTTTTATTTTTTTGATTATTTTTCAAACTTATTTTTTGATTATTTGCAAATTAATAACTTATTTTCCAACCTGTTTTCAACAAAACCTCTCCTTCCTTGAAAAAATGAAAAAAATCGAAGCCATCATCCGCACCTCTCGCTTTGATTACATCCACCGATGCATCTCCAAGTTGGGCGTCAAGTTTCTCTCCTTCTACGAAGTAAAAGGGATGGGATTTGAACATGCCCGACAGGAAATGTACCGAGGTGTAGCCTACGAGCCCGCCTACATCCCTCGCACCAAACTTGAAATCGTCGTTCCAGACGACCTAGCTGAAGGCGTCATCAATTGCATCCTCCAAGAAGGAAAAACCAACGAGGTAGGTGATGGAAAAATATTTGTCTACGAAGTATTAGAGGCCTACCGCATTCGCAACAATGACACGGGCGAAGCTGCGCTTTAATCATTTCTATTTAACCTAACTCATTCGCTCTCTCACCTATGGAAGCACCTGTTCAAGACCTATTCACCATCAACAACCTCTGGATGATGATATCCACCTTGTTGATCTTCATCATGCACCTCGGATTTGCTACCCTGGAAGCAGGGCTCACCCGAGCCAAAAACACCGTCAACATCCTCTTTAAAAACACGATTATTCCGGCTTTGGGCCTCCTTACCTATGCTTTTGTCGGTTTCAACCTGATGTATCCTGGAGCTGACTTTGCCGGTTCCTTCTTTGGATTCTCTGGATTTGGCCTCTCACTTCCCGAGGGCTGGGACAGCAGCAATTACAATGCAGGCTACACCTATTTTACCGACTTTATCTTTCAAGCCATGTTTGCCGCTACAGCTGCCACCATCGTATCAGGAGCAGTTGCCGAACGAGTTAAGCTGGGTCCCTTTATCATCTTCTCCCTGATCTATGTAGGCTTTTGCTACCCAGTGGTGGGCATGTGGAAATGGGGAGGAGGATTCTTAAATACGCTAGAAACCCCATTCTATGATTTCGCCGGATCCACCATCGTACACACTGTCGGTGGTTGGGCCGCCTTGGTAGGTGCATTTCTACTCGGTCCACGCATCGGAAAGTATACTCCAACAGGTATGAAGGCAATTCCAGGCCACAACATTCCCATGGCCACCATGGGCGTATTTCTCCTCTGGTTTGGCTGGTTTGGATTCAATGGGGGCTCTGTACTCAGCGCGGACCCAGGCACCGTTTCCCGCGTTTTTGTAACCACCTCCCTAGCTGCTTCCGCAGGCGCCATCGGAGCACTCCTCACTTCTTACATCAAATTCAAAACTTATGACATCACCATGGTACTCAATGGTATCTTGGCAGGCCTTGTAGGCATCACCGCTGGTGCTGACAAAATGGGCGTACTAGATTCCATCTACATTGGAGCCATTGGAGGTGTGTTGGTGGTACTTGCTGTCATTGCTTTTGACAAACTCAAAATCGATGATCCAGTTGGAGCCATTGCAGTACACTTAATTGGAGGTATCTGGGGCACCTTGGCCGTGGGCATCTTTGGTGAGTTGGCTGGATTGAACCAGCTTAGTTCCCAACTCATAGGAATCGCCGCTGTAGGTGCCTTTTGCTTTGGAAGCTCCTGGCTGATTTTCTTCACCCTCAAGCGAACAGTTGGTATTCGCGTTGATGAAAAGGAAGAAATCGAAGGCCTAGACATCAACGAGCACCAGATGCGGGCATATCCAGATTTTGCAACGAAAGATTAAAAACTAAACCACAAAAAATCCCCTGAGATTGACTTCTCAGGGGATTTGTTTTTATGTATTCGGGAGTAGATTAAGCGGCCCTACATGACGAAGTAAGATGGCTTGATGGAGGTGCCCAAACTTGGCATAGCACCAGACCTTGAATTCTACAAATTCCTCAGGCAACAAATATCCAAGTCCTTTTTTCAGCTCTCGTTCAAAAAGAAACCTATTGAAGCTTACTTTCTGTAAAATAGTTTTTACGTAATCCAGCATGGTCTAAAAATTTTGAAAGTATTAACTGATTTTAAGTTTTTCAACGGCAGCATATCCCAAGATGTTGCGTTATTTTGAGGGACCTAGCTGAAATTCCCCTATTTTCGCAACGATGATGACGACAGCACGACACCTACTGGTATTCTTTTGCTTTCTCCTGCTAGCAGGACAAGAAGCATTCGGACAGGAAGTTAAAGTGGATCTTGGGCCCGATCAAATCGGAATCAACGAGACTTTTACCATCAAAGTCACTCTGTCCAATGAAAAAATAAAGTCTTACGACCAATTTCCCGAAATCACGGGATTTCAAAAACAAGGCATCTCTCAGTCCTCGGCCACAAATATCATCAATGGTCAGATGAGTAGCTCCAACAGCATCATCCAATACTACAAACCCACAAAAAAAGGGCAATTTACTCTTGCTAAGTTTTCGATCGCCATCAATGGAAAAACCTATCCCTCGCCAGGCAAGCGAATTACGGTTGCCGATGCAGCAGCTAGCAGTTCCGGAGGCGGAGGAAATGCCTACGATCCCTTCGCAGATTTTTTTGGCAGAAGCAATGAGCTTCCAGAATTTGTGGAAATCGCAGACGATGCTTTCTTCTCTGTAGGCATCGATAAATCAGAAATTTATGCTGGTGAAGGATTTACGATGGACATCTCATTTTTTATGTCGGAGCAAAACCAAGCCCCTTTTCAATTTTATGAAGCAGGCAAGCAGCTCGATGGCATTCTCAAAAAATTGAAGCCTGCCAAGGCCTGGGAAGAAAACTTCAGTATCACCACTATCGAACCGCAAACGGTAGAACTAAACGGGAAAAGATGGGTGAAATTCAAAGTATTTGAAAGTACCTTCTTCCCATTTTCTGAAGGAAAAATCGAAATTCCACGCGTTCCGTGGGAAATGATCAAATACAAAATCGCGAAGAATCCTTCGCTATTTGGCGCCAACAGGCAGGAAGATTTCAAGACCTTTTATTCAGCGCCTCGCACCATCACTGTCAAACCACTGCCTCCACATCCTTTAAAAAGTGAAGTTGCTGTGGGAGTATTCCAGCTGCGCGAAAATATCACGACGCTGAAGGCCAAAACAGGCGAAGGGGTTGCATACAATTTTGGAATTGCCGGGGTAGGAAATATCAACTCCCTTTCTGCTCCCAAGCGACTCCCAGGCACTAACTTGAACACCTTTGATCCCAACGTCCGTCAGCAGATCAACCGTGGTTATGGCCGGGTGTCGGGCATCAAAGAATTTGACTACTTCATCACCTTGAATGAAGCCGGGGACTACCCACTCAACAACTACTTCAACTGGATCTACTTTGATCCAGAACGCGAAGTGTACGATACGCTCAAGCCTCAAGCAGTCATCCAGGTAACCGGAGAATCAAAGGTGAACGAGGCACTTTCTGGACAAAGGCTAGGCGGGATATACGATAAAATCGCCACTGAAAGCAACCAGTTTTTAAACCAGCGATATAAGTACTATTTTACCAACGCAATCAATGTATTACTTCTAGGCGCTCTCATTCTCTTGGCAGTAATCATCATTCGAAAAAAATAATGGGCAACACATTCGGCAAGCTTTTTAGACTCACCACCTTTGGCGAGTCCCATGGAAAAGCACTAGGAGCAATCCTAGATGGCTGTCCTGCAGGCTTGACCCTGGACTTGGAAAAAATACGAGCTGAAATGCAGCGCCGGAAACCAGGCCAATCCAAAATCACCACCCAGCGCAAAGAGGAAGACGAAATCGAATTGCTTTCAGGTGTTTTTGAAGGAAAAACCACCGGAACGCCAATAGGCATTCTCATTCCAAACGAAGACCAGAAAAGCAAGGACTACGCACACATCGCAGACACCTTCCGCCCCTCCCACGCCGACTACACCTACTTCGAAAAGTATGGGCACCGAGACTACCGCGGAGGAGGAAGATCCAGTGCCCGTGAAACGGCCGCCCGAGTCGCAGGAGGAGCCATTGCAAAGCAATTGCTCGCCACCAAAGGAATCAGCATTCAAGCCTATGTGTCCCAGGTGGGAGATATCCGACTTGAAAAACCCTACACGGCACTCAACTTGAACCTGGCGGAGGACAACATCGTTCGTTGCCCAGACCCTGCCTTGGCGGAAGTGATGATTGCGCACATCGACCAAGTGCGAAAGGACCGCGACACCATCGGAGGTATCGTCTCCTGTGTAATCAAAAATTGTCCTCCAGGATTGGGAGAACCCGTATTTGACCGACTCCATGCCGACCTCGGCAAGGCCATGCTAAGCATCAATGCTGTAAAAGGATTTGAATATGGAAGTGGTTTTGAGGGGGTCACCCTTCGTGGATCCCAGCACAACGATGCTTTTGTCCAACAAGACGGAAAAATCCAAACCCTCACCAATCACTCAGGAGGTATTCAAGGCGGTATCAGCAATGGGGAAGACATCTACTTCCGAGTTGCTTTTAAGCCGGTGGCTACGCTGATGCAAGACCAATCCTCAGTCAATACGGCTGGAGAAGCGGTCACAGTGAGTGGCAAGGGCCGTCACGATCCTTG
>CANGUK010000115.1 GCA_947457095.1 Cyclobacteriaceae bacterium
GACAGTACATGAAGCCTGTTCCAAACGCCTACGGAAGAAGAACCAATTGGCCCAACTACAAAACAGGGGTAAAGGATATTTATTTTCGGATGCGTGCTGAGCGGGAATTTGCTTCCATTGGAATCGAATTGGGACATGCAGACCTAGAAATGCAGGAGTTGGTACTCGATCAGTTTGGGCAACTCAAAAAGATCTTAGAAGGATGCCTGAAGGAGGAATGGACCTGGCGCTTGCATGTTGAAAATGAGATGGGACAGCCCATCTCCAAAATTGAATGTATCCTCGAAGGGGTAAATGTGCTTGATTCGAATGACTGGCCAAAAATCATTTCTTTCCTCAAGCCAAGAATAATCGCGCTTGATGCCTTCTGGGATCAGGTCAAGCCTGGGTTTGAGGATTTTTGAAGGTGATTTGCCTTAATTTTTCGCAATCAAAGGTCGTGTCGTTTGGGAATATCTGGATTGATAAATGTAAAGCCCCGGGCCTCGTCTCCCTCAAAAAAATCAATCTGCATACCCATCAAAAACATGTAGTGTTTTTTCTCGATCAATACGGGTATTCCTTGAACGTCAAACTGCTGATCCTCAGGCTTGGCTTTATCAAAGCCAAGGGAATAAGACATGCCACCGCAGCCCCCGCCTTTGACCCCCACCCGTAAAAAATAATCCTCTGGGATGTTTTTCGTAGCCAAAATGTGTTTGATTTCACTCGCTGCTTTAGGGGTAATTTCGACGGGGATCAACATGGGCTAAAAGCAACTAATAAAGATTAAAATTGAATCAATTATACAAAAATAGCCGATTACGCAGTTTTATAGCAATTAAGAATTGTAGATATTCGAATTAAAATTTGGACATGGACTACCTACTTGAACTTTTGAAAATCTTACTTCCTGCAGCTGCCGTCTTGTATGGCATGTACTTGGTTGTCGTTTCTTTTCTTTCCAAGGAACAAGAGAAGTTGAAATTGGAGTTGAGAAGTCAACAGCAGCAAGTAGTGATTCCCATCCGTCTGCAAGCAGCCGAACGGCTTTGCTTGTTGCTGGAGCGGATTACCCCTGCTCAAGTGATTCGTAGAGCCACTCCAGGTCAGTATGCGGCGGATGAGCTCCACCATCATTTAATTTCAGAGATTCGAGAAGAGTTTAACCACAATGCCAGTCAGCAAGTGTACGTGTCCGAAGACACCTGGGATGCCGTTCGCATCGCGGTGGAGGAGGTTATCTCTCGTATCAATGTAAGCAGGCAGCAACTCAATGATTCAGCTACGGGCATAGATTTGGCAAAAGTGATTTTATCTCAATCCTTTGACCGGCAAAACGACCCCATTGCCTTGGCTATTCGCAAGGTAAAGGCGGAGGTAAGTCTTTATTTTTGATTCATTAGCAGCCTATCAATCTGCTTCTAATCAGCGTTACTTTTTTAGTAGAAATTCTTGCTTCCTGAACCAAATTCTCCTGGCCTAGGTTGCTAGTCAAATCCGAATGCATGAAATCCGTGAATTACCCCATTACATCAGCCCTAATAGACGGAGGGTTTACCTATCCTGAATTTGTTCAGTTTACTGAACAGCTCGTTCAGGAGAATAGAACCACGGGTGCCAATCAAAGCGAGGAGTACCTGGGTTACACCCGATTGAACCTGCAGCGAATGGGTCGATGGAATAAGACGAGCCAAGTGTCGGAGGAGCTAACCCAGTTGATGCATAGAGTCAATCGTCCACAAGTTTGGCTCCTGATCACCGAAGCCTGGTGTGGGGATGGAGCACAATCCATTCCTCATTTGGCCAAACTTGCAGCGCTCAATCCGCTCATTACCTTAAAAATTGTACTTCGGGACGAGCATCCGGAGTTGATGGATGCCTACCTAACAAATGGAAACCGGTCCATACCCAAATTGATTGCAGTCACTGCAGACTTGCTTCATGAACTATTTACCTGGGGGCCAAAACCCCAGTACTTACTGGACCGGCATGCAGCCTTCAAGGAAAATCCAGAGGGGCTTTCCTATCTTGAATTCAAGGAGCAAATCCACCTTTGGTATGCTAAAAACAAACAGAAAGACCTAGAAACTGAAATTTATCCCTTAATTTCTTCAACTTTGATTCCATGACTATAGCGTTAATTTCAGGAACTTCAGGATTGGTAGGGATGCAGCTTTTGCATCAACTGCTTCGTGATTCCACTTATTCCTTTGTGATCAGCGTGGGACGCAGGGTATTGGCCTTAAAGCATGAAAAATTAATCCAGTTGGAAGGGAATTTAAGTGCTTTAAAGTCATGGGACTGGGCCAATCAGATCAACTCTAAATCTTTGGGAGGAGCTTATCAGCCGCTCGTAGCTGCCATTTCTGAGCAAAAGGTCACGATTCATGCCTTCTCTAGTTTGGGTACCACCATCAAGCAAGCGGGCTCCAAGGAGCAATTTTTTGCTGTGGATCATGATTTGGTGCTCGAATTTGCAGGCTGGGCCAAGCAGTTGGGTGCAACCAAGTTTCTCTTCGTATCCGCCATGGGTGCAGATCCTACATCGTCCATTTATTACAATCGGGTCAAGGGCCAGACAGAAGAAGATTTGAAGATGTTGGGATTTGCTTATTTGGGCTTGTTCCGTCCTTCTTTGTTGTTAGGGGCTAGGCATGAATTCCGTTTTGGAGAACAGGTGGCCATGATTTTTATGGCGCCGCTGACCTGGTTGAAGTTGGGGATAAATATTCGGCCCATTCGAGATCATGTTGTTGCCAAATCCTTGGTTAAGGTGGCACTTAGTGAGAGTAAAAGCGGGGTGGAGTGCTTTTTATCCGGAAAAATGCAAGAATTAGGAGCATGATAGCAGTCATACAGCGCGTATCGGAATCGGCAGTGACCATTGAGGGAAAAATCAAATCCAAAATTGGAGTAGGGCTTTTGGTTCTTCTAGGAATTGAAGAGGCAGACGGAAAAGAGGACTTGGAATGGCTCACCAAAAAGATAGTCAACCTTCGCATCTTTCCTGATGAGCAAGGAGTGATGAATAGAAGCTTGCTTGAAATCAATGGTGAACTCTTGTTGGTATCCCAATTTACCCTGCACGCAAGCACCAAAAAAGGAAATCGTCCTTCCTATATCAAAGCAGCACGACCTGAGATTGCACTACCGCTCTACGAGCAGGCAATTGTAGCTCTGGAATTGGAGTTGGGTAAACCCATTGGAACTGGCAGTTTTGGGGCTGATATGAAGGTGAGCTTAATCAACGACGGCCCAGTTACTTTGCTCATGGATACCAAAAACAAGGTTTAGCCGAATTTTTGGAAGAATTGCCTCAAAAATGCTTCCAGCCTTGGGCTTTAAGTTGAACAGCAGTTCCACTTTTAGTCACCAGGTATTTGCCTTCAGCTGCCTTGGTGATATGTCCAATAAAATGCACATCGGGATGCTTTTCCAGTTTGGCAAAGTCATTTTGATCGATCGTGAAGAGCAATTCGTAATCCTCGCCTCCATTTAACACACAGGTTATGGGGTCTAGGCTGAGTTCCACTGCGGTGTCAAAGGTTTGCTTGTCAATAGGAAGTTTATCTTCGTAGATGGTAGCGCCTACACCAGAGGCTTTGCAGAGGTGAAAAATCTCAGAAGCCAAACCATCCGAAATATCAATCATACTTGTAGGTACTACCTGAAGTTCTCGGAGCTCATGGATGATGTCCATTCGGGCATCTGGCCGAAGTTGACGTCCTGTCACTACGGTGTATTTTTCTAGTTCGGGCTTCATATCCGGATTGGAGAGGTACACCTGCTTTTCTCGCTCCAGAATTTGAAGGCCTACCAAGGCGGACCCTAGGTCTCCCGTTACGCAGAGGATGTCATTTTCCTTGGCTCCAGAGCGGTAGGAAAGTTGTTCTTTCTTGGCTTGGCCCATCGCCGTCACGGAGATGATGAGCCCTGAACGGGAGGCGGTGGTATCTCCGCCCACCAAGTCCACCCCATATTGTTCGCAAGCAGCATAAATCCCTTCATAGAGCGCATTTACTGCTTCTACCGAGAAGCGATTGGAAAGCGCGATGCTAACCGTAATCTGGGTGGGAATCGCATTCATGGCGGCGATATCCGACACATTTACAGCCACTGCCTTAAATCCTAAATGGGGAAGCGGGGTGTACGAAAGGTCAAAATGAACTCCCTCTAGTAATAAGTCCGTACTCACCACAGTGACGAGGTCGCCTGAATCAATTACAGCGGCATCATCCCCAATTCCTTTGATGGTGGAAGGGTTTTTAAGTTGAGCGCCTTTGGCGAGTTGGTCGATAAGGCCAAACTCTCCCAATTCACTGATTTCGGTTCTTTTCTCAGACATGTGGTTGTAGTTCAAACGGTAAGGTCAATTCAACGAAGTGCTTTTGCTCGATTTGCTGATTTTATGGATTGGGATCTTCTTGGCAAAGTTCCACGAGCACCCCGTTGGTACTTTTGGGGTGTAAAAATACAACGATTTTGCGGTCAGCTCCTTTTTTAGGAATCTCATTTAAAATTTCAAATCCTGCCGCTTTTAGGCGATCCATTTCGGCATAAATGTCCTCCACATCAAAAGCAATGTGATGGATGCCTTCTGATTTTTTGGAGATAAACTTGGCGATAGGGCTTTCTTCGGTAGTCGCTTGAAGCAATTCGATTTTGGTGTCGCCTACCTGAAAGAAACTTGTTTCAACCCCTTCAGAAGCAACTTTTTCTGATTTATAGGGAGCATTTCCTAAGAGACGCTGGAAGAGTTCGTTGGATTTTTTTAGGTCAGCGACCGCAATTCCAAGATGTTCGATTTTCCTCATGCCATTAATTTGTATCTTTGTCTGAATCTTTTTCTTCGGTAAGCAGTTTAACTGGGAAGAAGTGATAAGCCAAAGCGTAAAGATATAAAGATATGATCACCGTTTCCGACAAAGCCAAAGAGAGAATTCTTGAATTGAAAAAAGAAGAGGGGAGAATGGAGCAAGAAAACATTCGCGTTTCTGTCAAAGGAGGAGGTTGCTCGGGTTTGATGTACGAACTGGGTTTCGATGCCCAAATGGTCGATACAGACCATGTCTTTGAAGACAAGGGGATCAAGATCTTGGTTGACAGGAAAAGTTTATTGTATCTAGCGGGTACTACACTTGAGTTCTCTGATGGATTGAATGGCAAAGGATTTCAGTTTGTCAACCCGAATGCGAGCCGAACCTGTGGATGTGGGGAAAGTTTCTCCGTCTAACCCACTTTACTACCTAATATGAAGCAGCTGATTTGGGCTGCTTTTTTTATGGATTTGAGTTAAAATAAATCCTTAGGTCTAAACCATTTTTTTTGGCATTGGTTACCTTTGCTATCGACTTTAAAAACGACAACCCAATGGATGCACCCATCAAAACCATTCCTTTAAATGACCTACATGCAGCACTTGGTGGCAAAATGGTGCCATTCGCAGGCTACATGATGCCCGTACGCTACAGTTCAGATATGGAAGAGCACCTCTGTGTCAGACAAGGAGTGGGCGTATTTGATGTGTCCCATATGGGTGAATTTTTTGTGGAGGGCCCACAAGCCCTTGCATTGATTCAAAAAGTAACTTCCAACGATGCCTCCACCTTGGTGATCGGACAGGCGCAATACTCCTGTTTGCCAAATGCTACTGGCGGTATTGTAGACGATTTGATCGTGTACAAGATGGCAGAGGAAAAATACCTCTTGGTGGTCAATGCTTCCAATATCGATAAGGACTGGGCTTGGATATCAAGCCACAATACGATGGGTGCTACGCTGACGAATGCTTCGGATGAGTACTGCCTCTTTGCAGTTCAGGGGCCTAAGGCTGCTGCTGCCATGCAATCCATTACGCCTGTAGACTTGTCCGCAATTCAATTTTACCATTTCACCGTTGGGGAGTTTGCTGGAGTGAAGGATGTCATCATCTCAGGAACAGGCTATACCGGTGCGGGAGGATTTGAAATCTATGTGAAAAATGCAGATGCAGCCCGTGTATGGGAGTCGATATTTAAGGCTGGAGCAGCCTACGACATCAAGCCCATTGGATTGGGTGCTCGGGATACGTTGAGACTCGAGATGGGCTATTGCTTGTATGGCAATGACATTACAGATACCACATCGCCCATTGAGGCAGGTTTGGGTTGGATCACCAAATTCAACAAAGAATTCACCAATTCTGAAGCCTTGAAGCAACAAAAAGAAGCTGGTGTTTCTCGTAAGTTGGTTGGCTTTATCATGCAGGAGCGCGGTATTCCAAGAGGGCATTATCCTATTGTAGATGCCTCCGGAGAGGTCATCGGAGAGGTGTCTTCAGGTACCCAATCCCCAAGCATGGGACTGGGCATTGGGATGGGTTATGTACAAACCGCCTACAGCAAAGTGGGAACGGAGATTTACATCCAGATCCGAAACAAAAACCTGAAGGCGCAAGTGGAAAAACTTCCCTTGTATAAAGGCTAATGAACTCCATAGAGGTTTGCTTCAGTCCCGAGCTGATTCACTTGCATGAGGTCAGTGGAAAGCTGGTGGTCGTCGTTGATATTTTTCGAGCTACCTCGACCATGGTGGCTGCTTTGGCTCATGGTGTAACGGAGATTCTTCCTTTTGCAGATCTAGAATCGTGTCGGGCCATGCAGACGCAAGGCTACCTGATAGCAGGGGAGCGCAATGGCTTGACAGCCCCTGGTTTTGAACTGGGAAATTCCCCTGTGGCCTTTTTGGAAGGTGGCTATGCAGGAAAGAAGCTCGCGATGACAACCACCAACGGTACCTTGGCCATTGAAAAATCAAAGGGTGCAGCGGCGATATTGATTGGAGCTTTCCCCAACCTTCAAGCCACAGCAAGCTATATCCAATCACAAAAATTGGATGTATTGGTTCACTGTGCAGGTTGGAAGGGGAGATTCAATCTGGAAGACTCGCTGTATGCGGGTGCTTTGGTGCAAGCGCTTAGAGAAAGCCATGCCAATCAAGAGGACGGGGCACTTGCGATGGAATCGTTATTTACCCAAGAGGGAAATAATTTGGCAAATTACCTTTCTCAGGCATCCCACGCCAAGCGCCTACAAAATCATGGTATTGAGGCTGATATTGCCTTTTGCTTAAGCCTCAATCGCTATGAGCAAGTGGTAGGACTTACCCAGAAAGGGGAGTTACGCGTAGTTTAAAATCAGTTTTTTGCCTATGTTATTTAATTTTGATTGATTTTAATCAGTGTCGCTAATTTTAAGATGACAGCATTATTCAAAAAACTCAATTTTAAAGAGCACAAACAAATTCTAGTGGTTAACGCTCCAGGCTCATTTGGAGACGAGTTAGCGGCAATGGAGGAATCAACCCGGGTTATTCACTCCATAGAACAGGCAGGTGAGATTGAATTCACGTTGGGCTTTGTGGCAAATCAAGTAGCTATCGAGGATTTTATCCATTCGATCCAAGATAAATTAGTAGCTGATCCAATAGTTTGGATAGCTTACCCAAAAGCAAGTTCCAAGAAGTACAAGTGTGCCTTTAATCGGGATACTGGTTTTGGGATTCTGGGTCA
>CANGUK010000116.1 GCA_947457095.1 Cyclobacteriaceae bacterium
AAGGAGTACAGCAGATAAAATCAACAGGTGTTTTTTCATAGCGGGGAAAAGTATAAGATGCTAAAGTAAATTAAATTTTGAATTCAATCTTGCACATTACTTCAATTCATTTAGGTTCCAGCCTAGAAGCATGGCTGTACTTAAAAAATGTGCAGGAGGTGGGCAAACTAATTGAATGGGATCAGTTGAGTAGGGTGGAGTAAAGCCCAACTTCCAGGAATGAAGCAGCAGGTTTTGTAAGCCAAAATGGGTTTCAAAATAACTGTTTTGCTTGTTGTCCCCATGCTTGCGGTCTCCTAGGATGTAATGCCGAATATGGGCCATGTGTCTACGGATTTGATGCGTTCTTCCAGTTAGTAGTTCTACTTCCAGTAGGCTGTAGCGACTTGTTGGGTAGCGCCCAGTGCTGTCAAAGGGTTGCTCTGATTCTCGTAGCACGCGGTACTTGCTTTGCGCTTCTTGCAGTTTGTTTGATCGTTCACTGGAGAGGGGATGATCGATGAGTCCTTCGGATTTCTCTGGAATGCCTCTCACGATGCAGAGGTACCGTTTTTCGATTGCTCGGTCCATAAACAATGCCTTGAGGGAAGGAAGAACCTGTTCGTTTTTTGCGAACAACAAGCAGCCACTTGTAGCTCTATCAAGACGATGCACGGGAGCCACCCAAGTGCCCAACTGGTCTCGGAGTTGAATCAAGGCGTTTTCATCTTCACCGTAGGCTTGATTGGTGCGGTGCACTAGCAGACCGGCTGGCTTGTCGATTACGACGAGTTGCTCGTCTTCAAATAGGATAGGTAGCATCTAGAGGTGGAGCTTGTTAAGCAATCGTTCCCGATCCGATGCATTCATTTCCTTGGTACCAGGCTACAAATTGCCCAGAGGCAATGCCTTTTTGTGCATGTTCAAAGACCACAAAAAGACCATGTGGGTACTGAATGAGGGTAGCTTTGGTTAGCGGCTGTCGGTAGCGAATTCGAGCAGAATAAACTGCTGATTCCCCAGGCTGTAGTTGGAGATCTTCTCGGATCCAATGCACCTGATCTTGGGTCACAAATAGCCCGAATCGGTTTAAGCCGGGATGTTCTTCTCCCAATCCGGTATAAATGACGTTTTCAATCGTATCAGTTGCAATCACAAAAAGAGGTTTGCCAGTACCACCCACCATAAGTCCTTTGCGCTGCCCTACCGTGAAGTAATGCGCTCCACGATGCTCGCCGAGGACCTTTCCTTGAGTAGGAGTGTAGGATATGGGGGTACAGATTAAGTCCAACTGCTCCTGGGACCATTCTTGAGGAGGGATTCCCGTTGGAATACCTTGAGTTTGATAAGCAGGTAGTTCTTCAGGGATTTGAATGATCTTACCCGTTTTGGGTTTGAGTTGCTGCTGTAAGAAATCCGGTAGGCGCACTTTACCAATAAAGCAGAGTCCTTGTGAGTCTTTCTTTTCGGCGGTGATCAGGCCTGCTTTTTTGGCGATCTCCCGAACTTCAGATTTTTGGAGATGGCCGATAGGAAATAGGGCCTTTGCCAATTGCTCCTGGGACAATTGACAGAGAAAGTAGCTCTGGTCCTTGTTTGCATCTGCTCCCGCAAGCAATTGGTAGGTAGGTTGACCATCTTGGACCAATTCCCCCTTCTGGCAGTAATGTCCTGTAGCCACAAAGTCGGCTTTCAATTGGATGGCTGCTTTGAGGAAGATGTCAAATTTAATTTCTCGGTTGCACAGGATGTCTGGATTGGGCGTACGGCCGGCGCTGTACTCGGCAAACATGTAGTCCACGATCCGCTCTTGGTATTCCGCACTCAGATCGATTGCTTGAAAGGGGATGTTGAGAGTTTCGGCAACTAGCATGGCGTCGGTAGAATCCTCGAGCCAAGGGCATTCGTTTGAAATGGTGACCGACTCATCGTGCCAGTTTTTCATAAACATGCCGATGACTTCGTAGCCTTGGTCGATTAAAAGTTTTGCAGCAACGCTGCTATCTACGCCACCCGATAGGCCGACGACAACTCTAGGTTTTGTTTTCATAAGGTAGTGGTTAATGGAGTAAAGGTCCATTAGGGGACACTAGTAGGTTGACCCAAGTGAGTCAACACGATGCAAAGGTACGGAATGCAACCTTCATTTGAACAAATCAAAAACCCCTAGTGTTTCAATAAGAATAACTCATTTTTTTTTATGTCGGTTATCTCCCTACAATCTCGAATCAAAAGTGGTGATTTTCTACCTGAATTGGATTTTCTCACTTCCCGATCTGGGGGAGCAGGTGGGCAGCATGTGAATAAAGTAGAAACGAAGGTGCAACTCAAATTTGACCTGATGCAGTCACAAGTTTTGACGGAGGAGGAAAAATTGTCCTTTGTTCAAAAAAATCCAACTAAGATCGATCAACTGGGATATTTGCAGCTTACTTGCCAAGAAACACGTTCCCAACTCCAAAACAAAGAATTAGTGATTCGAAAATTTTATGATTTGCTAGCCACTACCTTTCAAAAAAAGAAGATACGGCAAGTAACTCGACCGAGTAAGGCCGCGCGTGAAGAACGCCTGAAGGACAAAAAAGTCAAGGCGGAAATCAAGCGAAATCGATCCAATTTTAGGCCAGGTACTGACTGATTTTTTATCCATTTCCTCTCGCTTACTGGGTTTAAAGTTTAAATTTGGTTGATGGTCTATTCCATTTCCTTATGAAATCAACCGTATTGTCTAATCCTACCCGAGGTTTGCTTGGGTTACTACTCGGATCATTCCTATTTTTGGGAAGTTGTCAATCCAAAAATCCTTCCGAAAGCACAGCTTCTACAGAAGAACATTCAGCACCATCATCTAATCGAGCTTCGGCACGATTTCAGTTGGCAAATGGGGAAGAGTTTGGCCTGCAACCAGAAAATAAAAAATGGACGGTACTTCATTTTTGGGCTACCTGGTGCAAACCCTGTCTTGCAGAATTCCCAGAACTAAAGGATGCACTTCCTACTCTTCAACAAGAAGACACTCAATTTATTTTTGCCTCTGAGGAGGATTTGGAACAAATTCAAGCCTTTGATAAACGACATCAAACAGGATTAAACTTAAGTCGATTTGTACAAGGATCTTTGGCTGATTTTGAAATTTATGCACTTCCAACCACGCTAGTCCTCGATGCACAAGGGAAGGAGGTTTTTCGTCAAGTGGGATTAGTGGAATGGAAAAATGTAAAAACCATTGAGGAACTTATTCAAAGCAAGCCATGACGAAAATTTCAACTCCGATTCTTCTGCTCCTTTTTTGGGTTTGGGCTTGCAAACCAGCCGCTCCCGGGTTGATTGAATTGGAATCCATTCCTTTTCCAAAAATGGAAAATGCGGCCATGCCCAGTTTGCATGCTGGCGATTCCAATCTATACATTTCTTGGGTGACGATGGGGAATGACACCACTGCGGAACTGTTTTATTCCAAATTGAACTCAGAAAGCCAATGGGCTACACCTCAATTGATTAATCAAGGATCGAATTGGTTTGTCAACTGGGCAGACTTTCCATCACTGGTAGAAAATCAGGGAGTTTTACTCAGTCATATCCTTCAAAAATCTTCCCCAGAAACTTTTTCCTACGATGTCAAGCTACAAGTACTTCCCAAAGGTGCTAGCCAATGGAGTTTGAATCTTCCCTTGCATCAGGATAGCACATTAACCGAACATGGATTTGTATCAATGGTACCCTACACCTCTACTAGCTTTTTCACATCCTGGCTCGATGGCCGGGAAACAGGAGGGGGAGGACATGACCATGCTGCCCATGCAGGAGTGCCAATGAGTATCAGAGCTGCCGAAGTTGATTTGAAGGGTAAGGTTTTGTGGGATGAACTTTTGGACGCAAAAACCTGTGATTGCTGCCAAACAAGCAGTGCCATCACCGATTTGGGTCCTGTGGTGGTTTATCGCAATCGATCCGATCGTGAGATTCGTGACATCGCCATTGCACGGCTTGTGGACGGCAAATGGACCGAACCAGCCATTATCCACGCAGACGGTTGGGAGATTAGTGGATGTCCGGTCAATGGGCCGAAAGTGGTAGCCAAAGGTTCTAATCTGCTCGTAGGCTGGTTTACTGCGCCGAAAGGAATCCAACAAGTTAAATTCGCCTTTTCTACCGATGCAGGAGCATCCTTCGGTAAGCCTGTGGTCATTGAATCTACTGGGCTGATTGGCCGCGTAGATGTAGCGCTACTCCGCGAGGACTGGGGAGTAGTTTCCTGGATGGAAACCAAAGGAGAGAACACCTTCCTTTATGCTGCGGGTATTGACCAAGCAGGAGAAATGGGAGTAGCCCTTCAGATCACAGCTCTAGATCCGAGCAGAAAAAGTGGTTTCCCGCAACTTGAAGTCCTGGGAGGCCAAGTTTATTTCGCTTGGACCGAGGTAGTAGGTGAAAACAAAAATGTCCGAACAGCAAGAATCCCTCAGGAGGCCTTTTTGTTTTAAAAAGACTTCCTGAGGTTTATTATTTAATGTGCATGGGAAGAGGAATGCTGTGCTTTCGGCTTTTCGCCTTGACTTTCACTAGGACTCATCATGCTTTTTTTACCTGACAATTGTGCTGAAGCATCTACAGCGAAGGCTCCTTGAGAGACAATTTCTTCGCCTGCCTGTAAGCCAGCAGTGATTTGGTAGTTTTCTCCGAGCCTATTTCCTAAAGTCACTTCGCGCATTTCAAAACTAGATACTTCCGAATCCGAAACTTTCACATAGACAATGGAGCGCTTTCCAGTCCATAGGATGGCTGTTCTCGGAACTACCAAGTCGGTAGCTGCAGTTGACTTTCCTCCTGAAATTTTCGCTGTCACAAACATTTCTGGTTTCAACAGCATTCCCCCATTGGAGATTTCTGCTCGGAGAGAAGCTGCACGCGTGTTGGGATCGATTAGCGGATCAATAAAGGATACTCTGGCTTGCTTTGTTTCGCTTGGTCTGCCTGCCACAGTAAATTGGATATTGTCCCCAAGGGAAACAAATGGCAGATCTGTCTCATACACATCTAGACGTAGCCAAAGTTTGGAAAGGTCTGTGACGGTAAAGAGGACCGAGCCCGTTCCCACATAATCCCCCAAAGCCACATTTTTTTGGAGAACGACTCCAGATTGATCTGCCAAAATATCCCATTTTTCTTTGACTACTCCGACACGCTCGATTTCAGCAATCTGCGCAGCTGAAAGTTTCCAAGAGGCTAATTTTTCTTTGCTAGCTTGGTAAAGTTGGGGGTAGGTTCCCTTGGTCTTTACGGCTTCCAAAAGTTCCTTTTGAGCAGTGATCAACTCTGGGGAATAGATGGTTGCTAGTTTTTGCCCTGGTCTAATTTGCTCCCCGGTGAAGGTGACGAATAATTTTTCAATCCTTCCGGGGAATTTTGCTGTGATGGAGGCGTTTTCGCGTTCATCTGCCTGCAATTTTCCGGTGAGTTGAATCTCTTTAGATTCCTTGCTTCCACCTACAACAAGGGTTTGAACCTTGGCTAGAGCCATTGCTTCTTCAGTCATTTGGATGGCTTGGGGATTGCTGTTTTCTTCAGTTCCTTGTGCCACGGGTATCAAGTCCATACCACATATCGGACAGTCACCAGGTGCGTTTAGCTTGACTTGGGGATCCATTGAACAAGTCCAAAGGGTAGCTGCCCCCTCACTGGATTCATGATCGTGTGATTCAGCACTGCTTGAGCTGAGGGAATGAAACATCCATCCCATAATCACGCCTAGGAGTAAGGTGATGGAAATCAATCCTAATTTTGAAGTGAATAGTTTGTTCATGTCTTTTCTAGTTTGAAGGATTGGTGGAATTTTGGATTAAGGCTTCCAGCTGCATTAAGCTCTGATGTCCTTGATAGGTAGCGTATAGCACCTTCCGCTGGTATTCTAAGTCCTGCTGCTGAAGTTGGAGTACGTCAAGTAAGCTGCTTTTTCCTGTGGCTAATCCCGATTCGAGCAACTGCAGTTGCTGATCGATCAATGCTAGCTGTTCTTGATAAAGGTTAAGGTTTCGATTGCTTTCTTCCCAATTGCGAAAAGCGGATGCCCACTGCATGGCCAATCGATTTTCAGTTTCCTTTTTTTCGAATTCCACTCCTTGTTGAAGTAAGGAGGCCTCCTTAATTTTTGAATCTATTTTCTTTCGGTAAATCGGTAGACTTAGAGTCACCATGGGCATCACCATGTTATCACCTCCCATGGGCATTCCTTTCTCTATCCTTGGTGAGAGGGGCATGTAATTGACTCCAGCGCCCAACATGGGTCTACCTTCCAATGCAGCCATTTTTTCTTGCTGGACTAAAGCCGATTTTTCAGCGTCAAACATGGCTAGCATGGGATTGCTCTCCTTGATTTTTTCTAAATAGGCTTGTTTTTCCAAAGGCAGGTATGGTGCTTCCAGCTCCTCAGGAAGGGTAACAGGGCTTTCAATAGCCCGGTTGAGCAATTGGTTGAACTGAATTTTGAGTACCGCTAGATTTTCTTGCAGTTGCATCAACCTGGTCTCCTGCTCGTTGAGTTGCAGTTTGAGTTGCAATATACCAGGCATCCCCACATAAGCAGAAGTCATGGAAGGAGTGGGCATTCCCAAACTCATTCCTTGGCCGGCGCTTTCAGTCGTAGATGGATTCCCCATACCAGACATTCTTGACCCAGCGGATCGTGTAGGCTGCTGTATGGGCATACTTGCGGTAGAGGAACTCAGCCCAGAAGAGCTACCCACCTGGTAATTCACCAGCAGGAGGCTTTCTTGCTTCTTGAGGTAGTCTAGCGTCTGTTGCGTAAGCTTCAGTTCACCTTGACGCACCATCAATTCCAGCCAAGGAGAATTGACCTCAAGAAAGAGTTGGTTCTTTTTGTCCAAAAAGCGGAAGTATGCTGCCTGACCCATCTGGTAGGCTTCTTCCTTTTGGCTCGTAAGCATCCCTCTCCAGGGAAACATTTGCATAAGCCGTAAATCGGTAGCCTGATTGCCCATAAATCGCTCCATGGGCCGTAAAAATACCCCTGCCTGAAATTCTGGATTGGGCATACTTACCTGATTGACTTGCTCTGCAGTAGCTTGATACTGGGCATAAGCTGCTTGAAGACCAGGATTATTCTTGGCTGCCTCCTGGAGATATTCTTCCAACGATTGCCCTTGAAGGGGTTGTGTTCCTATCAGTGAAAGGTAAAGGAGTACTCCTAGCATACTGCCCAAGGGAAACCTATAGAACTGAAGCCTGCAGCCGCTTGCTTTCAAAACTTTAACTAATTGCTTCATGGCTGTCAATTTTTGTTGTCTTACTTAATTTTCTTTCTGCCCACCAGCAGTAAAGGGTAGGTACGATGAATACGGTGGTTACTTCCAGAATCATACCTCCTAAAGCCGGAATGGCCATTGGGATCATCACATCGGAGCCTTTTCCAGTGGAAGTGAAAATGGG
>CANGUK010000117.1 GCA_947457095.1 Cyclobacteriaceae bacterium
ATTCAGCTTAGGTATTCGGTCGATTTTTATCGACAACATGATTTTCGCCTACTTCTTGGGGATGTGCTCTTTCCTTGCCGTTTCCAAAAAAGTAAGTACTGCAGTTGGTCTTGGTGCTGCTGTCGTATTTGTATTGGGAGTAACAGTTCCCTTCAACTGGATTTTGAATGAGTTTGTATTAAAAGAAGGTGCACTGACTTGGGTCTCTGCGAGCATGTCAACTATTGATTTATCCTTCTTACGCTTCATCATGTTTATTGCCATAATTGCAGGTATCGTGCAATTGGTAGAAATGGTGGTAGAAAAGTTCTCACCTGCACTTTATGGTCAGTTGGGTATTTTCCTTCCCTTGATTGCGGTAAACTGTGCTATTCTTGGAGGCTGTCTATTTATGGCTCAGCGTGATTATACGCTAGCAGAATCTGCAGTGTATGGTTTTGGTTCAGGTTTTGGATTTATGCTTGCCATCGTTCTTCTGGCCGCCATCCGTGAGCGTCTTAAGTATTCCATGGTTCCCAATGGCTTGAAAGGTCTGGGTATTACCATGCTCCTTACTGGATTGATGGGCATTGCCTTCATGTCCTTTATGGGAATTGACCTGTAATTCGATTGATATTTAAAATTTGAGGCCCTGAAGATTCTTCAGGGCCTTTTTTTGTGGATGAAAAAATTACCTAACTTCATCGAACTAAAACTTAATCCGCACCTCCATGAAAACTGGTCTCACGCTTCTTTTGCTTTTTCTCTTTCAGATTGCTTCTGTTGCTCAGGGGCAGACTTGGGTTGACTTGTTCAATGGCAAAGACCTTTCAGGTTGGAGGGTTTCCGAAAATCCTTCTTCCATTTTGGTGGAGGACGGTCTTCTAAAAGTTGCTGGCCCTAGAGCGCATGCATTTTATGAAGGAAAAGTAGGAGGAGCGGACTTTAAAAATTTTGAATTGATGGTGGAGGTGAAAACACTACCCAAAGCCAATTCTGGAATTTTCATCCACACGGCTTACCAAGAGAACGATTGGCCAGAAAAGGGCTATGAGATTCAAGTTAACCAAAGCCATTCCGATTGGCGAAAATCAGGTAGCCTGTATGCCGTTCAGGATGTATCCGAGGTGCATGTTAAGGACGGGGAATGGTACACCTACCACGTGATTTTAAAAGGAGATCAGATTTCAGTAGCTCTCAATGGCAAGGTGGTCATGGAATACGACGAGTCTGCCGATACCAAACGGACCTCTCCTTTAGGAAAGAAGCGGTTTGATCGAGGAACCATTGCCCTTCAAGCGCATGATCCAGAAAGTGTGGTTTATTACCGATCTGTGAAAATCAAACTTCTTGATTGAAAAATTGCTTGAGCATCTAGTGCCTTTAACTCATCCCAAAACTCAAATCCATGTCTAATTCCTATCGAAAATTTTTAGCGTATTTCTTTAGGGGCTTGCTATTTCTTACACCGCTGGCGCTTACAGTTTATATTATCTACCAGCTTTTTTTATTTCTTGACAATTTGATTCCGGTTCCAATTCCAGGAATAGGGATTTTGATGGTACTTGCTCTAATCACTTTTGTGGGATATCTGGCAAGCCTTTTCTTTACTAAGCCCTTATTCGATTGGTTTGAACGGGGAGTATTTAAAATTCCTTTTGTCAACTTACTCTACACCTCCATCAAAGATCTGATGGGAGCCTTTGTTGGAGAAAAGAAAAAATTCAACTCCCCTGTGCTAGTAGAGGTGTCTGATAGCATGCATCGGCTTGGCTTTGTCACCCAAGAGGAAATGTCTTCCATTGGAGTGCCTGGTCTGGTGGCCGTGTATTTCCCTCACAGCTACAATGTATCTGGAAATGTATTCCTCGTAAAAAAGGAAAAGATTACCCCGCTCAAAGGCGTTAAAAACTCCGACATCATGAAGTTTTTGGTTTCTGGCGGGGTGTCTCCCATAGAGCCTGCCAAAGAAGAAAATTGATTTTTTTAACAGCCAAATTGGCAAAGATGGTGGCCCATGTGTTTGTCATGGAATCGTTCCCACTCCTCGAAGTTGAGTAGCCCAAAGCCAGGATGAGGGGTTTTCTTCGTTGGGTTTTCCTGGAATAGCAATTGGTAGGCATCCCAACATTTAATCAATTCTGATTTTGCCGTTTCTAGATCTGGAAAGCGAAGGTCGAGCAAGGTATCTGGTAGGCCTGGAGCTTTGATTCCTTTTGGAAATGGGAGATCTGTGAACAGCAGGGCTTGTTTTCCTGCCAACTGTTTTTCTGTTGGTACGATTTCAGGAATTGGAATTCTTCCAGTAGACATTTTTAGGGTAAGAACCAAGTGTTCCACCATGTGCTGAGGTGTGAGAATACCAAACTGCGCTTCAGCGTCTATGCTCAAGTGTTGGAGTCGTTGGATTAGCGTTTCTTTCGTCATGGTTGAAAAGATATAAAAAAAAGCGTTTGATAGAATCAAACGCCTTTATTCATTAATGAACTCTAGAATATCGATTTAGCTTCCGCACATTTCGCAACCCTCTGGATCATCCAAGGAGCAGGCTATGGCGTCTTGCTTTTGTGCTTTAATGGTCTCCGTTTCATTTGCCTTTTCCATCTTAGGCTGCTCCAGCTGAGATTTGTCCAAGGTAAATTTGATTGCAGCAGTGGCTGCCTGTGAACGAAGGTAGTACATGCCGGTTTTCAAACCTTTCTTCCAAGCATAGAAGTGCATGGAGGTCAGTTTTCCAAAATTTGGATCCTGCATGAAGATGTTCATGCTTTGAGATTGGCAGATGTAAGCTCCGCGATCAGCTGCCATTTCAATGATTACTTTTTGAGAAATCTCCCAAACTGTTTTGTAGAGATCCTTGATGTTTTGAGGGATTCCAGGAACAGCCTGTACCGATCCATTGGTAGAGATTAGGCGGTTGCGCATGGTGTCATTCCACAAGCCCAAATCAATCAAGTCCTTCATTAAGTGTTTGTTCACAATAATGAATTCTCCAGAAAGGGTTCTTCTCGTGTAGATGTTGGAGGTGTAAGGCTCAAAGCACTCGTTGTTGCCCAAGATCTGAGAAGTAGAAGCAGTAGGCATTGGAGCTACCAATAGGGAGTTACGCATGCCGAACTTCTTCACTTTTTCTTTTAAAGAATCCCAGTCGTAACGACCAGATTTAGGAGTTACGCCCCACATGTCAAACTGTAGTGTTCCTTTGGATGCAGGAGATCCTTCGTAGGTTTCATAGGTGCCATTGATTTTGGCAAGTTCCATGGAAGTTTCTACTGCAGCATAGTAGATGGTCTCAAAGATGTCCTCGTTGAGGCCTTTTGCTTCGAGTGAATCGAAAGGCATTCTTAGGAGGATGAACGCATCTGCTAATCCCTGAATTCCCAATCCAATAGGACGGTGTCTGAAGTTCGACTTTCTTGCTTCTTCTACAGGATAGTAGTTGATATCAATCACCTTGTTGAGGTTGCGCGTAGCTACCTTGGTGATCTCATATAGCTTTTGGTGATCAAATCGAAGTACCCCATCTTCACCAGCTTCCACAAATTTTGGAAGGGCAATGGAAGCCAAGTTACAAACGGCTACCTCATCAGGAGCGGTGTATTCAATGATTTCTGTACAAAGGTTGGAAGACTTGATAGTTCCCAAGTTTTGCTGGTTGGATTTACCATTTGCAGCATCCTTGTAGAGCATGTATGGAGTACCGGTTTCGATTTGAGATTCCAATACTTCAAACCATAGTTCTTGTGCTTTGATGGTTTCTCTGGCTCTGCCTTCTTTTTCGTACTTCTCGTACAAACGCTCGAATTCCTCTCCATGGCAATCTGCAAGACCAGGAGCTTCGTTTGGACAGAAGAGCGACCATTCCTCGTTATTTTCTACACGCTTCATGAATAAGTCAGGAATCCAAAGCGCATAGAAGAGGTCTCTTGCACGCATCTCTTCCTTACCATGATTTCTTCTTAGTTCAAGGAAATCCTTGATATCTGCATGCCAGGGTTCCAAGTAGATGGCAAAGCTACCTTTACGCTTGCCTCCACCTTGATCCACGTAACGGGCAGTCATGTCAAAGTTTCTAAGCATGGGCACGATACCATTGGATACCCCATTGGTTCCTTTGATGTAGCTTCCCTTCGCACGTACGTTGTGGATGGAAAGACCAATGCCTCCGGCAGATTGAGAGATTTTAGCACAGGACTTCAAGGTATCGTAGATGCCATCGATGCTATCGTCCTTCATGGTGAGTAGGAAGCAAGAGGAAAGCTGTGGCTTTGGTGTACCCGCGTTGAATAGGGTTGGGGTAGCGTGTGTAAACCACTTTTCGGAAAGTAGGTCGTACGTTTCAATCGCCGCATCTAAATCTTCTCTATGGATACCTACTGCCACCCGCATGAGCATGTGCTGAGGACGTTCTACTACCTTACCATCCAAACGGATGAGGTAGCTTTTTTCCAAAGTTTTGTACCCAAAATAGTCGTAACTGAAATCGCGCTTGTAATCGATCGCCTCATCGAGTTTAGCTGCGTGTTGCTTGATAATCCCGTAAACCTCAGTGTCTAGGAGTTGTGCATTTTCTCCAGTCTTCGGGTTGACATAGGTATACAGTCTTTTCATGGTATTTGAAAAAGACTGGCTTGTTGTTTTGTGCAGGTTGGAAATGGCAATACGTGCTGCCAAAATCGCATAGTCTGGATGTCTTACCGTAAGTGAAGCACAGACTTCTGCGGCAAGGTTATCGAGTTCGGAAGTGGTTACCCCATCGTACAAACCATCAATTACCTTCTTGGCAACTTCAATGGGTTGGATGAACTTGGGATCTAGTTCATAGCAAAGGTTCTCTATCCTTGCAGTGATCTTGTCGAATCGTACGGATTCTCGTCTTCCGTCTCTTTTAACTACTAACATACTCAGGCGATTTTTTAAAGGGGTGGTTTAAGATAGGTATTTTTGGGTAAGCAAACTCGTTTAGAAGTCTTCTTCAATAGAGAATCGAGCAGCGCTATCAGCAGGTTCGGTAGACTTCATTACTCCAGCTTTTTGGTAGTCGCCCACACGTTTTTCGAAGAAGTTGGTTTTGCCTTGCAAGGAAATCATCTCCATGAAGTCAAATGGATTGGTGCTGTTCCATACTTTTTCGCAGCCAAGTTCCATGAGAAGTCTGTCAGCAACAAACTCAATGTATTGACACATCAAATCTGCATTCATACCAATAAGTCTTACTGGCAGGGCATCAGTCACGAATTCTTTTTCAATTGCCACAGCATCCATGATGATCTCACGAACGGTTTCCTTTGGAAGTTGATTGTTGACGTGCTTGGTGTAAAGGTGACAAGCAAAATCGCAGTGCAATCCTTCATCACGTGAAATCAATTCGTTGGAGAAGGTAAGGCCAGGCATTAATCCTCTTTTCTTCAACCAGAAGATTGAACAGAAAGATCCTGAGAAGAAAATGCCCTCTACAGCGGCAAAGGCAATCAAACGCTCCTGAAAGCTGCCATTGTCAATCCAACGCAGGGCCCAATCCGCTTTTTTCTTCACGCAATCGATGTGCTCGATGGCATTGAGCAGGCGGTCTCGTTCTGCATTGTCTTTGATGTAGGTATCAATTAGCAGAGAGTAGGTTTCAGAGTGAATGTTTTCCATGGCGATTTGAAAGCCATAGAAAAATTTAGCTTCAGTATATTGAACTTCTGCAACGAAGTGTTCGGCAAGGTTTTCATTTACAATCCCATCGGAAGCTGCAAAAAATGCAAGGACGTGGGAAACGAAGTGTCTCTCTCCATCGTTCAGGTTTTTCCAGTCGGAAAGGTCCTGACTTAAGTCAATTTCTTCAGCTGTCCAAAAGCTGGCTTCAGCTTTCTTGTAGTATTGCCAGATGTCGGCATGCTGAATTGGAAATAAGACAAAACGGTTACTGTTTTCTTGTAAAATCGGCTCGTGCTGCATCGCTCTCTAAATAGTTGTAATCTATGGAATGGAATTTCGGCATAAAACATGCCTTTGAGACTTCCTTTGAAGGAAAAAGCTGTCTTTTCAGAACAGCTTGTCAACAAATATGAGGATCAAAAAGGGAATAAAAAAGTCTGAAAAAGAGCAAAAAATAGAAAAATGACCAATGGTCAAAAACGATGTAAATTACTATATATCAAATGAATAAGGTATAAATGTTTAAGCATAAAATCAATCAAATTCCGCAATCTGACCTATTTGAATTATTTAAAAATTATGAAAAAAAGTTTTTTGGGGGTACTGCTGACCCTAGTTTTGAACTAAAGTCAATAAAAAAATCAATTAAAAAAATCGGTTAAATAATTGAAAAACAAGTAGTTGAAAATTTAACTCATTTTTTAATTAAAATTGAAGCCATTGAAATATCATCCCAAAAAAGAAGCTAGTTCTGGATTGCTATTTTTCTTCACAACTCCTCGGTAATCTTTCATCATTTTTGGGGAAAGTTTTTTTAGTTTCATTTCAATTCCTATATTTGCACTCCGATTTCGATAAATCAAGCATCATGTACGCAATTGTTAACATCGCAGGAAAGCAGTTCAAAGTAACAAAAGATCAGTTCGTCTATGCCCCTAAATTGGCAGGTGACGCTGGCGCTTCCGTGGAATTTGACCAGGTCTTGTTGGCGGAAGCCAATGGCACTGTGTCTGTAGGTGCTCCGCTACTCGCAGGAGCCAAGGTATCCGGAAAAATTCTGGATCATGTAAAAGGTGATAAAGTGATTGTCTTCAAAAAGAAGCGCCGTAAGGGCTACAAGAAGAAGAATGGTCACAGACAAGACTTCACCAAAGTAATGATTGAATCTATCACGCTATAAGGCAATCAGCCAAGAAATCATAAACGAATAAAACCATGGCACACAAAAAAGGTGTAGGTAGTTCCAAGAACGGTCGTGAGTCACATTCCAAAAGATTGGGTGTGAAAAAGTTCGGCGGTGA
>CANGUK010000118.1 GCA_947457095.1 Cyclobacteriaceae bacterium
CGTAATCTGACGCCAATTCTTCGACTACTGGGCCAATCATTTTGCAAGGGCCACACCATTCTGCCCAAAAGTCAACCAAGATAGGTTGGCTTCCAGAGATGATTTCTTCAAAGTTTGCGTCGGTAATTTCAATTGCTTTTGCCATGGTATGCTTTCAGGTAAGGTTCTTTTTTCAAATATATCAGCAAAATGCAATTGAATCCGAATAAGTTCCGTTCAATTTTAATTTATTGCTGAATCGCGGGTAATTTTTTTAGGTGGATGATTAACGATCCATGATTTTATAGGCCACTTCTGGCATGAGTTTCAATTCCTTGATCAGCTCCGCACTGGGGTCAACCTTGATTTTTTTGGAGAAAAGTTCTAGGCTAATATTTTCTTGCTGGTCTACGACCTCAATATACAATTTGGCTTCTCCCTTGTACTTTGCGGTGATGGTTTCTAATTTTTCCATCAGCTCGTACGTCAAGTCATTTAAATTGATATTGACCTTGAGCCCTTTGATTAAACGTCCTCGAACCTCGCTGAGTAGGGTCATGGAGTTGATTTTAAACTCTAACTCGTTCTCAGCTCCCCACTTTTTTTGAACTACTGCACCAGAAATAAACAAAAACCAACCCGTCATGAAGTATTGCTTAAACTTCACGTAATCTTCCCCAAAGAGGAAGAAGGTAAAGGAACCATGGTAATCTTCCACCGAGAGCGTGCCAAAGGGCTTGCCGTTTTTGGTAGTACGGTGAGCAAAGCTTGCTACTGAACCCGCCATGCGCAACTCATTTTTTCCTTTGAGGCCCTCTAAATCAGTAAGGGCCGTCAGTGTAGCATTGGTAAAGGAGTCTATCTCCAATTGGTATTCGTCTAGGGGATGCCCTGAAATAAAGAGGCCCACCACTTCTTTTTCAATATTCAATTGCTGAATTTGGGAAAAAGGCTCCATGGCAGGTACAGAGGGCAATGGGACCTCTGCGGTTCCCGAGCTGCCTCCAAAAAGGCTGACCTGTGCACTGTCTTCTTCTTGCTGGATTTTTTGGGCATATCGGCTAGCTTTCTCAATCAAACTGATATCCCCTTCAGGGGCTTCCAAATACTGTCTTCGATGGTGTTCCTTGAAGCAGTCAAAACTGCCTGCCATGGCCAAAGCTTCCATGGTTTTTTTATTGAGGGTACGAGAATTTACCCGTTTGGCAAAATCGAAAATGTTTGAATAAGGACCACTGCTGATTCTCTCCTTGATGATTTCTTCCACAGCCCCTGCTCCGGCACCTTTGATGGCGGCCATGCCGAAGCGGATTTCTCCTTGCATATTTACGGTAAACCCACTTTTCGATTCATTGACATCTGGTCCCAGTACCGAGATTCCCATTCGTCTACATTCTTCCATGAAAAAAGTCACCTGCGTGATGTCATTCATGTTGTTGCTCAGAACAGAAGCCATGTATTCTGCTGGGTAATGCGCCTTGAGGTATGCCGTTTGGTAAGCTATCCAGGCATAGCAGGTAGAGTGAGATTTGTTGAATGCATAGGAGGCGAAAGCTTCCCAGTCTGTCCAGATTTTTTCCAACTTCTTGGCATCATGCCCTTTGGCGGCAGCCTGCTCCACAAACTTGGGTTTCATCTTGTCCAAAACATCCTTCTGCTTCTTTCCCATTGCTTTTCGAAGGACATCGGCCTCACCCTTGGTGAATCCCGCAATCTTTTGAGAAAGCAGCATGACCTGTTCCTGGTAAACCGTGATCCCATAGGTTTCTTCCAGGTACTCCTTCATGTCCTCTAGATCGTAGGAGATGGGTTCTGCACCATGCTTTCTCTTGATAAATGAGGGGATGTATGCCAATGGCCCTGGACGATAAAGTGCATTCATGGCAATCAAATCCGCAAAAACAGTGGGTTTCAGTTCGCGCATGTATTTTTGCATCCCAGGACTTTCGTACTGGAAAATGCCGACCGTTTCGCCCCGCTGAAAGAGTTCGTAGGTTTTGACATCGTCAATCGGGAAGGTATCCGCATCCAATTGGATGCCGTGTCGCTCTTTGACGATTTTGATCGCGTCCTTGATTAGGGTCAAGGTTTTTAAGCCCAAAAAATCCATTTTGAGTAGGCCTGCAGATTCCACCACGGCGTTGTCAAATTGGGTACAGACCATGTCTGAATCCTTGGCCAAGGCCACAGGAACAAAGTTGGTGATGTCAGAAGGGGTGATGATAACTCCGCAGGCATGGATCCCCGTATTGCGGACAGAGCCTTCCAAAACAGCAGCCTGGTTGATGGTCTTGGCAGACTCATCCGCCCCTTGGGCTACGCGGATTAGCTCCTCAGCTTTTTGAAGCAGCTCGCCTTGTCCTTTGAGTTTTTCCAAAAGGGCAGGCCTGTTTTTGGCTAATTCAAAAAGTGTTTTCAACTTGATTTCAGGCACCAAATTGGCCAGTCTTCCTGCCTCTGCAAGCGGCAAGTTGAGCACGCGTGCGGTATCTCGAATGGCAGATTTGGCGGCCATGGTGCCGTAGGTAATGATTTGGGCTACCTGATTGGTGCCGTACTTGTTGATCACGTAATCAATCACCGCTTGGCGACCTTCGTCATCAAAGTCAATGTCAATATCGGGTAAGGATACTCGGTCTGGATTCAGAAAACGTTCGAATAGGAGGTCGTATTTGATGGGGTCGACGTTGGTGATTCCTACACAATAGGCTACTGCTGATCCCGCTGCTGATCCTCTTCCAGGACCGACGGATACGCCCATGTCTCGGGCAGCACGCGTAAAATCCTGAACAATCAAAAAATATCCAGGATAGCCTGTGTTTTCGATAGTTTTTAGTTCAAAGTCCAGACGCTCCTGAATTTCAGGATTTAGTTCTGGGTAGCGTTTTTTAGCGCCCTCGTAGGTGAGGTAGCGGAGATAGGCATTTTCGCCACGCTTGCCTCCGTCTACCTCGTCTTCGGCATGCTTAAACTCTTCTGGAATGTCAAATTTTGGCAACAATACCTCTCGAGCCAATTTGTAGGCTTCACATTTGTCCACAATCTCTTGGGTGCAACGAATTGCCTCCGGCAAATCAGCAAAAAGTTGCTTCATTTCCTCCGGACTTTTGAGGTAAAATTCATCGTTTGGGAAGCCAAATCGAAACTCTCTGCCTCGCTTGCCAACATACTTCTTTGGTTTTTCTACCAACTCACCATCCTTTACACACAGCAGAATGTCGTGTGCTTTGGCATCGCCCTTTTCGTTGTAGTAGCTGTTGTTGGCGGCGAAATACTTAACCCCATATTTTTGTGCAAATTCAAGAAGCACTTCATTCACCTTGTCTTCTTCAGGGATGCCATGGCGATTCAGTTCTACGTAAAAATCTTCCCCAAACTGTTCCTTCCACCAGAGAAAAGCCTCTTCTGCTTGCGTTTCACCCACATTGAGGATGAGGTAGGGGATCTCCCCCCAAATTCCACCCGTGGTGGCGATCAGGTCTCCTTTGTATTGAACTAGGAGTTCCTTGTCGATGCGGGGAACGTAATAAAAGCCTTCAATATTTGCATAGGAAGCGAGCTTGGCCAGGTTGTGGTATCCTGCTTTATTTTTTGCAAGAAGTACAGTTTGGTAGCCATCGTCCTTGGCAGTTTTATTTTTCCTGTCCCGGCAGAGGTTAAATTCTCCCCCAAGAATTGGGGTGATGTCCTTGCTCATGGCTTCTTTCACAAAGTGAAAAGCACCCATCATGTTGCCATGGTCGGTCATTGCCAACGCTTTCATGCCAAGGGATTTGGCTTTGGCGATGAGTGCAGGGATTTCCGAAGTGGCCTGCAATACGGAAAACTGCGTATGTACGTGTAGGTGAGTAAATGGGGTATCCCCTAAGTCGCTAGTAGCTGCTTGCTCACTTTTTCCCTCTATTTCTCTAGGTTCCTGAGCTTGCTTTTGGCTCGGCTGTGCAAAATTAGCCTCTCCAAGTACAGGGGCCTCATACTGTACCTCATCCCAAGTCACGCCAGGCTCAGTGGCCTGTATTTTTTGATTGATCAGCCCAAAAAAGCATCGGGCAGTGGCATCCACATCGTAAGCGGCATCGTGTGCGTCTCCAAATCCTACCCCAAATAATTTTTGATGGAGTTCGGTTAAGGTAGGCCATTTGAACTTACCTCCTTTTCCTCCGGGTAGTGCACAAAACTGGACCGAAATGTCTTTGGTATCCAGTTCGGATTTGCCTTCAAATGGCATAACTAAGCCTGCTCGAAGAAATTCTGAGCCGACCACATGGATGTCAAAACCAATATTGTGGCCTACCAAATACTTTGTTTGGGCTACATCTTCTCGAAAAACCTGGAGGATCTCTTGCAAGGGATGCCCCTCTTCTAAAGCACGCTTGGTGGAAATTCCATGTACTTTTTCCGCATTGTAAGGAATGGTAAATCCCTCTGGGCGGATGATAAAATTTTTGTTGGATAGCAATCGGCCCTTTTCGTCATGCAATTGCCAAGCCAGCTGAACAAGCCTAGGCCAATTGTCCAGGTCCGACATGGGGGCATTGTACGATCTGGGTAATCCAGTAGTTTCTGTATCAAAAATTAAGTACATGGGAGACTCGGGGATTGAGCACTCAAATTAGGGCTTAAAATGGGAAGCAAAAAATGGAAAGACGGAAATTGTCGCAAAGACTTTCTAAGAATGCCTGATTATTTTATTGGGTTTTCAAGTAGCTGAAAAACAGAGTTGTAAAATTCAAAAATGTCAATTCTATTTTTGAATTTTAGGGCAGAAAAGTAATTTTTTTCGAATTCTGAGTTACCGCTTATCCTCCCAAGGCATGTAAATCACCTTTTTGGTCTGAAAAAATTCCTCTTTGAAGTAATCTTCGAGGTGATAGCAGACGTAGGACTTACCTGTTTCCTCCATTTCCTCGTCTACATCACCGCCTTTGAGGTAAAGAATGCCATTCGGATAGTCATTGATGTCTTCCTTTTTTATCTTCCCTTTCACCCATGGGTAAAACTGGATCATGCGCGTGACCGCTCGGCTCACCACAAAATCGTATTTTCTTACCAAGGATTCCGCACGGGCTTGCTGTGCTTCGACATTGGTTAATTTGAGTGCCTTGGCAACTTCTTTCACTACCGTAATTTTTTTACCAATCGAATCCACCAAATGGAAATGTGTATCTGGAAATAAGATCGCTAGCGGGATGCCAGGAAATCCGCCACCCGTACCTATGTCCAATACTTTGGTGCCGGGCTGAAACTGCAGCACCTTGGCGATGCCCAACGAATGCAACACATGATGCACGTAGAATTGCTCCATGTCTTTGCGACTGATCACGTTGATTTTGGAATTCCAATCCTGGTAGAGCGCTTCCAATTGCTCAAACTGCTGCAGCTGTTTGGGACTAAGTCCAGGAAAGTAGGAAGCAATCAAGGCGCTAGTAGGAGGCATTAAATTTGGTTTTCTTTTCCAGAAGCGATTTCATAGAGGAGCTCTCGTGAACGGTGCAATTGTGCTTTGACTGTTCCCAAAGGCTTGTCGAGTACCTGGGCAATTTCCTCGTAGGACAATTCGTCGAAATAGCGAAGCTGAACCAATTTTCGGTATTTGGCTGGCAGCTTATCTACAAAAAGGCGCACCATCTCAATTCGCTGAGTCTTGATAAACTCATCTTGAGGATTGTCATCCTTGTCCTCCACATCCATTGTCACGGCATTGCCGTTGTCGTCCGAAAGTGTATTGTTTAAGCTCATGGTTTTGAGCTTTTTCTTACGAATAAAGTCAATGGCATTGTTGGTGGCGATCCGAAACAACCAGGTGGAAAACGTATATTCCTTCTTGAAGCGTTCGAGGTTTCGAAAGGCCTTGGCAAAGGCTTCCATCGTCAGGTCCTCCGCATCATCCGCATCGCGAATCATTTTTAGGATCATGAAATAAACCGCCTTTTTGTAGCGCTTCATCAGGGTCGCATAGGCAGCCTGATCTTTTCCTTGAACAGCACGGTCTATGAGTTCAAAATCCTCTAGGGCCTTGGATGAAAATTCGCGTTCGTTGCCGTTCATTTCGTGTTTTTTGCCTGATAGGATATGGATCCTAGAACCCAAAAGTATGCCAAGTACAACAAATCATTGATTAAAGCTTTCATTTTGGGGACATTTCCTTGTAGGTTTTTTGAAGCAGCCTTAAAAATTGACAGCAGCAAAACCGATCGGAAGCCCATGATTGTGAAAACTGCCAAAAAATATTCCCATTGAAGACCAACTCCAAAGTAGAGTAAGAGGCCTATTCCACCAATCCAATACAAGGCGTGGGAGACGCCGTACAGACCCATTTTCCGTTTGTCTTCTACACTGAAATAGCGTTCTGCATGTAAGAGGCGCCGTTCTGTCTGTATATATTCTTTCCAATTTTCTTTAGGCGCTGACAAGGTGATAGCAGCTGGATCAATAACGACCTTGGTGTTTGTTCCCGTGGCGTAGGTGTTGACAAAAACAGAGTCGTCCCCGCCCTCAATTCCCCAAAATCCTTTAAATCCCTTTGCTTCCATAAAGAAACTCTTTCGGTAGCACAAATTCTTGCCTGTTCCCATAAAGGGGGATTTCCAAAGTCCAAAGGAGAGGTAAAATAGCGCTCTTAAAATGGTTTCAAACTGAATCCATTGATTTAGTGCATCCCCTTTTTCCGAATATCCAGAAAAGCCAAGCGCAAATGTTTTTCCTTCCTCCCGAACGGGAGCAGTCATTTGCCGAATCCATTGATTTGAAGTGGGTAGGCAATCTGCGTCAGTATGAAGTATGACATCATTTTTGGCAACTTTTATCCCCAAGGTGATCGCGAATTTTTTTGCAGTTACATGTTTGGGGGTATACTTAATCGTCACCGAACGGAGCTTAGGATACTGAATCATGAG
>CANGUK010000119.1 GCA_947457095.1 Cyclobacteriaceae bacterium
TAATGGACGGCTACGGCATCCCCTTTTTTAGCTGACATGTGATTCAAGTTTTGTGAACGCCAAAGGTAGGAAAAACAATCAGGTGCCCCAAACCAAAAAAAGTGTACGGAAATCGGATAAAATCGTACATTTTCGGACATATTTACCAGTAAATCTGGGGTTATGGGATTTAATCCCTGTTGGCACTATTTTTCTAGGGTATATCCAAAACAACACTTATGGAACAGCAACTCGGACGTATACTGATCATTGATGACAACGAGGATTTACTTTTTGCAGCGAAGATGCTTTTGAAGAAGCATGCCAAAGAAGTGCATATTGAAAAGGATCCGCGCAGAATTCCATTTCTGATCAACACCCAAAACTTTGACGTCATCCTTTTGGATATGAATTTCCGGGAGGACACTACTTCTGGAAAAGAAGGCTTTTACTGGCTGAGCCAGATCAAAGAGATAGACCCAAATGCAGTGGTAATTTTGATTACGGCTTTTGGAGATGTAGAAATGGCCGTTCAGGCCTTAAAGGAAGGAGCAACCGATTTTATCCTGAAGCCTTGGCAAAATGAAAAGTTGGTGGCTACGCTCTCTGCAGCCCTCAAACTAAAAGAAAGTTATAAGGAGGTGGATAAGTTGCACAAGAAGCAAAAAACCTTGCAGGGCGACTTAAAAAAGAACTACACGGAGATCATTGGGCAGTCTGCTTCCATGAAGAATATTTTTTCCATCATCGATAAGGTGGCCCAGACCGATGCCAATGTGTTGATTTTAGGAGAAAATGGTACGGGCAAGGAACTGATTGCACGAGCGATTCACGAGCGATCCCTGCGTCATGAAGAGATCTTTGTAGGAGTAGATATGGGATCCATTACCGAAACACTCTTTGAGTCCGAACTCTTTGGACACAAGCGAGGAGCCTTTACCGATGCCAAGGAAGATCGGGCAGGACGATTTGAAGTCGCAGACCAGGGAACCCTATTCTTGGATGAAATTGGCAATCTATCCATGCCCTTACAATCCAAGTTGCTCACTGTACTGCAAAAACGGGAAGTAACCCGCATCGGGACCAATCAATCCATCCCGGTGGATATTCGATTGATCTGTGCCACCAACATGCCTGTACACGAAATGGTGCCCGATAATAGCTTTCGACAAGACCTCTTGTACCGAATCAATACCGTGGAAATCTACCTTCCGCCACTTCGTGAACGCCAAGACGACATTCCGCAACTAGCCAACCACTACCTTCGGCAGTATGCGCAGAAGTATCGCAAAAATTTTCAAGGGATCCGGCCTACAGCCATGGAACTTTTGCAACGCTACTCCTGGCCGGGAAATATCCGAGAACTGCAGCATGCCATTGAGCGTGCTATCATCATGGCAGATGGGGATGAACTGGATACACGAGACTTCTTTTTTCTTTCGGCCAAACCTGCCTCTGAAAAAACACAGACAAGCACCACACTCAACTTGGATGACATGGAACGAAACACCATTCAACGTGCTATCGATAAAAATGGGGGAAACATTTCCAAAGCCGCCAAGGAACTGGGATTAACGCGCGCATCTTTGTATAGAAGATTGGAGAAATATGGACTATAAAGTTGGCCTACTCGGGCGTATTGCCTTGCTCACCGCCACCCTTTTTCTAATGGCCTACTCCCTTGTGGGAGGCTGGGGAGTATTTGCGACTTCCCTTTTTCTCATTGTGGCGGGCATCCAACTTATTTTTTTGATCAAGTATGCCGAAAGTTCTTTCAAAAAAGTGCGCCTTTTCCTCAATAACATCAAGCAGGATAAGTACAGCCAACTTTATCCCGTCAAATTTGACGGAACCGAAACGGACGACTTGCACATCGAATTCAATGCCATTTTGGCCAAACTCAAGGAAGATCAAGCCGAGAAAGAGGCCAACTACCAGTATTTCCGATCCGTATTCAAGCACCTCAGCATCGGTTTGATCACTTATGGAGAAAATGGTGAAATACAAATTCTGAATGTGGCAGCCAAACGCATCCTACAGGTAGAGGAGCTGAAGCAAATCCAGGAAGTAGAGCAGATCAATAAGGAACTACACCAAGCCATACAGCAGCTCCGAACGGGCGGTAGTGAGTTGATCAAAATAGCCCACCCAGATGGCATCATGCAGCTTTCCGTATATGTGATTGAGTTGCTAATGCGTGGAGAGCGCTTCAAGTTGGTGTCCCTGCAAAACATTCAGTCCGAGTTGGAGGAAAAGGAAATGGAGGCTTGGCAGAACTTGGTCAATATACTCACGCATGAAATCATGAATTCCATCGCGCCCATCTCCTCTTTGGCCGGCACTTTAAAGGGAGAGTTAGAGCAGAAGCTCGAGCAGAAAGAAGCCTTGCTTCCGGACGATATGGAGGATTTTTTGATGGGGGTGCAGACCATTGAGAAGCGAAGTGAGGGTCTGGTGAGTTTTGTTTCCGATTTCAGGAGCTTGGCCCATGTTCCTGCACCCAAGTTTGGAAGCATTGGTTTGGCCCCACTTTTTGATCAGCTGGAACTCTTATTGCAGCATCAATTAGAAGCTCAGGGCATCCGCCTCTCCAAGGAATTGGAACCTAAGGAACTCATCCTGTTTGGCGACCAAACGCAGATTGAGCAAGTTTTGATCAACTTGATGCACAATGCCATTCAGGCGCTAGAAGATGCTCCGCTAAAAGTGATTCATCTGAAAGGCTATATTGATGAGGCTGGAAAAATTATTCTAGAAGTTACCGACTCTGGCAAGGGGATTGAGGAAGAAGCCTTGGAAAAGATTTTTATTCCATTTTTTACGACCAAGCAGAAAGGTTCCGGGATTGGACTCAGTCTTTCCAAGCAAATCATGCGACGCCACAAGGGCAACATTCAGGTTCGTTCTGAACTCGGTCAAGGCACGACCGTGAAGTTGATTTTTAATGGGTAGGTAGTGGTAAAGTGAAAAAATAGCTCAGAAAAAAACTTTCCAATTCTTTTCTTCCGAAAAGAAAACCCTTGACTCAGCTGGGCCGTACACCATGGGAATAAAAAATATCCATATTTAAAGAAGTTTTTAATCTTTTATTCTAAAAACCAAAACGAAAGCACCATGAACAAAATCCCTATCTTTTTGATAGCCTTATTTTTGATGACAGGCTGTGCCACCATTTTTACGGGCACCAAAGACCGCATTTACTTTAGTTCCACCCCTTCTGGCGCTACCATTTTCAAAGATGGCGTGGAAATCTGCACCACACCCTGCAACTACCGGATCAAACGAAGCCTCAGCGATACGGAGGTAGAGTTTAAGTTGGACGGCTACGAAACCCGCCTAGTCACCCTTGACAAGGAGTTAAACCTAGTCAGTATCATCAATTTGGGCAACTTGTTTGGCTGGGGTATCGACGTCCTTTCTGGAGCAGTGATGAAGTACGATCGTAAAGCATACGACCTCAAGCTTACCCAAGAAAAATCCGCTTCGCTAGTCCAACCTAGCCGAATCGACATTGACACGAAGAGCAATACAGTCACGCTCACCGTTCAAGAATAACTCAAGGGGCTGCTTCATTCGTGAAGCAGCCTTTTTTAATTAAAAAAGATGGGTAAATAAGGGTTGTATCCAATCTTTCAGAGGTTAAAAAGTGGGTTTGAATAGGAAATGGAACTGTAGAACTACTTTTTAGTTGGTATCAGTGAAAAAACTTCTATTTTTCAAGACCAATCGTACCCACCCTGCTAACGTTCTTATGAATAAAATTAGAATTCATCTGTCTGTCCTATTTCTATTCCTAGGTATACTAAACGCCTGTGAATCTCCAAATCCATATAATGCCCTACAAAAGGCACTTCAATCCAACCTCCCTGAAGCAACATTTCAGTCCTACATGGAGATGGATGAAGCTGAGTTTGAAAAACTGGTGGAAGAGTCCATTTTGGCAGATTGTCCTTCAGAAGAAATTGGTGAACAATTGAAGGAGATTCAACGGGTGGAAGCAGGTAGAAAAATGATGGTTGCCAAGTCAGAATTAAGTGATAATGAACTTATCGCCCTTATTGAAGAAATCAAAAATGGCTATGAACTTCGAAAGGCAGCTTTGTGCTGGTGAGGCTGGAGCACTTCAAATACGCTAGGGTTTTAAGCTTCCCAGTACCGAGGGTGGAACCCTCGCCCGCTTATTTTTTCAATACGATCCGCTCCCCTTCTGTAGCCACATCAAAATCGAGATTTTTTACTGCCATCCGCTCAGGGCCTTCTAAAATTAGCGGGTTGGTGTGGTTGAAGTGGATAAACTTGATTTTGCGTTTCTCGGTAGCTGGTAGTGGAGAAAATAGATTGATGGTTTCTGCAACAAAGGGATGCGGAATCTCACTCATATTCCGGTTGGGTAGTTCCCCTTCCTGATAGAAAGTAGCATCCAGCAAAGCCACATCCACGCGGGCTACTTCTGCTCGGATATCCCTTTCCCAAAGCGGCCATTTATCTATATCGGGGATAAAAAGTAAGCTTTTCTCAGAGGTCTCAATCCGAAAACCTACCGTCTCCGAAAACTCATCCCGATGCGGCACCTTCAAGGGAGTAACCCGCAGGTTGGAGGTAAGTTGAATGGGTTGATCCTGCGCTATCAAGATCAGCTTGATGTTACCAAGTGCCACCAATTGACTCCAAGGCGCATTATTTTCCAAGAATTCCTTCATTCGGGGCATCACATAGACAGGCATGCCTTTGGCTCCCATGGCCTCTCGGCCGAGCTGCAGCAAACCCACATAGTGCCCCATGTGGGCATGCGTTAGAAAAATACCCGAGAGATTGGTAGACCCTGAAGCTTGTTGGAGTTGCTGAAATTGAGCTGTAAAGTCCGGAGTCGCTTCAAAGAGCCAGTTTTGTCCACTGGCTTGATCCGTAAGTCCTAAACTCACCACATGCCGCTTTGCCTCCTCTCCTCTCCAATGGCGCTGGCAATGCTCGGCTGTGCAGCCTGCTTGCGGATAGCCTCCATCTTGCGCGATTCCCAAAACGGTGATGTATTGGCTGGATTGGGTTGCTAATTCTGGGGCTTGTCCTTGGAGGATCCCAGGAAACACTACTAGGGAAAAGCAGAACCAAAACGTACGGATAAACATAGTCACTGAGTTGAGAGCAAGTATAGGAATGAAGCTATTTGGGAGTTTATGGCTGTTTTCTATCCCTATGCGCGCTTAATCGTGAGTGCAATCTGACCTGCGTGGTAGGAGTTGTGGTAGAGAATATGGGAAAATAGCCTAGCCTTGGATACCGTCCCAAAAAAGGGAGTTTCCACAGGCTCAAACCAAGCTGCGTCAGGAGTGGAAGTGATGATCTGCTCCAGCAAGGCATAGCCTTTTTCGAGTAGATCCCTGCTTGTGCTGAGGTCTTGGCCTTGTCCGGTATCTTGCTTCCCCATCGTAGTATTCGTTGCGTCTGTTGGTAAGCCAAAAAAATACCCAAAGAGTAACATCGTCTCCCCTACATGCCGAAAGATAAATCCTACAGAGGCAGTGTTTTCATTGAGTCGGGAGCGGCTATTTTCTTCAGTAATGGCATTGAAGGCGTAGCTGCAGCTTTGGATGTTTTGCTTTAGGAGGTCGAGAAACAGTTCTTTTTCCATTAGGAGGGGATTTAAAATTTCTACTGCGAATGAAATTCAAGGTAAAAGTTTTTTCTAAGTCAAAAAACCCCAAGTCGGCGATACAGGTTGGAAATTTGTCAACTGGTCTCAAATTCAACCTGTCTGGATTGGGTTTTCACTAGTTCATAAATAAAATCCCAAAAACTCGATTTAGAAAGGCTAAACCAAATTTTTGGGATTTTTTGAGCTGTTCTCCTTGATGGAGTAGTGCTTACAAGGTCACAAAGCTGATTCCAATATTGAAGTATAGCGCATTATCTAGGGTGTTTCGCATCCCGAAGGGCTGCTCCCCAAAAAAGCCTCTGAAAAACTCTCGTCCCTCGGGCAACTCGTCTACATCGAAGGAATAATCGATTCGGTATCCCGCTTGGACATTGAACCAAAACGGGCCAGAAAGTTGCTTTTGAAGTTCCAATCTCGGCCGCAGCTCCCCCCTTCGAATCTCGTAACTGTTATTACCTTTCGAAAGTGCATCTATCCGATAGGATTGACCTTCCAATTCGTAGCCAAATAGCAAGAGTGAATTCTTACTGAAGTTGTACCGGCCATGCGCTCTTGCAGGAAAAAGGATCTCTGTCCCCCATTTTCTATTTGAGCTGGTGACGTCATACATAATCACAGGTACGTAGTTGAGGTTGCCCACACGATAGGTTCTAGCCAAACCTACTCCCCAGCGTTTCGTTTCGCTGACCCGCTTGCCATAGATCGCAGCCAAGCTCCAACGTACGGTTTGGAGTGGCTGCAAACTCCAGTCGTAGTCCCCACTTAGGTCTAGGGACCCTTGGAAAATTAGAAAGTTTTGTTCGCTTACTGGAACGAAAACGGTATTCGCCCAACTCAAATTGTTTAAGCCCCGCTCATTCAGTGCATTTGCAAACACAGGTAATTTACTTTGACCTGCAGGCGCAGCAATCGAATAGCCCGTACGTACGTAGTTCAAGCCTGTTTGCCAAACTAGGTTGGCTTTGGAAATCACTGGGATATTTGAGTTGAATCGCATGCCACCTGAGAATGTAACATCCCCAATTGAACTTACAGGCGCTTCCTCATCTACCCCCCATCCGGAGTTGCCACTTGCAGGAAATCGTGCCACCGAAAGATTCATAATGTAGGGTAGCTGTCGGTCATAAGA
>CANGUK010000120.1 GCA_947457095.1 Cyclobacteriaceae bacterium
TACCCTCTTAACTTGCCTCCCTCTGGGACAAAATAGACCGAATACGCATTGTCCCTGCCTAGCATATTGTAAATTCCAAAGGACCAAGAAGCATGTGCCAATTTGGCGACCTTGTGATTTCCTTCCAAGTTGATGGAAAAATCCATTCGGAAGTAATCTGGAACCCTAAACGAATTTCGGTCAGAGAAATACACCCGCTCCGAACCTCCGTAATTGAATTTGGCGATGGGAAGCGTAACAGGCCTTCCGGTACTGTATTTACCCGCAAGAGTAACATTGATTCGTTTACTCAACTCGTAATTACCTACAAAATTGGCATTGTGAGGCTGATCAAAATTACTTGGATACCATTCGGAGCGATTGATTTGCTCCTTTTGCTCCGTCGGATCTGTCTGCATCAAAGAACGGCTGTAGGTGTAGGCCAGCGACCCATTCAATTTTCCTTGCGTTTTTTTCAAGTAAAGTTCCATTCCATAGGCTTTCCCCTGCGTCACCAACACTTCTTGCTCAATGCGGTCATTCAAAACGATGCTCGCTCCAGAACGGTAATCCAACAACTGTTGCATAGAACGGTAGTAGAGCTCTGCAGAAAATTCTACTGCTCCTTGATTCATATTTTTAAAATAGCCTAAGGCATATTGAATTCCCCGTTGGGGCTTCAAAAATGAATCACTCAACTTCCAGGTATCTGTGGGTGTGATCACCGAAGAGTTACTCAAAAGGTGGATATTTTGCCGCATGGAATTGACCCCTACTTTGAAGGAAGAGCGGTTGGATAAGGCATAACGGGCAGAGAATCGAAATTCTGGGCCATGATAGGTTTGAACCAATTCACCGGAATTAAATTGAGTTTCTCCAGTGATGTTCTCTTTCAAATAGGGCTCTCCTTCCGCATAGATGGGGAGGGTTTGTGGGCCTAAATAGGTGTAGAAATTGTATCGCAAACCCCCACTTAATGCCCACTGCTCATTGATTTCAAATTCATCGCCCAAGAACAGTGACCAATCCATGGCGGTTTCCGGAGCAACCTCATCTTGAATTACCCCACTCTCAGCACCAAAGGGTAGGATTTCACCTGGATTGAGCTGGTAGCGTATGCCATGTACACCATAACTTAGCACGTGACGATCTCCTTTTTCCTGGCGAAACTGTGCTTTCAAAAACTGTTGGCGGATGTCAAAGCGATATTGATACGAATTAAGGGGATTGTCTTCACCTTGAACCTCAAAATTATACCCATCTTGACCTACCGAAAAAGTGGCCTCAAGCGCATCGTTGAAGTAATGGGTCCAAGAGAGTGCCACATTTTGGTTGGAATAGCTATAGACCGTGTCTGGATCAAACTGGAAGGAGTCCTTACTGTAATAGCCTGACAATCGAATCTTGTCCTTTGCACCCAATTCATGTTCCACTGTGCCATTAAAGTCGGAAAAAGCAGCTCGACTTGCTCCCAAATCAATTTTCTCCGACAGAAAATCCAAAAGCCAATCTGAATAGGTAAGCCGTGAACCTAGGATGAAAGTTGTTTTATCTCCAATCGGACCCTCCAAACTGAATCGGCTAGTCATGGGTCCAATACCGCCTGAACCGCCGATTTTGTCAGAACGACCTTTCTTTGGAGTCACCTGCAATACAGAGGACAACCTACCTCCAAGACTGGCTGGGATTCCTGACTTGTACAATTCTACCCCTTGCACCATGTCTGAATTGATGGCGGAGAAAAATCCAAACAAGTGAGAAGGGTTAAAAAGCGTGTTCTGATCCATCAAAATCAAGTTTTGATCTGCCGCTCCTCCCCGAACATTGAAACCAACACTGGCTTCCCCTGCGGTATTTACGCCCGGCATCGTCAAAAGTCCTTTGATGATGTCCACCTCTCCCATAACGGCCGGAAGTCTTTTCATTTCCTGAACAGACAGGGACTGCACGCCCATCTCTGGTCTAGCCACTTGATTCAAAGCTCCGGAGCTCACTACCACCTCATTCAAGGCAAAAACCCCTTCACCAATACTGAGCTCAAGCAAGGCGTCCCCCTGTATATCCAGCAAACGTTGTTCGGTATAGCCCCCGATATTTTGAATAAATAGCGTTTTATTTCCTTTAGGAAGCAGCAATTCAAATTCCCCCGTCTTGGTGGTAACCGCCTGCTGCATGGATTCCTTTTCAAATACAATTGCTCCTTCTATGGGTTCATTGTTTTCTAGGCTGGTCACCCTCCCCTTCAGTTTTGCTTCGGTACCAGGCCCAGGAACTCCGATGGTGTACCGGCGATTTCGAACGAACTCGTCCTGTACTGACGCACCAGAGAGTGCTGCACCTGAGGGTGCTTTAAAATAGTTTGGAAGAAAGTCCACAGTTCGCTTAGCTCCCTTAAAGACAAATACCTCCAGATCTTTGGAAATGGAGAAATTAAAGTCCGATTTCAAAAAAAGAATTCCCAATACATCCTCCAATTTATCCCCATTCGCCTGCAGGCTGACGGTGAAATTGGCTACTTCCTCCTTTTTGAAAATAAATCGATACCGAGTATCCTTTTCTACCAGCTCTGCAAAGCGCTCAAAAGAAATGCCGGCATACAAGCCCGTTATTCGCGATTCCTGCTGTTGGGCATACACTGATCCACCTCCTCCAAGAGCGATTAAAAACAACAGACAGACACAGGTGACGAGCGTTCGCATTAATTCGATTTAGGATTGGTCACCAAAAATTGCAAATAGGCTTCTGGCGATTTTTTGAATTGGAGCCCTTTCTCTTTTAACTCTTTCTTGAGCACCTTGGCATCAAGTCCTAGCGAGGCGATGGCTTGGGCCGCATTTTTAATCGAAGAAAACCTTCCTTCCTGCCAAACAAAATAGGCTGTCTTCACTACATACTCCGAATCAAAGCGGGCTTGGTCCCGTGATTCTTTGGTGATTTTGTAACGTTTGGCAAGCGCTATGGCATTTCCTTGCCCGAGCACTTGATAGATTCCATTTCCATGATGAAGAAAAGATTCATTCCCTGCAAAAAATCGAAACAATTGTCCCTCACTCAAGGTAAAGCCATCAATTTTCTCCGGTTTGATTAGAATTTTCTGATTGAAAATGGGGTGAAATGTAATCAGTTGGTCGTGATAAGTGTCGTAAATCAAGGGAACTTGTGGGTAGGTAATTCCATTAATTCGCAAGATACCCTCCTCAAATTGCCTAGATGTAAAATAGGGATCTCCCTTGATACGAGGAGAAGGGGAAGCATATTGACCTCCAGTAATCAATTCTTGAAAGTAGGGAAGCTCTTGTTGGTAAGCTGAAAGAAAAGGTAAATCCTCTCCTACAACCTGAGCATTGACTTCCTGTTGGGCAAACAGGAAAGCAAATACCGACAAAAGAAGTATACAACGCATACCGAAAAATACGATTGAAAAGTCGTTTAAATTTTATTTATTCGAAAAATGTTTAAATGGGTATTCAAGTATTTAAACGGAAAAGAAACACATCCAAAATGAACCGCCGAAGACAATTGATCAAAACGCTAGCACTTACTCCACTAGTAGGGGCCATTGCCAGCCAAGCTGAAGCCGAAAGGCCAGTAGTCCAGACTAAGACCGAGTTTATATTTTCCCTCAATACCAGCACGGTACGGGGGCAAAAGCTAAGCTTGCCCCAATTGATTGAATTGGCTGCCCGAGCTGGGTACCAAGGATTGGAGCCTTGGATGATGGAAATTGAAGGATACCTACAGGGAGGAAAAAGCATTGCATCACTGAAGAAATTGGCAAGTGACGCAGGAATCACCTTAGTGGACTGCATTGGCTTTCCAACCTGGATGGCACAGGATGAAGAGAAAAGCAAGCAAGGCTTTATACAAATGGAAAAAGAGATGGGCATTTTGGCAGAACTAGGCTGCACGCGGGTTGCCGCCCCAGCCATCGGAGCTGAGGCACCATTAGACCTATTGAAGGCTGGCGAGCGCTACAAGAAACTACTAGATCTGGGCCGTAAAACGGGAGTAATGCCTCAATTGGAATTTTGGGGAGCCTATCCAGCCTTCTACCATCTGGCACAGGCTCTTGCAGTAGCCGCAGCGGCAGATGATCCAGATGCCAAAATTTTAGCGGATGTGTACCACCTCTTCCGCGGAGGTTCAGGATTCGAAGGGCTGAAACTCGTGAATGGTCAGGCGATTTCCATTTTTCACCTCAATGACTTTCCTGGAGATATCCCTAGATTAAATCAACAGGACAAGGATCGTGTATTCCCTGGAGATGGTGCTGCACCCATGCAGGCCTTGGCTGACACGCTTCGCACCAAAGGTGGGCAGATTGTCTTGTCCTTAGAACTTTTCAACCCGAACTATTACGCCATGGATCCAGCCTATGTAGCCAAAACTGGTTTGGAAAAAATGAAACGGTTTTTCTAGAGATACCGATACGATGAACTAGATGCTGAATAAGCTAAAAACAAAGGAACCAATCCAGATCGCTTAAAACACAAACCCCACCCGAAGTAAATAGGGTTCACTGTAGTACCCATCCAAATTAGAATGGCGGAGATTGTACAGAAAAGTGAAATTAGCTCCACCTCGGGAACCAAAAGGAGCAAAGTACCCAGCTCCAACAAAAAAAGCTTCCGTCCAGGTTCGCTGAAAGTTGTCTTGCCCATAGTTATAGGCATTCCAATTGATTGACTCCACTTCAGTATAGGTAAAGATATTGGGAAGTACATTGTATCGAGCAAAAGCTCGCCCTCCAAAAGAAGATCCCGCTGCACCTTGAAAACGGGTGTCATCGTAGTACTGGTAAGTTCCTCCCAATCCGGTTGAAAACTTGGGACTGAGCATCACTCCAGCCAAGGGAGAAAGGTCAATTAAAGTGACTGTTCCGAGTTGAAGGCCTAAGTTTCCTCCATAATAAATACGATCCTTGAATGTAAATTTTGCCTTAGGATCAATCTCCCGTTGCGCAAAAGACGTGAATTGAATTCCAAAAAATAGAAGTAGGAAAACCCCAAGAAGCTTATTTCTCCACGACCACATATAAATCCTCCGTAGGCTTCTTCATGAGGTATTTTTCTCGGGCAATTTTTTCCAAAAGTTCAGGATTACCAAAAAGCTCTTTTCGCTCTTGTTGAATTTGGACTTTTTTCTGCTTGTAAAACTCTTTCTGTTCCTCCAGCTCCCAAATCTGCTTGGTGAGCCTCCAGTGTGTAGGTAGGTTGTTGGAGTCAATAAAGATCATCCAAACCAAAAAAGACAGGGTCGCCAAAACGTAAAAATTACTGCTGTATTTGATGACTTTTTTCATGGAGCACGCTTTGGATGACTAAGTTACAAAAATCATGCAAAAAAAAGACAGTCCCGAATATTCAGGACTGTCGATTTATGCTTGAGAAAGAAATTTATTTTAATCTTCCTTTAAATACTGCGGAATCTCCCAATTGCTCCTCGATTCGAAGCAGCTGGTTGTATTTAGCCATACGGTCGGAACGAGAAGCAGAACCAGTTTTGATTTGTCCACAATTCACAGCCACAGCCAAATCAGCGATAGTTGAATCTTCTGTTTCTCCAGAACGGTGTGACATTACCGCTGTGAATCCCGCCTTATGCGCCATGCTGATTGCATTTAGGGTTTCAGTTAGCGTACCAATCTGGTTTACCTTTACTAGGATAGAGTTGGCTGATTTTTCTTCAATACCACGCTTCAAGAAGCTGACGTTGGTGACAAACAAGTCGTCCCCTACCAATTGGATTTTGGATCCAATTTTAGTAGTTAGCATCGCCCAACCTGCCCAATCTTCTTCTGCACAACCATCTTCGATGGAGTCGATTGGATATTTTTCGGTAAGCTCAGCCAAATAAGCTACTTGCTCTTCTCTAGAACGTACCTTTCCGTTTGGTCCTTCAAACTTGGAGTAGTCGTATTTCCCATCTTTATAGAATTCGGAGGATGCACAATCCAAGGCAATGGTCACATCGTCGCCAGGACGGTAGCCTGCCTTGCTGATCGCGTCAAGGATACAAGCAAGTGCTTCTTCTGTTCCGCCAGAGAAATTAGGCGCAAAACCACCCTCATCCCCTACTGCAGTACTCAAATGCTTGTCATGAAGAATTTTTTTCAAGCTGTGGAAGATCTCAGCACCCCAACGGATGGCCTCTGAGAAGCTGCTAGCGCCAATTGGACGAACCATAAATTCCTGGAAGGCAATCGGAGCATCAGAGTGGGAACCACCATTGATGATATTGAGCATTGGAACAGGAAGTGTATTGGCATTCACACCGCCGATGTAGCGGTAAAGTGGCTGTCCAGATTCCATAGCCGCTGCCTTCGCTACTGCAAGGGAAACTCCCAAGATGGCATTGGCTCCCAACTTACTTTTGTTGGCAGTTCCGTCCAAATCAATCATGATTTGGTCGATGGTATTTTGTTCGAAGACATCCATGCCCACCAATTCAGGTGCGATGACATCGTTGACATTGGAAACGGCTTTCAAAACGCCTTTACCCATGTATTTACTCTTATCTCCATCGCGGAGTTCTACCGCTTCATTTATTCCAGTGGAGGCACCGCTAGGTACCGCGGCTCTTCCAAAAGCCCCATTTTCAGTCACTACATCTACCTCTACAGTAGGATTTCCTCTTGAATCAAGGATTTGTCTTGCATGAATGGATTGAATCAACGTCATGTGTTTACAGGTTTGTTAGGATTAGTTTTTAGTAA
>CANGUK010000121.1 GCA_947457095.1 Cyclobacteriaceae bacterium
AACAGGGTTGCAAAGGTAATCAATATCACCTTCAACACAACTAATTCAAGAAAATAAATTTTAACCAATTTACCCCTCAAACCAAGCTTCCCAATACCAACTTTAACCCCTCACTAAGCAGCTTACCCGCCTTTTGGGAGTGCAAAGATGCTGCTTTTTATTCCGAGTACAAACCCTCAGTCAAAAAATAACTACAAATACAGGCTAAAACGCTGAAAATGAAACGGAAAAAATTAGGCAAATCGGCAAAAATTGAAGCCCCATCCATTCTGCCTCTGATCAGACCCAAACTAGCCCTCCTAGATCAATACCTGAAGGAAGGCAAGGAACGGTAGCGCACCTTTCCTGGTGGAAGTGAAGAAAAAACAAAACGAACCGAAAGCTCATGGGAACCACCAGAACGCCCCAAACCAAAGGAAGAGATGGGGAAATCAAAACTGTAACCTACATCTAAACCAGAATTTAATCCCAAACCAACCATCGTCACCAAAGATTCATGATTAGGCAAGCCGTACTTCGTAGGAAGACCACGGTACCAAAGCCCAACTGCCAAAGGCTCAAAATATACCTCGGCCCCAAGATCCAACTGAGAAAACTGGCCTTGTTCCTTGTAATTAAAACCCACCGACAACGAGCGATCCTGCTTCGCATTGGTTAAGTAATCAGTAATGTATCCGGGAGCCAAATCAAACCGATATCCTCCGTGCAAACTTAGCTTTCTCGGCAAACGACTCGTACCCATATCTAGGTAACTGATGTTTGGCTGAAGAAGGTGCGAAACTGCAACTCCCAACCAGACCTTACGGCCATAGTACACCAGCCCAGCATGGGAATCCACTGCTTTAACCAAGTTACCTTCAGCTATAGGATCCGGTCGGAGCCCACGAATGACATCCAGCTGACTCCGATAGATAAAGCCCGCAAATGAGGATCTGGAAATAAAACTCCCTTGCATTCCCGCCTGAATAAAACTGTTGGCAGAAAGCTTGAGCCGGTAACTGTAGGCCAAGCCCACCTCACTCCAACTCGTTTCAGTAAAGGATTCGTTGACTCCCTGAAAGATCAATCCAAAGCCAGAATTCAAGCGCTCATCGTAGTGATCCGCATAGGCGGTGTAAGCAATAAAGGTCTGGTCCAAGGCCGGCCACTGATTTCTAAAACTCACCCCTAATCTCGTCAAATCAGTACTCCCAACTAAAGCAGGATTCAGGTACATCGGATTGGCATAATACTGGCTATACTGCACATCCTGCCCCCAGGCTATTCCAGTGGCTAAAAAGAAGAAAAACACCCACGACAGCAGTCCCCTCATCGTATCAACCTGAATTTACCACTCTCCTCCACCTTTGCTCCGTCTGTTGCCCTTCCTACCAAACTGTAAAAATAAAATCCCGTCTCCTGCAGTACCCCATTTACTGTTCCATCCCAACCTCCATTACTCAGGTCTGAACTTCGATAAATCAATTCTCCCCACTGGTTGAATATTGAAAGCTCTAGCTGTGCGATGCTCCTGGACTTGGGATAAAAAGTCCTATCCTCTTCTTGAATAGCATTCATTGGCTCAAATGCATTGGGCACCATCAATCGAAAACTCTGGGTAATACTTACCTTCTGAGTAAAGGTACTTTCACACCCATAACGATCTTTCCCTACCAAGATCACCTCAAACTCCCCTTTTTTTCCAAATGTGTGACTGGGTTCTTTTTCGGATGAACGGGTGGAATCGCCAAAATTCCATTCCCAGGTCACCAACCTATCCTCGGATAAATTAGTGAACTGAATCAGGTCATCAGGAAAAACACCACCATCCGCATCATCTTTTATCCCTGTACCAGCTACCTCAAAATCAAAAGACACCTCCAAGGCTTCCTCCTGAATAAATACATCTATTGCTAATGGCTCCGAATAGCAGGTGGCACCTTTAGGTTTTGCTTGTAATTCAAATTGACCGGAAGTACCCACTTCCTTCAATGCCTCATTTTCTAATTCCAATCCCTCCCCGACCAATCTGTAGTCGAATCGCTGTGAATCAAATCCATTGATAAAACTACTTAAGTCTATAGGCTCACCAGGAAGACATCCCACCACAGGTTCAGTCAGGCGTAATTCAGGATACGCTACCCGCTTGACTTTTACTTGATTGCTGTAAGCAGGGCAATCTTGACGATTGTAGCCAATAATCTCATATACTCCAGGTGCATCCACTACCAATTCCTGGCTCGCAATAGCTGGCAATACTTCCCCACCTTTCTTCCATACAAAGCGGACGTAGGCTTCATTTCCCTCGCCAACCAAATTCACCGATTCACCTTCGCATAGAATCACCTCATTCTGAGCGATCGCAGCGCCCTCCACTTTTAATGAAATCGGATCGGGAGAGTCCTTGATGAGTAGCGTTATCTTTTTTGGCTGAGAAGTTTTACCATAATTGTCTGTAATCGTATAAAAAATAGTTACCTCCTGATCAATAAACTCCTCGTTGGGGAGAAAAGTAAACCCTCCTGCTTGATCCGTCGCTTCAAAAATTCCTTCAGGAAGAATTTTAGTTCGATTCTCTTCCAAGCACCTGGCTTGCAAACAGATATCGGAATTTGCGGCCACTATATCGTCCAAAGATTTGTAAAACTGCAAACACCGGATGGTGCTATTTTCATTGGGAAGGCGTACATCTGTATCCTCAATTTTAAATTGGCTTTTTTGACCTGCACAAGAGGTTCTACCTGAAATATCTATTCCTTCCGGATTTTGAAGTGCATCGTCTGCTGCCACTTGCACAATCAGGTTTTTGATTTCATGGAAATTGGTAGATCCACTCGTGGATCCGGCAAAACCAATTTTTAAATAAGGCGGGGCAGGAAATGGGTACGCTCCATCAAAAATGGTAACAGTTCGAGGCTGATTGAGCTCCGTGGTCACTTCCATCCTAAGTTTAAGGAAAAAACCTGGACCACTCGATATGGGCCGCAATTCCAAAAACACTTTCCGATAACCTGGCCTATTTCGATCAGTGATTCGAGTTGTAGCACCTGAACTAATTGGAAATTGATCAATTGGGTTTAAGCCTAATGGTCCGGCTTCCATAGTTTTTCTTCCTTTAACAAAAGGATACCCTGTAAATTGATTTCCAGGACCTCGAAGGACTATAGAATTGGGAACCAATTGAATTGGAAGTAGATTAGGAAAACTTCCATTTCGCCCTTCATTGCTTGTCCCAAATCCACCAAATTCGTCGAAGCCAATACCCAAATAGGCTTTGGACAATCCGTCTTGTTGGTTGCGAGGAGCGTATCCTAAAGACCCACCAAAACCCCCAGATTTAAACTCAGTAGTTTCCGCATCAAAAAAAAATACGCTAAAGCCATCTCCTCCAGAACCTATACTTCCATAACTGAAATACTCAAATTCTGCCTTCAAGCCATATTTTGAAGGAAAAGGAACATCAAAATACACATCACCGCGCTGGTTTTGTTGGTTTGATGTCAAGCGCAAGAATCCAGGAACGAGCCTTGCATCCCCTCCAATTATGGTATTTGCTTGTGTACTGGCAGTTTGAAACTTCTCGCAGTACGGAAAGCCAATCTGAGCTGCAGCCCGAGATGGGAGCATCCAAATCAACACCACAAAAAGAAAGAGAATTAGCCGCTTCACCTGCCTGACCTTACTGAGTTTAAATTACGGAAGTCGTTTGGTAAAAAAAAAGCCCTTGGCAAGGGTTGATTTGCCAAGGGCTCTTCCGTAGTAAAGAACTTAATTATCGCATAATTGTTTGGGTGCGATCAGGACCTATTGACACCAACTTGATCGGAACATTTAGTTCCTGTTCTATATAGGTCACGTATTCTTTTAATGGCGCTGGAAACTCTTCGTAGGTATTCACACCTTCCAAAGAGCAATGCCATCCATTCATTGTCTTGTACACTGGCTTGGCATCGAGCTCATTGATTTCAAAAGGCAACTTTTCAATATGTTCCCCAGAAGGCAATTCGTAAGCAGTACATACCTTGATCTCGTCAAAAATATTAAGTACATCCGCCTTCATCATAAACAACTGTGTAACCCCATTGATCATGATGGAATACTTCAATGCTGGCAAATCCAGCCATCCACAGCGCCGAGGGCGTCCAGTGGTGCTTCCGAATTCATTTCCCTCCTTGCGCATCGCCTCTCCCGTACTATCCATCAATTCCGTAGGAAATGGACCAGACCCTACACGGGTGCAATAGGCCTTGAAAATACCGAATACTTCACCGATTTTGGATGGTGCCACCCCTAAACCTGTGCAAGCTCCAGCAGTCATGGTATTGGAACTGGTCACAAAAGGATAACTTCCAAAGTCAATGTCTAAAAGCGAACCCTGCGCACCTTCTGCCAAAATGCGCTTCTTTGCTTGCAAAGCTTCATTGACTACATATTCACTATCGATCAAGGGAAGGGTCTTGACGAATTCAATGGCCTCAAAAAACTGACGCTCCATTTCTTCCAATGCGTCTAGCGGATAGTTGTAAAACGAAAGTGTAGCCTTGTGCTTATCGAGTAGTGTGGTATACTTCTCCTTGAAATCTGGACTCAACACATCACCGATTCGAAGGGCCGAACGCCCAATTTTATCTTGGTAAGTTGGTCCAATCCCTTTTAGTGTCGAACCGATTTTTTTATCTCCTTTTGCTTGTTCGTAAGCCGCATCCAAAAGCTTGTGCGTAGGAATGATGATGGTCGCTTTTTTAGAAATCACCAAATTTTTACGGTAGTCAATGGAGAACTTACCCAAGGCTTCTATTTCTCTTTTGAGAATGATGGGATCCAAGACCACTCCATTTCCAATGATGTTTAGAATTTGGGAGCGAAAAATTCCAGATGGAATTTGATGAAGCACGTGTTTGAACCCGTCAAATTCCAAGGTGTGCCCCGCATTAGGCCCTCCCTGAAAACGAGCTACTACCTCATACTGAGGTGCCAATACGTCCACAATTTTTCCTTTTCCCTCATCGCCCCATTGGAGGCCTAACAATACATCCATCTTCATTTGATGCAAAATCTATACGTTGCTGTAAGTTTTTAAAGGTCGAAATTTGCGATAAGGCAAAAGAAAACCAAGTAAAGCGGGCATTAAATCTTCAAGATGCCGCTGAAAATAAAAAAAGCCCCTTTTGGGACTTGGTTACAGGTGAGAAGTCAACTCATCTACCGAATCAAAGACTTTAAAAATCCCATTGAGTTTGGTGATGATCAAGAGCTTTTTCACATGCTCAGATGGTGCGGTCAAATAGAGCTCCCCACCTGCATTTCTCATTTTGGTGAGTAGCGTAATCAACAAACCTAGCCCACTGGAACTGATGTACCTCACTTTTTCAAGATCAATGACGAGGATTTTAATCCCTTCCTCCACCGAATCACTGACCATCTCTGCAAGCCTAGGCCCTGCCTCATCTCCAATCAAATCCCCCTCCATAAACAGATAGTGAACTTTTGGGTCTTTTTTCTGACTAAACTGGAGTTTCATATTAATCTTTTTTGTTTTGACAATTTTCCTTCTTGCAATTTCCGTACAAAATAAGCGAGTGGTGGACCACCTGGAAATTCAATACTTCAGCCACCGTTGTTTGAATGGTTTGAATTCGAGGATCACAAAACTCCAAGACTTGGTTGCAATCGATACAGATCAAGTGATCGTGCTGCTTAAATCCGTAGGACTTTTCAAACTGCGCTAGATTTTTTCCAAACTGATGTTTGGTGACCAAATCGCACTCAACCAATAAATCCAGGGTATTGTAAACCGTAGCTCGACTCACACGGTAATTTTTATTTTTCATACTGATGTAGAGGCCTTCCACATCAAAATGACCTGTGCGGCTATAAATCTCTTCTAGAATTGCATAGCGCTCTGGTGTCTTACGCAATTTCTGCGTTTCCAAGTATGCAGTAAAAATCTTCTTTACTTCTTCGAAATGAGCCGGATTCAAAGCCATTGGGGTTGATTTTTTTCAAATATAACGCATGAATTGTTGAAAAGATGCTTTCAATCAAATCGCGAAACTTTTATTACTCCTTCAATTTGATTTAGGTTTTTGATGAGCTGGTCTAAATGCTCGGTATTGTTGACATACAACTTGATCGTACCTTCAAAAATCCCTCCATCAGAGTCCACGGTAATGGAACGCATATTCACCTTCAATTCATTGGAAATCACCTTAGTAAGGTCATTGATCATTCCTACTCGATCCGTTCCTAGAATTCGTAAGCCCGCAAGAAAGGCAATTTCCTTTTGGCTGGTCCAACGTGCCTTGATAACCCGATTGCCATGATTCGAAAGGAGCTCTACCGCATTGGGACAGGTAGTTCGGTGAATCTTGATACCTTCATTGATGGTCACAAATCCAAAGACTTCATCGCCTGGAATTGGATTACAGCAAACGGAGAGTTTATAATCTACGATATCCATATCCTCACCAATCAGCAATTGATCGTGTTCTGGACCTTTCAGATTTTTAAGCTCCTTGGTGAAGGTGGATTCATCCTTTACCTTTTCAGTGGTCTTTGATTTTTGCTTTTGGTTTTCCTTGAATTCCTTAAAGGATTTGATTGAAGTAGGATCAATAATTCCTCTTCCGACCCGGTAG
>CANGUK010000122.1 GCA_947457095.1 Cyclobacteriaceae bacterium
ACAATGACCCATTGCTTTTCTACGGTGGAGCTGTTGGCTGAGATGGTCTTATAGCTCAGAGTATCCACTTTGTAACTGTTTAATTTTTAGCTTATTAATTAATTATCGACCCCAAAAAGGGACACAAAGATAGGAGCATTTATTTTTCTATGCAAACTATTTGCGATACTAAACCCTAATTTTCATTGGTTTAGCAAACTTTTTTTTATTCAAGAAGCGCAAGCTAGGCCAAAAAGACAGCTTAGCGATTCTTTTCAAGCTGCTGTACCAGCACTTGGAAATCTTTAGGGTAGGGAGCTTGTACGGTGATTTTTTTTCCATCCAATCCCAAAAACTGGATGCTGAAGGCATGTAGGGATACCCGCTGCATGATGGGCAACTCATCCGTATCTTTTTTCAAATTGAAGCGACGCTTTAAGGCGGAAAGGTACAAGGGCTTGCCTCCATACAGGGTGTCTCCACAAATAGGCGCCTTCAAATAGGCCAAATGCACTCGGATCTGGTGCAATCTGCCGGTGATTGGACTACAAGACAACAGGCTGTGTGCAAAGTAGGTCTTTAGTGTGTTGACCACCGTTTGGGCAGGTTTTCCATCCTTACTTACCTTGGCAATTCCCTTATTGTTTGCCGCTAGGTTACGGTCCACGAGTAGGTTTTGAAAGTCATGAATGCCTTCCGCTACGGCATGGTAGATCTTTTCTACTTGCCTATTTTCAAATTGCATCGCCAAATGACGGTAGGCCTCCGCATGCTTGGCGATTACCAGGCAACCGGAAGTTTCCTTATCCAAACGGTGACAGAGCTGCGCATTCTCCCAATAGGTCTTCGCTAAGTCGAGGATGTTCTGTGCCTCGTGTCGGTCATCCAAACTCGATAGGTAGGGAGGTTTGTTGATGACCAAGAAATCCGAGTTTTCAAGGAGAATAAGGTCTTCAAACGTAATTTTTTTCATGGATGGTTTGGCCCGATAAGTGGCCACAAAGCTAGCCAATCTTTGGCGCTTCCAAAAAAGTTGCGAAAAACTAAGTCTTTGCGAAGCAGACCTACTGGATCAATGAATAAAATCAGTCTAGGAAGCTCCACTAGTTGGAAGAACTTCCTCTTTCTTTTTCTCCTTTTCTAGGGGAAGTTCAAAGCTGAATATAGACCCTTTGCCCAATACGGAACTGACAGAGATTTTGCTTTTGTGTCCTTCCAAAATATGCTTGACAATGGCCAAGCCCAATCCCGTGCCGCCTTTGCCTTTGGACCTGCTTTTTTCCACGCGGTAAAAACGTTCAAAAATTCGCTTTAAATCCTCTGGAGCAATGCCTGGACCATTGTCCTTAACTTCCACTTGAATTTGATTCTTGCTAGACTTGAGGCTCACATTTACCTCACCGTCATCGTGATTGTACTTGACGGCGTTGAAGATGAGATTTTGACAAACCCGGTAGATTTTTTGTCGGTCTGCAAGGGTCTGGTAATTTTTATCTGGATCAAATTCTAAGGTGATGTGCACAGACCGCTTGGATGCTTTGTGCTCCAACTCTTCGATTACCTCTTGCACCAATTCCTTGAGATCAAATTCGGTGAAGGTAAACTTAATTACCCCAGACTCCATTTGGTTGAGGGTGAGCAGGTCTTGAACTAGGTGATCTAAGGAATCGAGGCTTTTTGCCGCCTTCTTCAAAAACTTCATACGAACCTGCTTGTCATCGATCGCCCCGTCCAAGAGCGTATGGATATAGCCTTGCGTTGCAAAAATGGGTGTTTTCAGTTCGTGTGAGATGTCTGCAATAAATTCCCGTCGAAACTCTGCATTTTTTTGGAGGGCCTCAATTTCCCGCTGTCGGGCTAGCGCATAGGAGTTGATGACGGCGTTGATTTTTTTTAAGGGAGAGAGGGCAGACCCTAACGATTTGGTTTTAATTTCCGTCAGGTCTTTCTTTTGAATTTTTTCGAGCAGGGTATAGATGTTTCCAATCTCTCGAAAAACCAAAAACTCCAAGGTGATACTGATAAGAAGGTAGGAAATTGAAAAGGAGAGCAGAAGTGCTGCCCAGAGCACGGTAGAAGAGGTGGACGGGATAAGGAATAGAAATGCGGTCACCACTGCCGCGATGGCAATTGCTAGAAAAAAGGATAAGCCCCGCGAACCTGTTGGCATCTTAACCGATTTCGAATTTATACCCTACTCCTTTGACTGTCGTGATGTATTCTTCCCCAATTTTCTCCCGCACCTTTCGAATATGCACATCGACTGTTCGTGCAAGTACAAATACATCAGATCCCCAAATGTTGTGCAGGAGCTCATCTCGGCTGTAGACCACATTCGGGTTGTTGGCCAAGAAATACAAAAGTTCAAATTCTTTCTTGGGTAGCGTAATGGTTTTACCGGCCTTATTGATGGTGAAGCTGCTGCGGTCAATGTTCAGGTCACGGATTTTAATTTGGCCTTTTTCTTGTTCTTTTTTAGAATCTCGTCGAAAAAGGGCCGCAATACGACTCATCAAGGCCCGCGGTTTGATGGGCTTGGTGATGTAGTCATCTGCTCCCACATCAAATGCTGCTACCTCCGAGTATTCTTCTAGTCTGGCGGTAAGGAAAATGATAAAGGCATGCTTGAGCTCAGGAATTTGGCGAATTTGAAGGCAAGTTTCTACCCCATCTTGATTCGGCATCATGATGTCTAATAGGATGACATCAGGCTGAAATTTGATGGCTGTTTTCACGGCTTTCAGTCCATCCTCTGCAGTAGCCACTTCATAGCCTTCTTTCTGCAGGTTGTATTTTAAAATTTCGACAATATTCGGCTCGTCATCTACGACCAATACCTTGATTTTTTGCTTGTCTGCCATGGGAAGAATTCCAAATTGTTGTCTGAAAATTAATGAATATCTACGGCTTCAATCCAAATGTTCCGATAACCTTGCCTTGATGGAATCGAATTGATGCTAAAATACAGGACTTTTTGGTATGCTTTGTTAAGTTAGTGTTAAACTACATCCCCTTACTAATTTTTCAATCCTTTGGCAGTGGTAATGTCGATATCCAAGGAACCAATAAACAAATTGGCCTTGATTTTTACCGGGATTTTATAAGCATCCTTGGTAATCCAAACTTTAACGGGGTATTCGCCTCGGAACAGGCTATTTTTAGGGATACGGGGTGAAAAGAGGTAAGTTTCTTTTTTTCCTAGATTCGTCTCCAACGTTTCGACCCCTTCAAATATTAATTTTAGGTTATATATTTCTTTATCAAAGAAACCACGGATTAAAACTTCCTGTCCTTTGCGAAGAGCCGATAGATCTAGCGTGCGCAGGTAATAAAATCCACTGACCAAATCTTGAACCGTTCCTGGAAGAGAAAAGACCCTGACCTCTTTTACTTTTTTGTTTTCTCGGTCATATAATTCAAGGGTGGCTTTCTTATTGACTTGGTCAAAATAGACCTTCTCATTTCGTCGATACCGCCCTTCTTCAATGTAGCGGTAAGAAAGGCGTGGCAATAGGCTTTGGGTGTTTAAGTGTGTGCCCCAATTGTCATTTACCTTACTAAAAACCGTCACCGCACCTTTGGATTTACCAAAAGCATCAATTTTGAAATAGGATTGCGAGTTTTCAAGAATTGCTTTCTTGCTGATCTGAAGCTGAGCGTCTGCAAGGTCTATCCAGCCGTAAGAAACCTCAAAATGCAGTTCCTCCCCAAAAGTAAAGGGAATATCCTTGGCGGCAGACTGCGCCCAAGATGCTGCAATCGGAAAACAAACGAACAGCAGGATCCGAAAATAGCGCTTCAGTTGATATGTGACAATTTGTGACAAAAATCAGAGAATTTTCGGATAATTAGTACAAAATCTGCTGTGGTAAAGCATAAAAGTACAAATTTGCACAGCGAAAACAAGCGCAGGCAACACCTTGTTAATTGTGCAGACAATTGGTAACTTGAACGTTTTAACCTATACAAAACTACCTCACTCATGAGTACGAACAACGCAGAAAAGCTCAAAGCATTACAGCTCACAATCGATAAGCTTGAAAAAACATACGGCAAGGGAGCTGTCATGAAGCTTAGCGACAATAAAGTATTGGATATCCCCGCCATTTCTACCGGATCCCTAGGCTTGGACATGGCTCTGGGCATTGGCGGTATTCCTAGAGGTCGAGTGATTGAAATCTATGGTCCTGAATCTTCTGGTAAGACTACCTTGACCATGCATTGCATTGCCGAAGCGCAAAAGGCAGGAGGGCTCGCAGCCTTTATCGATGCGGAACATGCATTTGACAAAAACTATGCAGAGAAGTTGGGCATCGATACTGAAAACCTACTTATTTCCCAGCCAGACAATGGGGAGCAGGCTTTGGAGATTGCCGAGCATTTGATTCGCTCTGGAGCAATTGATATCATCGTGATTGACTCCGTAGCAGCCTTGGTTCCCAAAGGGGAATTGGAAGGGGAGATGGGCGAAAGCAAGATGGGTCTTCAGGCGCGTTTGATGTCTCAGGCCCTTCGTAAACTGACGGGAGCGATTCACAAAACAGGTTGCGCTTGTATTTTTATCAACCAGCTCCGTGACAAGATTGGGGTCATGTTTGGTAGCCCAGAGACCACTACAGGTGGAAATGCCTTGAAATTCTATGCTTCCGTACGCTTGGATATCCGTCGTGTAGGACAAATTAAAGAAGGTGCCGATAGCGTATTGGGCAATAGAACCCGAGTGAAGGTGGTGAAAAACAAGGTGGCCCCTCCGTTTAAAGTGGTGGAATTTGACATCATGTATGGCCAGGGAATCTCTAAGGTCGGTGAAGTGATTGACCTCGGTGTCGAACTCGAAATCATTAAGAAGGCAGGATCTTGGTTTTCCTACAATGGGGAAAAACTAGGCCAAGGACGTGATGCCGTAAAAAGTCTGCTTTTGGACAATCCAGAATTACTCGAAGAATTGGAAGGAAAAATCAAAGGTGCTTCGGGATTGCTACCAACCGAACCAACCGTTTCTTTGGAAGATTAAGTTAATCCAACCAACAACAAAAAAGGTCCCGTACATGCGGGACCTTTTTTGTTGTTGGTTAATTGGTTCGTATAGCTTCCACCGGATCCATCCGCGCAGCAAGTGTGGCGGGCACAATGCCGGCGACCACCCCGATGGCGGAGGATACGCCCAATCCAAGAATGATGTTATTGAAAGAAAGAATCAAATCTAGGCTTCCCAGAGGCACGAAGCTCAAGGCATAGACCAATAAGATCCCTGATCCTCCGCCAATCAAACTCAAGCAAACTGCCTCAAAGAGAAATTGGAATAGGATAAAGTAGTTTCTGGCGCCCAAGGATTTTTGAATTCCAATGATGTTGGTTCGCTCTCGAACCGATACAAACATGATGTTGGCAATTCCGAAGCCCCCCACCAAAATGGAAAAGCCTCCAATCACCCAGCCTGCCACGGAAATTACATCAAAAATAGATCCGATCGCGTTTTGGATAAATTCAGTTTTGTTGAGCGCAAAATTATTCTCTTGAGCGGGCTTCAAACCTCGTTTGGCACGAAGCAAGCCAGCCATTTCATTTTCTAAAGCGACTAATCCCACATCCGTATCTCTACCTTTGGCAGCGATGGTGGGCTCAAGTCCATCCCGACCCGTGTAGTACATCTTACTGAATGCGCCAAAAGGAACCAAACAGGCCTCGTCTTTGGAAGGCAGTTCCAAAAATCCCTCTCCCTCTTCTTCAAAAATCCCGATGATGGTAAATTTCATCCCCTTGATTTTTACTTCCTTTCCCAAGGCTTCCTGGTTTGGAAACAAGGTATTCGCAATTTTTTTGCCCACAATAATCAGGTTGCGGGAGGCATTGATTTCTGCTTCTGAAAAATAGCGACCTTCTTCCAGGGCTACTTCAAATACATCCTGATAGGTGTAGGCAACTCCCGAAAGTGAAGTTCCTTCGTAAGAATTGCTCCCAGCTTGAACCGTTGCTGAAGAAGAGGCTGAAATGGTCACTCCATCCGCAGTGGTTAAGCGTTCCTCCAAAAATTTGTATTCGGCATAAGTTCCTGGGGGTCGTTGAAAATATTTCCACCATGGATAATCCTGCGGTCCATTCGCAAAGGGAAACCGGTCTACCCGCATCACGTTGGTGCCCAAAAAGGCAAAGGAAGACTTGATTTTCTGTTCCAGGGAATCTACCAAGGTGAATACGGCAATGATGGCAAAAATGCCGATGGTCACTCCCAAAAGGGAAAGAATGGTGCGTGTGAGGTTGGATTTTAAGGCCGAGATGGCAAACCTAAAACTTTCCCAAGAAAGCTTTAAAAAGAGCATAGAATAAGTAGTTGGTTAAAACAATTTGTTAAGTTAGGTGAAATTGGGCATTATTGTACTTATCTTTGCATTTTTTAAAAGTAATCTGCTTATCGAGTTCGACTAAGTCAACTACTCCTAAACGCC
>CANGUK010000123.1 GCA_947457095.1 Cyclobacteriaceae bacterium
AACGCCCAATTGAAAGATATCATCTCCCATGCGAAAGAGTATGGCTTTGTGTACCCGAGTTCCGAAATCTACGACGGCCTACAGGCAGTGTACGACTACGGAGCCTATGGGGTAGAGTTGAAAAACAATCTCAAGCGCCTCTGGTGGGAAAGCATGACCCGCGTGCAAGACAACATTGTCGGCATTGATGCGGCCATCTTTATGCACCCCACCACCTGGAAGGCTTCTGGCCACGTAGACTCCTTCAACGATCCCATGATCGACAATAAGGACAGCAAAAAGCGTTACCGCGCCGATGTCTTGGTGGAGGAACATGCAGCTGCATTAGAAAAAGCAGGTCAAGCAGAAAAAGGCAAGGCCCTGACCGCTGCGCTTGCACGCCTACTTGAGGCCGAAGACCTCGCAGGAGTGCGTGACCTGATCACCAATGAAGGAATCAAATGCCCAATCTCTGGTACCTCCAACTGGACCGATGTACGTCAGTTTAACCTGATGTTTTCTACCCAAGTAGGATCTGTGGCGGAGGATTCTTCTACCATCTACCTACGTCCAGAAACAGCACAGGGGATATTTGTCAACTTTCTAAACGTGCAGAAGACTGCCCGTATGAAGGTTCCTTTTGGCATCGCTCAGATCGGCAAAGCCTTCCGTAACGAGATCGTGGCGCGTCAGTTTATCTTCCGTATGCGGGAGTTTGAACAAATGGAAATGCAGTTTTTCGTGCGCCCTGGCACCGAACTGGAATGGTACGAAAAGTGGGCTGCCACCCGAATGGCTTGGCACTTGGCTTTGGGCACGCCTGCTGATAAACTCCGCAAGCACCCCCATGAGAAGCTGGCTCACTATGCCAACGCAGCCATGGATATTGAATACGAATTTCCATTTGGCTTCAAGGAAGTGGAAGGCGTCCACTCCCGTACCGACTTTGATCTCAAATCGCATCAAGAGTACTCCAAAAAGAAGCAGCAGTACTTTGATCCAGAGATCAACCAGAACTACATTCCCTACGTGATTGAAACCTCTATCGGCGCAGATCGCTTGTTCTTATTGACACTCTGCAATGCCTATACCGAGGAGCATTCCGAGGAGAAAAGCAGAACCTACCTGAAATTGCACCCAGCTATTGCTCCGGTGAAGGCCGCCATCCTTCCCATCATCAAGAAAGATGGTTTACCGGAAAAAGGGCAGGAGATCGTGGAATTGCTTAAGTACGATTTCAACATCATCTACGAAGATTCTGGATCAATCGGCAAGAGATACACCCGTCAAGACCTGATCGGTACGCCATTCTGTATTGCGGTGGATCACCAAACCTTGGAAGACAATACGGTCACCATCCGTCACCGCGACAGCACAGAGCAGGAGCGCGTCGCCATCTCCGAACTACATGGCCGCATCACGGAGGCAACTAGCTTTAGGAGGATTTTTGAGAAACTGTAATTTGGAAGTGAGGATTTGTACAAAGTACTAAGTACCAGAAATGGGTTAGGAAATAAATTGGAAATAAGATAGAAACAATCCGAGCAAGCTCGGAGAAATATTGAGTTCAATTCGTGTTTCAAAAACTTATTTCAACTTTATTTCACGAAGCGTAGCGAAGTATATTTCTATGGTATTTCCGTGGAGTAGCATCTTGCCTCTAAAACTCAATCCTTCCCTTTTCCTTCCCTTCGCCCAACAATAGACTCTTGGGAGACTTGGAGTTGACATAGATGTGGACAATATTTTGCTGCCCGTCAAAATCCCGTAGCAACAAGGTGTTTTGTACTTCCACGGTCTTAGGAACGGTCGTAGCAGTCGATTCGAGGTAAAACCAGGCAGCATCTTCCTCTACTTCATAGCCCACATAGGTAAGCGGAACCAATTTTCCATTGACCCAAACCTGCGTGCGCTTGAGCAAATACGCCTTCACTTGGCTTTCTAACTTGGCCTTGTCTTTGGGCTTCAGAAAATCCACGGTCACTCCAGCCTCCTTACTCAAGGCCACTTCCAAATCGTCCCAGAAAATTTTCTGGGCCAGTTCCATTTTTTTGGAACCCGCATTGTACCGCAGCTCGGACAGGGAAATAAAAAATGGATGTACGAGTGAAAGGTAGGCCCATAGTGCCCAAGAAATGACAGTGAGTTGCATTTGCTAATCCAATTGTGTCGTTTGTAGGAATTATGCTGTAATATTGGACTTAATTTATTTGTTTTCGAAGTATTTCTCCGAATATGACTTCATTTGAACTTTACTTTAAGTTAGGCCTGCAACATATTTTAGACCTCCAGGGGTTTGATCACATCTTGTTTATCATTTCCCTTTGTGCCGTCTATGTGGCCCGAGATTGGGTAAAAATCCTGCTCCTCGTCACCGCATTTACCGTAGGACACTCCCTCACTTTGGCGCTCGCCACCTTTGAGATTGTCCAAATTCGCTCAGAGGTGATCGAGTTTCTAATCCCGGTGACGATCGCCTTCACCGCCCTACTCACCCTCATCAAACCCAAGCCAAATTCTGGCAAGGGAATCCAACTCAATTACCTCCTTGCGCTCCTTTTTGGATTAATCCATGGACTTGGATTTTCCAATTACCTCCGATCTCTGCTCGGGAAGGAAGCCACCATTTGGCCACCCTTACTGGCCTTTAATGTGGGGCTCGAAGTAGGGCAAATCGTGATTGTAGCCGCTTTCCTGCTAATTACTTCCCTAGTTCACTTAGCTGGAATGAACCGAAAAGAATGGACCTTAATCCTTTCTGCCTTTATTCTGGGTGTCGCTTGCATGATGCTCTTGGAAAACAAATTTTGGTAACCGGAGTCTCTTTATTTCTTTCTAGAAATCCGTACCTTTCTCTACTGAACTTTGATTCAACCCCCCTTATGAAAAAAATAGTCGCCCTCGCCCTTTTTGCTTGCGCTGCCTTTTTCCCAGCCTTAGCCCAGCATACCGAGCAAAATCACGGAATCCGCTTTGAGCAATTAGGCCCTCTCCTTCGTACACCCAATGTGTACCGCACCGCTTCAGGTGCACCTGGTCATTTGTACTGGCAGCAGCAAGCCAACTATGTCATCGACGTAGAACTGGACGATGCCAACCAGTCCATCAAAGGCAAGGAGACAGTCACTTACATCAACAATTCCCCAGATGTGCTGACTTACCTTTGGCTGCAATTGGATCAAAATAACCGAGGTAAGGATTCCGATACCCCAAAAGTGACCGAATCCAGCATTACCCCAAAAATGTCTTTGCGCACCTTGGAAGGCATACTCTGGCACTCAGATGACTATGACGTAAAGATCCTTTCCATTCAAGATGCTTCTGGAAAACCACTCAACGTGGCCATCAACAAGACCATGATGCGCATCGACCTTCCTCAGCCTTTGAAGGCTGGAGAAACCGTGCAGTTTAGCATCGACTGGAGCTTCAACATCACCGACCGCGTAGGCTACATTGGTGGTCGACCGGGCTACGAGTATTTTCCAAAGGATGGCAACTACCTCTACACCATGGCCGAGTGGTTTCCACGCATGGCGGTCTATTCTGATTTTCAAGGATGGCAAAACAAGCAGTTCCTAGGTCAAGGGGAATTTGCACTCACTTTTGGAGACTACGAAGTACGCATTACTGTACCTGCAGACCACATGGTAGGTGCTACCGGCGTACTCCAGAATCCGGAACAAGTACTTTCTGCCACCGAACTTCAGCGATGGAACAAGGCCAAGCAGACCTACGATGCACCAGTCATCATCCGTACCCAAGCAGAGGCAGAAGCCCTAGAAAAGAAAAAAGCACCTGGCAAGAAGACTTGGATATTCAAAGCCGAAAACGTACGTGACTTTGCTTGGACTTCTTCCCGTAAATTCATCTGGGATGCCATGGCTGTAAAGCAAGGCGGCAAAGACGTCATGGCCATGTCCTACTATGGCAAGGAAGGCAATCCACTTTGGGAGCAATATTCTACCCGCGTAGTGGCGCACACCCTCAAGTCCTACTCCTCCCACACTTTTGATTATCCTTACCCTACTGCCATCTCTGTAGAAGGAAGCAACGGAATGGAGTATCCGATGATCTGCTTCAACTATGGTCGCCCAGATGCGGACGGCACCTATTCGGACGCCATCAAATACGGCATGATCTCCGTGATCATCCACGAGGTAGGACACAACTACTTCCCGATGATCGTCAACTCCGACGAGCGTCAGTGGACTTGGATGGACGAAGGATTGAATACCTTCATGCAGTTTATGGCCGAGCAAGAATGGGATAGAAACTATCCGTCTCGACGTGGCCCAGCACACAAAATTGTGCCTTACATGAAAAGCGAAAAGCACTTGCTCGAGCCGATCATGACCAACTCAGAAAATATCATCCAGTTTGGACCCAATGCTTACGCCAAGCCAGCCACTGCCTTAAATATCCTTCGGGAGACGGTGATGGGCAGAGACTTGTTTGACTTCGCCTTCCAAGAGTACTCCAAGCGATGGATGTTTAAGCACCCAACCCCGGATGACTTGTTCCGTACCCTAGAAGATGCTTCTGCAGTCGACTTGGATTGGTACTGGAGAGGATGGTTCTATGGAACGGACCCTGTAGACATTTCCATCGAAAATGTGGCTTGGTACAAGTTGGACAACCGAACTCCAGCACAGAAGAAGGCGGCTGATAAGGCTGATTTCGACCGCGAAGAAGCTTCGGTATCTAAAGATGCAAATGTCAAGGGGGTACCCGCTACGGTAGTGGAAGCAGATCCTGCCACTCGGGATTTCTACAACAGTTACAATCCATTCACGGTAACTCCAGAAGATGAGGCCACCTACAAAACCTTCCTTGCCAGCCTATCGGAGAAAGAAAAGAGCCTGTTGAACAGCAACATGAACTTCTACGAGATGACCTTTAAGAACGTAGGTGGCTTGGTCATGCCTTTAATCATTGAGTTTCACTATGCCGATGGCAGCAAAGAAACAGAACACATTCCTGCTGAAATCTGGAGAAAAAGCGAATCTCAGGTGACCAAGGTGTTTGCCAAGGAAAAAGAAGTGGTCAAGTTTGTCCTAGATCCGAAGCGGGAAACAGCCGACATCGACGAAAGCAGCAACTACTGGCCTAGACAGTACCAGCCTACCCGATTTGAATTGTTCAAAGGAGGCTCCGCAGTTCGAGGAGCTGCTCAAGGAGACAATCCGATGAAGAAGGCAAAGAAGAAATAAAAGACACGAAATAAGGTAGAAAAAGACTTCGCTACGCTACGTGAAATAGTTTGAAATACGGATTTGAAAGCACTTTGTCCATTGTACTTGGTAAAAATTTTGGACTACGGCAGATTCAAATGAACTTCAAGCCTTGATCCTGATAGGCAAAACCTACTTTAGAGAAATCCATTGAAAAAATGAGGCTGTCCCGAAAAGAGACAGCCTCATTTTTTTGTTTACTAATACGGGTTAGCTACCAGATCCAAATTGGTAGCCCATCCATCCTCCAGCAAGCATCAGGACAAGGGTCACCGCAAGGACAAGAACTAGGGTAGATAGAGGCATTTCCCAGTCTACATCTCCTAGTTTAAATTTGACAGGCTTATTCCAGTTCATTTGATGGGAAGACAATTTATTTCTTAAGGGCGCCTTTCCAGCCTTTTTCTTCCAACTGAGCGGCAGACTCCTCCACCTTCTCACGAAGTCCTTTTTTAAATTCGTCCATCTGCTTACCCACAGTAGCATCGTAAGCGCCAAGGATGGAAGCGGCCAAAATTCCTGCATTTTTTCCACCATTCAAGGCTACCGTAGCCACGGGAATACCAGAAGGCATTTGCAAAATGGAAAGGATGCTATCCCATCCATCAATGGAGTTGGAACTGTGAACCGGCACCCCAATCACCGGAAGACTCGTCAAGGAAGCCACCATCCCTGGAAGGTGGGCGGCTCCGCCAGCACCCGCAATGATCACTTTGATGCCCCGCTCGCGAGCAGATTCGGCATAGTCTATCATCCGCTTGGGCGTGCGATGCGCACTGACCACGGTCAATTCAAAGGCAATTCCCAGTTCCTCTAAAAATTGGGCCGCTTCGGCCATTACGGGAAGATCTGATTGACTTCCCATGATAATTCCTACCTGTGGATTCATTGCTGTGATTTGATTTTGATGAGTGCCTTGATTCGTTGCGCTTTATCTTTTACTTCTTGAATGTCCTCGCCCAAAAGAGTCACGTGACCCATCTTGCGGAAAGGTTTGGTGTGCTTTTTCCCATAGAGGTGGATGTAAACCCCTTTTTCGGCTAATGCCTCGTCCAAGCCTTCCACCTGCACGGCCCCTTCGTATCCAGGTTCGCCGAGCAGATTGATCATGGCCGCTGGGCAACGCAGCGCGGTATTGCCTAGGGGCCAGTTCATCACGGCACGGAGGTGCTGCTCAAACTGGGAGGTAAAGTTGGCCTCGATGGT
>CANGUK010000124.1 GCA_947457095.1 Cyclobacteriaceae bacterium
AATCGTAACTGAAATCGATCCAATCTGCGCACTTCAGGCAGCCATGGACGGCTTTGCAGTGAAGAAGATGGCTGATGCGATCAAAGAAGCAGACATCGTGGTGACTGCTACTGGCAACAAGGACATCATCACGGGTGCTCACTTCAAGGCGATGAAAGACAAGGCGATTGTTTGTAACATCGGACACTTCGACAACGAGATCGACATGGCTTGGTTGAATACCCACTATGGCAACTCCAAGAACGTGATCAAGCCTCAGGTGGACTTGTACGAAGTAGACGGCAAGGAGATCATCATCTTGGCGGAAGGCCGCTTGGTGAACTTGGGTTGTGCTACAGGTCACCCATCCTTCGTGATGTCCAACTCCTTCACCAACCAGACCTTGGCGCAGCTAGAGCTTTGGGCCAACTACAAGAGCTATACTCCTGGAGTGTATGTACTTCCCAAGCACTTGGACGAGAAGGTTGCCTTCTTGCACCTGGCCAAATTGGGCGTACAGCTAGACACCCTTTCTCAAGACCAAGCGCAGTACATCGGCGTAGAGGTGAAAGGGCCGTTTAAGCCGGAGTACTATCGCTATTAATAGCAGGCAGGTTAACTCTCTTTATTAAGAATTAAAAAAGGAGCTCGATATGAGCTCCTTTTTTCTTTTCAATTCGTACAAAGGGGAGTATATTGAAAAAAAATAAAAACACGATGAACTACACCGAAGGAATGCTCAGAGAAGGGTCTTTGAAGGGCAAAAATATTTTAATTACTGGTGGTGGTACGGGTCTAGGCCGAGCCATGGGAGAGTATTTTTTGGAATTGGGAGCAAACCTTGTCATCACCTCCCGTAAGTTGGAGGTGCTGGAAGAAACAGCCAAGGAGATGATGGCTAAATCTGGGGGGAAGGTAGTTCCCATCGTCTGTGATGTCAGAGATATCGAACAAGTAGAATCCATGTGGGCTCAGTGCATTGCTGCCTTTGGGCAAATTCATGGGGTCTTGAATAATGCAGCTGGCAACTTTATCAGTCCTACCGAGCGTCTGTCTGCCAATGCCTTCAATACGGTCTTGGATATTGTCTTGAAAGGAACATCACAAGTAACCCTTACGGCTGGTAAGCACTGGATTGCAGCAAAGCAGCCGGGTGTATTTTTAAATATCGTGACTACGTATGCTTGGACTGGTTCGGGCTATGTGGTGCCTTCAGCAGCTGCAAAGGCGGGTGTCCTAGCATTGACTCGCTCTCTTGCTGTAGAATGGGCCAAATACGGCATCCGATCCAATGCGATTGCCCCAGGCCCATTCCCAACTGAAGGTGCATGGAGCCGACTGCTACCAGGGGATTTGGTGAAGAAATTTGATCCTGCCAAAAAAGTGCCGGTTGGACGGGTAGGGGTACATCAGGAGTTGGCCAACTTGGCGGCTTACTTGATCTCTGATTTCTCTGCCTATGTAAATGGGGACGTGATCACGATCGATGGTGGAGAATGGTTGAAAGGTGCTGGAGAGTTCAATAATTTGGAAATGATACCTCAAGAAATGTGGGATATGATGGAGGCATCCCGTGGAAAAAAGCCTTAAGCCCCAAATTACTTTGGGGCTATGTTAAAGCAAAATGGAAAATCAGAGGAGCCTAGGATTCCGGATAGGAAATGCCTGCAGTGTGATCAATTAGTAACCAAAAAAATACCAGAAAAATAATGCAAAGCCCATCCTTGAATCTAAATCGTCAGGAGTTTGGAGATCCGATCAATAAAGGCAATGTCCTTACTTTAGAAGAAGCCCATGCCCTTTTAAATGAATGGGTACTGAATGAGCGTTTGAAAGTTCATATGAAACAAGTAGGGCACCTGATGAAGGCCTTCGCGCTTGAGCAGGGTCTTGATGCCACGGAAGCACACAAGTGGCACTTGGCGGGGCTACTTCATGATGCGGATTGGGATCAATGGCCAGATCAGCATTGTCGGAAAATCATTGAGGAACTGGAGGCAAGAGCCATCGATCCAGAAATTATTCGAGCCATCGCCTGCCATGGTCCCCGCTATTTTGGGGTGGAGCCCCATACCCCGATGGACAAGATGCTTTATGCCTTTGACGAACTCAGTGGACTGGTGCATGCCTACTCCTTAATGCGACCGGAAGGCTATGCAGGAATGGAAGTGAAGGGGGTTAAAAAGCGCTTAAAAGACAAAACCTTTGCAGCACAAGTGAGTCGTGAGGATATTGATGACGCTGCCCAGCGTGCAGCGATTCCTGTGGATGACTTGATTGCATTTGTGGTTGCTCACCAAGGAAATACTGCATTAGCATAAAAAGCAAAAGGGCCGCATCCGCGGCCCTTTTTTATTCTTCTTCCAATTCTTGCGCTACCGGCTTGAAATTTCCTGGAGGGAGGTCTGGACTCACTTCTGCTTTTTCAAAAGGAAACACTTCCAGAATGGAACTCTCAGTAATATCAGGTACTCTGAAACTCACGAGCATGTTATTCAAACTTTCTTGAATACGGTCAAAGGCTTGTTTGACATCTTCTGCCGTCACAATCATGTATTGAGTTACCTTTTTTTCCTTTCCATTATCTCCATCCGCGATCAAGTAGGTCACCTTACATTTGTACCAGATGTCTGCATCATCGTAAAAAAAGACATCCACGATGTTGCTCTTGCTGATTCCAGAAACTTGAAAATCCCCACGGATTTGGGAACCGAGTTTATCGTAGAGGATCGCTTCCGCTTCCGTAAAGGAGACCGCATCCACTAGATATTGTTCCGAAATACTTTTCAAAAGACCCTCTTCAGTTTCTTTTGCATATTTTACTTTACACAAAAACCAGATTCTCATTTGCTACTTAGTTAAGGCTTCGAATCTACCGCATCTCTTTGAAAGCGCTAACGAAACTCAAAAAAATATTTTTTCTAAAGCAGAAAGTTTGACTAGCAGATTTTACTTTTTCGTTTTCATTTTTATTAATTCCGCTGATGCATCCATCCTAAGGATTCTTAAATGAATGCCTGAGGATGCCCCTTGTTTGGTCCGGCTGATTTAGTAGTTTTAGGGAAAGGCTAGGCAGCCCCTTCTATTTTTAAATTGAATTATTCCATGTGGCGAATTTTTACCCGTAGTTTTCCGATTCAACTTTTCCTCCTTCACCTGCAGAAGAACCTTTCTTTGCTGCTGATTTGGGGGGTATTGTTGGGCTTTGTGTTGCAGCAGTTTGGAGTAGTTCTTGGGATCCCTTATCTATTTTTGGATCCTGAATACCTGCATGAGGTTTCTTGGCTGAGTTTTTTTTGGATGGGTCTGGGCCTGGCGGTATTTACCATGGCCTTCCACATGACTACCTACATCATGGATGGCTGGCGATTCTCTTTCCTTGCGGTGGTGCATCGTCCCTTCATTCATTTTTGCTTCAACAACTCCCTAGTTCCCCTCTTCTTCTACCTCCTTTATACGATCCAGTTCGTTTCCTTCCAGTTGGATAATGATCTCGGTTCCAACTGGGAGGTTCTTCGCCTTTACCTGGGCTTTGCTTTGGGTAGCATCCTGACTTACACTATCCTTTTCGGGTACTTAAGTTTAACCAACAAGGGTTTTTTTAACCTTTTTTCCGAAACCATCGACAAGCGGCTTCGAAAGGTGAGCCGAAGTCATCGATTGAAGAAAGGGGAGGCGGATCCTTTCAATTTGGCGGGTCCCATGGTGCAAGTTTACCTAAACCTCAAACTACGTTGGGAGCAGGTCCGGCCAGATATTTCCCGCTTTGAAAAGGCAAAGTTGCTTCGGGTATTCCATCAAAATCACTGGAATCTATTTTTGATTCAAGTCTTTTTGGTAGCCTTGGTACTTTTTCTAGGCCTTTTCAACGAACAGGAAATCCTGCAGTTCCCTGCGGCGATGAGTGCGCTTTTGTTGCTTTCCATCCTGCTTATGGCTGTTGGCGCCTTGACATTTTGGTTTCGAAGTTGGGCTGCTGTGACAGTACTAGTTTTGCTCTTGGGAGGCAATTATTTTTCTACGATTCCCTGGTTGACCAAGCCTCATCAAGCCTATGGGATGGATTATTCACCTGCCCCAGCGCTTTATAACCTTTCTAGAATGGATGTATTGACGCATCCTGATACCTTGAAGAAAGACAAGCAGGAGGTGCTGCAGATATTGGATATGTGGCGTACCAAGTTTCCAGAAACTAGCAAACCAAAGCTAGTACTCGTGGCGGCGAGTGGTGGAGGACAAAGGGCAGCTTTGTGGACGCTTAAGGTGCTTCAAGAACTTCATAAGACTACTTCAGGAGAACTTACGCAACATTCATTTCTCTATACCGGCGCCTCTGGAGGTGTTTTAGGTGAGGCTTTCTTTCGTGAGTTGTACCTTAGATCCCTCAGTGACTCAAAGCTCGACTTGGCTGATCCAAAATACTTACAGCAGTTGGCGGCAGATAATCTCAATCCAATTCTATTTAGTCTTTTGGTCAATGACCTCTTATTTCCCACTCAAAAATTGGAATACAAGGGGAAAGTCTATGCCAAGGATCGAGGGTTTGCCTTTGAGGAGCAACTCAATAAAAACACAAAAGGGATTCTAGATAAATCCCTAGCCGACTACAAAGACCCTGAAAGATTGGGACAAATTCCCTTGCTGCCCCTGACTACTTTGATCACTAATGATGGCAGAAAGTTGGTCATTTCTCCGCATTCCTTTTCTTTTTTTGGAAGTGCAGGACTACCTGGCACGCATCACAAAGAGTTGAAACAATCCATTGATTTCATGCGGTTTTTTGCAGCCCATGACCCAGGTAACCTACGATTTTTGACCGCTTTGCGGATGAGTGCTACCTTTCCCTTTGTGACACCCAATGTGGAGCTTCCCTCAATTCCTGTAATGAAAACCATGGATACGGGGCTGTCGGATAATTTTGGGATTCAGGATGCACTGCGGTTCCTGTATGTTTTTCAAGAATGGATCGGATCAAATACCTCAGGCGTGGTGCTGGTGACTATTCGAGATTCGGAAAAATCCCCTGAAATCTCCAGTTCGGCATCAACTAAAATCCTGGAAAAAATCGGTTCCCCGCTCAAAAGTACCTATGGCAATTGGGATAAGATGCAAACTATCCACAATGAAGTACTATTCAATTACATGGCAGCATCCATGCCTTTTGGGGTGGAAAAAATTGAATTTGAATATGCTCCTGGAAAGCTTCCTGCAAAAGGCTTCGAAACTTTAGGAAGTATGCAACGGGCCTCGCTCAATTGGAGGCTAACTGCAAAAGAAAAGCGATCTATTCTTGCCAATATCCAGACGCAATCCAATCAAGCCGCTTTGGCTCGTGCTCAAGAAGTGTTTCAAAAATGAGTTGAATTCGAAATTGAGGGCAAGGAAAATTTAATACCCGATTCCGACTTTTTTGTAAATAAAATGCATCAACCAGGCAGGTCCGATCATCAAAAACTGCACATCCTTTAAGAAGGAGGGCTTTTTGCCTTCGATCTTGTGTCCGTAGAATTGGACAATCCAAGCAATCACAAATACGGCTAAACTGATATAAGCCAGGTTGCCTGGGAAAGAGATTGCCAGGTAATTGGCAAAGGCCAAGCAGAAGGCTGAAAAGAGCAACATGCCTAGCGTAAGTGCTGGGGATAGAGAAATGTAATAAATCAAGACCAAGAAAAGAGTAAGCGTAGCCCAGTTTGCAAAATCACCCAAGAATGGGAGTTGATCCGATAGGAATCCACTTGGAATACTAAAAACCAATCCGACCACACTAAAGAAGATGGCAGGAACACAAAACCAGTGGATCAATTTGTTGGTTTTATTTTGGTGACTTTCTCCGTATTCTGCGAGTAAGGAATCAATTTTTCTCATGGGATTTTGGGTTTAATTGCAGTACTTGGTGTCACAAGTTAACCAACCAATTGTAAAAAGTAAATTCTGTTTGTCTATGTTGAGTTTTTGGGAACAAAAAAATTTTTTGAACTACGATTTAATCGTGGTAGGAGCCGGGTTTACGGGGTTATCTGCTGCAATCCACTTTAAGAAGCAACATAAAAAAGCAAAGGTATTGGTTATTGATCGGGGAGTGTTTCCTTCTGGTGCCAGCACCAAAAATGCAGGATTTGCCTGCTTTGGTAGTTTGACGGAGATTTTGGATGATTTCTGGAGCATGACACCGGAGGAGGTACTGCAGTTGGTGGAGAAAAGGTATTCCGGATTAACTCAGATTCGGAAGCAATTTGGAGACCGAGCCCTGCGCTACCAACACCGGAATGGCTATGAAATCCTCGGCGAAGAACAGCTGGAGGCCTTGGAACAATTAGATTCCATCAATCATCTGCTAAAGAAAATTTTCAAGAAGGAGGTTTTTTCACA
>CANGUK010000125.1 GCA_947457095.1 Cyclobacteriaceae bacterium
GAGAAGTTTGGGACATGGACTTTATCAAAACCTACCTCGGAGATCGAAGCAAAAATCCCACCCCAGTGGTTCGCACCAATCGATTCGAATTTATCAAAACTGAAGTTTTTGGAAACAGAGCCTGGGTGGCTTATCACAATTGGGCAACTTTTACAAAGGAAGGCGCTGCACCCCGACAAGTGTATTGGCTTGAAAGTGCTTCTGCGATTCGGACCAGCGAAGGCTGGAGGCTGGAACTACTCCATTCAACACGAGTGGAGAACAAAAAATAAAAAATCCCAGTCTAACAAGACTGGGATAGCGTGTTCTAAATTAGTTGAACAATTTCTCTAAGATCTTGTAGGTAATCAGGTAAGTGGGTCGTACCCCATCCATCCCCAAGGCACCTGAAGCGAGTGTGCTACCCGTTTCTAACGGGTTATCCGAGGCATAGTAGGCATAGAGCACCTTGATATTGGATCGGATGTTCGCACGGATTTTGGATGCAGATTGTATGGCCTTTTGGTAATGTGCTCCCTCCATCTCAAGACCTACAGCTTTCCAGGAAGATTCCATAAAGTAGGTTAAGATATCTCGGTTCTGTAGTGAAGTTCCCAACACAGTAATCATCGACCCTGCATAAACTCCTAATCCATAGCCCTTGAAATCCGACTTTTTCAATTCATTTCGGAAAGGATAATTGTCTGCCGTTCCTTCAAAAACGTGCGCCGTAGGCACCATCAAATCTCCCTTTCCTCCATGGAGAATTCCCGCTTTCCCCATGATTGAGGTGGATACCACATTCAAGGGGTATTTTACCCCATCTTTAGTGTACGGCTTCAGCAACTCATCGAAACATTCGTAGGCTTGTTCCCCGAAGGCATAATCCATCACCACAAATACCGGTCGTTTTTCCTTTTCTTTGGGCAAAATGACACCTGGAATTAGGGAATTCACTTCCATTAATGCCGTATCAATAAGTTGCGCGCCGATATTGGTTCCCGACTCATCGGGAAGATCCACAAACCCGTGCTTTTCAGCATAAGCCCATATTTTCTTTCCTTGGTTATTCTTGGATTTGATGGAAATTTCGGTGGCTACTTGTTCGATTTCTTCAAAACTTCCTGATCCAAGCGCTTGATGGGCATAAATCGTGTTGACCACACTATGCAAGTTGGCCGAGATGATATGAATCGGACGATGGATTAAGTTTCGATCCAACAAGGCTTCCTTGATACGGTCGGCCCAGAGTTCCCCATATACGTGATGGCCTACCCGCTCGCGGAGTGTGGCTGAAAAACTAATTTCTCGATCCAAGCCCTGTATCGATTCTTCCATGGACAACTTGCCCAAGTGGTAAACAATAGAAAACAGGCTATTGGAATTACTGCTTTCGGCAAACTTCTGAACCGCATGAACCGTCTCCTCGTAGGTTCTGCCAATAATATGACTTAGGTAGGCGGCCGCACTTTCAATTTCCAACTCCTCACCCAATTTTTCCTTTTTCACAAATTCCTCCAACATCTTCCAATTGGAAGAGATTTTGCCTTTGGGATCGGTGCTATTTTGTTGGATTTTTCGAGACTCAATGTAGAGAAATGTGAGGTGTGTTAGAATATCATAAATATCTGATCTTCCGCGAGTCATCTCTACATACATAATCTGTTCATCTAAGCGATAACAGTTGCGCTTTCTACGTGGAGGTACGATCGGTTTTAGGTGAGATGTTTCGTATCCCTCTCTACTGATCAAGCGTACAAATCGACATTCTTCTATCCCTTTTGGAAGGCGTTCCATGACATAGAGCAAACCATCTAATTCTATTTTTTCTGGATCGGTTAACTTCCCATAGATCTCTGGGCTGAGCACCATTAAGGCCTGAATCAAACCTTCACCAGACACTCCCATGGGTTTGTAGCTACCTCGATTAAAAAGATGGCGCATCGTGATGTACAAGCGCTCAATTGCTGCTCTGGATTCTTGTGCTCTAGTTCTGATCATAAGTCCTTTGGTTGGCTAGTTGGTGAAAGCTAAAAATTAGGTAAGCTGACTTTTTGGTGATTCGATTTACCTATCCCTTACATAGTTTACCTACTAAAAGCTGTAAGTTTTCCAAATCTCTTTGGAGTACCAAAGGGATAAATTCTTCAAAATTACCATTTTTTTCGGGATTTATACGAACAAATCAACGGTCACTCTTTGGTAAGAATCCGATTTATACAAATCACAACAGCTTTAGGGCAATTAGAGATCTATATTGTTTCAATTTTTAAGTAAAAGCTCTCCAAAAAGTTTTTGCAGTTTTTCCACCTTAGGACGAACGACAAACTGACAATAGGGTTGCTGTCCATGCAAGGCATAGTAGTCGTGATGGTACTGCTCTGCAGGATAAAAATTAGTAAATGGAGTAATTTCAGTTACGATAGGATTGGCATATACCCCTGATTGATTCAATTCTTCTTTTAGTGACAGTGATTTTTTGCCTTGCGCTGCATCCGTATAAAAAACTGCGGAACGATACTGAGGTCCTACATCTGCTCCTTGACGATTTAGGGTAGTGGGGTCATGCGTTGCCCAAAAAACCGCTAACATGGTTTCAAGGCTTATTATTTGGGGATCAAAGGTTACTTGAATCACCTCAGCATGACCTGTAGTCCCAGTACAGATCGCTTCATAGGTTGGATTCACCACAAGCCCACCTGCATAACCAGGTACCACCTCTATTACGCCCTCTAATCGCAAGAAAACAGCTTCCGTGCACCAAAAGCAGCCACCTCCCAAGAAGAGTAGTTCCATTCCTTTAGGGCAATTCAATTCTGTTTTGGGAAGCAATTCGTGTGTATTCATGGTAATAAATTTAGTTACTAAACGAGAAACCAGGCCTTAAGTTTGACTTAGTACTGCTCACAAGATCTACTATAAAAATGAAATTAGTAAACTGACTTGGGGAATTGGCTTGAAGTTCTATTTTTGATAAACATTTGGTACCGATAGCCATTACCTGAATTCTAATTCTTACCCTGCTATTGAACCACTAATCCTTTAAAATGGATTGTAAAAATAATGTTTGCAAGAACTCTTCTTGCAATTTGTAGTTTGCTTACTAAAGTTTAACCAATTCAAGCATGAACAAACAATTTTTAAAGGCAGGAATGCTGGGGTTGTTGGTAGCAGGATGGCTCAGCCAGGCTGCTTTGGCGCAAAGTGATCCTTCGGGCAAACGTAGGGTAACCAGCACTTATGCCATTACCAACGCAACAGTATTTAAGGCGCCTGGAGACCCAGGAAGTAAAGCCACGATCCTCATCAAAGATGGAGTGATTTTAGGAGTAGGTACTGCACTTACACTACCTAAGGAAGCGAAAGTAATCGCAGGTGACTCCCTCTATGTTTATCCGGGATTTATTGATGGTGCAGGAACTATGGGCATTACAAAGCCCAAAGATGTGGAACGTCCCAAGGATTTTGTTTCTTCCAACCCACCCGATGAAGTGGCAGGAATCACACCTTGGAGAATGGCTACTGACTCCTATTCTGCAGCCAGCACTCAAGTAGACGACTGGAGAAAAGCTGGATTCACCATGAGTCAAGTGGTTCCAGATGGAGGTATGCTTCCTGGAAAAACTGCCATTGTGCTATTGGGTGAACCGAAAACAAATAACTTCTTAAAGGTAAATACAGCTGTTGCTGCAAATTTCAGAAGCTCGAGAGGCATGTATCCCGCTACACTAGCTGGAGTAATGTCCAAGTTTCGAGACGTTTACCAAAATACCGCATTGGTAATCGAGCACGAACGGATTTTTGCTGCTAACTCTGGTGTTAAAAGACCACAGGCAAGCCCTACGCATACGGCCTTTATGCCGGTGGTACAGAAGCAACTCCCGGTGCTATTCACTGCTGGCTCTGAACTTGAAATTCGACGTGCGCTTGCCTTACAAAAAGAATTAGGCTTCAAATTGGTCCTTACTGGATTGGAAAACTATGCATCTGTAATTGATGTAATCAAATCTTCTGGCACGCCGGTGTTGATCAAGTTGCAGGTACCTGACGACAAATCAATCAAGTCCCAAAAAGCAGATGGAGTGACTGAAGCTACCAAGGCTCAATATGCACGGGTAAAAGAATCCTATGACCAAGCCTTGAAGCTAGCTGCCCAACTTGAAAAAAAAGGAATCTTGTTTGGATTCAGTACGGCGGATGCAAAAGCAGCAGATGTGCAAAAAACATTGAAAGCGATGATTTCCAATGGATTGAGTGAAAAAGCGGCTTTGGCGGCATTGACTACGAACCCAGCAGCAATCTTAGGCATCAGTGGAATGGCAGGAACACTTGAAAAAGGAAAACTAGCCAACTTGGTAGTAACCACAGATACGCTATTCAATGAAGATACCCAGATCAAGCACGTGATTGCCGATGGGTATGTTTTTGATTACGAAGTTAAAAAGAAGGCCGTAAAAGCTGAAGCTGCAAGCCCTAAGCCTGAAGCTGCACCCAATACAGTAACAGTAGAAGGCCTTTGGGAATACACTTCTGAGACACCAGCTGGAAGTTCAGGTGGGGAAATTACCTTGAAGCGAGAAAACGGAGTTTTGGGAGGAAGCATTACTTACGACGATCCTTCAGGATCTGGGAAGGCCTCTGCTCCAATCAAAAATGCCAGCCTTACTGGAAAAACCCTCAGTTTCGAATTTGATGTAGCCGCAGGTGGAATGAGCCTTACGGTAACCATCTCAGGGGAAATCAATGGCAAAAACATGGAAGGCGCTTTGTCTGTGCCCCAAATGGGTTCTTTCCCTGTAAAAGCAACACTTTCTTCACCTAGCCAAGCGAACTAAACATGAAAAAGCACATTTACATTCTTGCTGCATTTTTTGGATTGGGTGTTGGGATGTCCCATGCACAAGTTCAGAAAGGCAGTGTATTGATAAAAAATGCGACCGTACTTACGGTTACGAAAGGCAACCTAGAATCTTCGGATGTATTGGTTCAAAATGGAGTGATTACCCAGATCGGCAAAAACCTCAGCGCTCCTGCTGGAGTAAGCGCAATCGATGCTACTGGCAAATATCTCATGCCCGGCATCATTGATGCGCACTCTCACGTGGGATTGGATGTGGTAAACGAAGCATCTGCTCCGATCACTTCAGAAGTCCGCATGAAAGATGTGGTAAATCCTCAAGATTTAGGAATCTACCGTGCACTAGCTGGCGGAGTGACTGTTTCCCATGCCATGCACGGCTCAGCGAATGTAGTGGGTGGACAGAATGCTACCCTTAAGCACCGTTGGGGAAGTGAAGATCCAGCAGACATCATTATGCAGGAAGCTCCACGTACAATCAAATTTGCGTTGGGTGAAAATCCAACACGTGTTCATGGCAGAGGCAATGGCATCCAACCTCGTTCTCGAATGGGCGTAGAAGCAGTGATCAGAAATGGATTCAACGAGGCGATTCAGTATAAAAAGGCTTGGGAGAAATACACCCTTGCCAAGGCTCAAAAGGGCAATACGGTTACCCCTCCTGCTTACAGCGAACGTCTTCAGACACTTGCGGATATCTTAGATGGAAAAATTATCATCCATTGCCACTCCTATCGTGCCGATGAAATCTACATGTTGATCAATGTGATTAAGGATTTCAAGATCAAAAAGGTGGTGTTTCAACATACCAACGAAGGTTTTAAAGTAGCTCCTGAAATCGCTGAATACACCATGGGTGCTTCGGTATTTGCGGACTGGTGGGCTTACAAAATGGAGGTATACTACTCCACCGCTTACAATGCAGCCATTCTTCAGAAAAATGGTGCAATCACCTCGATCAATTCTGACTCTGCCGAATTGATCCGTCACTTGTACCATGAAGCTGGCAAAACCCAGCGATATGGAGGTTTGACCGACGAGGAAGCTCTTGCCATGATCACCTTAAATCCTGCCAAGCAATTGGGTATCGAGGATAAAGTAGGTTCGATCGAGGTTGGTAAGCAGGCAGATCTAGTCATCTTTGAAGGACATCCCCTTTCTTCCTATGCAGTCCCACAAATGACCTTTGTGGATGGCGTGAAGTATTTTGATCGCAAAGCCGACAAAGATGACCAACGTCTATCGGTAGCAGCGACTGAAATGGTAGAACCCATTTTCTTACGTGCCAACGAGGAAGCTCACCGCTGCATGCAGGATGTAGATAAGTACTTTGAAGCCTTTCAAGGTGCATTTGCGAAAGAAAAACATTAATCACCCCGAAAATTCAAGAACTATGAAACGAATTTTAAAAAGCTTTTGCGCTGCACTTCTAGCCCTACTTCCTGTGGTGGCTGTAGCCCAAATCGACGGGGAGTTTGTAAAGCCTC
>CANGUK010000126.1 GCA_947457095.1 Cyclobacteriaceae bacterium
AAACTGAGTTGGGTGTAGATGTGGTCTTTGATGCAGTCGGAGGGGAGTTGGGTGTAAAAGCCTTGTCTTGTCTAAAGCAAAAAGGGCGTATGCTGGTTTTTGGTGCGCTAGCCTTGGAAAATCTTTCCATTAACAGTGGATTGCTGATCTTTAAAAATCTACGCATCGAGGGATTCTGGTTGAGTACCTGGGTTGAGGAACTTTCTGCCGAACAACGGATGAAGGCTTTCCAACGGGTATTTGGATTTTTGATGCAGGATGAATCGAAGGTGGATGTGGCCGCAACGTATCCCTTGTCCGAATTTAAAGCCGCTTTAGATGCTTATGAAAAAGCTGGAAGAAATGGGAAAATCCTGCTAGTAAGTGAATAGTTGGTCTCTTTGAACCGCTATTTTTAGGATTATTGCCATATTTGCAACCTAACGTTTAATACAGTTACCATGAATTGGGAAAAAATTGACCAAGAACTTACTGAAATTGTGAAACAACGAATTCAGTTAAGTGCTTTGGAATACAGTGATGAGAATTACGATGATTTAGAGGAGCAATTACACGACCTAGAAGATGACTTTAATGAGCATTACGAGGATGTATTGGCACCTGAGTTGGAAAAAATTTACACCAAGTTAAAATCCGACACGGATGTCCTTCTACCTACGGCCTATTTGGCTAATACGTATCAGGAGATGCTTCCAGATGCGAAAGGAAGCATTACTTATGAGGTAAGTGGGGAGCAAGGGGTGCCCATTGAATCGGATCAACTCGGAAAAGTGGATATGCGAATTGTACTTATTCCAAACCCAGTTCGATTTGTATTGCTGGTCAATGGCAAGCAATTGAAAGAATTGTGGAAGAGCAGATAAATAAAAAAGGGGCGAAAGCCCCTTCTTTTTTAGAATAAACTAGCCTGCACCGCCTGTGGTTTCGTGGCTTGAATGGTTCCTTTAAGCATGTCTTGCATCATTTTCAAATATCCGCGCTGCCAAGCTTCAGGACTTACTTTTGTTTCTTTTCCTTCAAAGGTTATTGGACCTTCCATTTTTTCATAACCTAAGGCCATGCTCCATACCGTATAAAAAGTAATTTCTGGTTGCAATTCAGGACGGATACTTCCATCTTTTATTCCTTGGGATACCATTTGAATTCCCAATCGAGTGGGTTCGAGTTGCAATTCCAATAATTTGTGGAAATGAATAGAATCCAAAATCAATGGATTGATTTGCGATTTTAACTCTGGAGAGGTGTATTTTTTCATCAAATCTAAAAAATGAAGTATGGACTGGTAGTACACTGGCTGCTCCTTAGAAAAGGACCAGATCCGTTGAACTAAATCCGTAAGCATTTCCAATCCATTTTTTCCTTTGGCGCGCAAGGAGTCTCGAAACTCGTCTTTTAGTTGTTCAAAAGCCTTCTTTGTCAAAGCCATAAACAAGTCCTCCTTATTTTTGTAGTAAAAATAGGTGAGTCCTTTACTGATACCCGCTTTTTTAGCTACATCTTCCATGCGGGTAGCCGCAAAACCCTGGGCAGTAAATAAGGCTACTGCGGCATCTAGAATGAGTTTTTCTTTATTTTTTTCGCCTGCCATTGCTCGTAAATTGGAAAATGTTCTGAGTTCAAATGTATTAAATCCTAGTCAAAAAAAATAACATTTGACTAAGAGTCAAATGTTATCAAATAGTCACTAATTTTTGGTTAGGACTGCTGCTTCTTTTTTAGTTAAGCCACGACTTCTACGATCACGTAATTTTTCTTTCCTTTTTGAACCAACAAATACTTTCCTTGAAGAAGGGTATAGGCTACAGGACCTTGTGGGTCTTCAACTTTTACTTTGTTGATACTCACCCCTCCGCCTAGGATCATCTTACGTGCTTCGCCTTTGGAAGGGAAGAGCTTGAAATCCGTTTTTTCAGACACTAAATCCAGCACGTTTTCAAGGTTTGAATAGGTCTCCTGACTCAGTTGAACTTGAGGTACACCCTCGAATACCGCCAAAAAGGTACGCTCATCCAGGGAAGCCAAGTCCTCAGTTGAGGATTTGCCAAAAAGAATCTCTGAGGCTTTAAGCGCCATTTCATATTCCTCTGTGCTATGGACCAAAGCCGTCACTTCTTTGGCAATTTCTTTTTGCAAGAGGCGTAGGTGAGGAGCTTCTGCATGTTCCTTCTCCAATCCTTCAATAGTCGCCTGATCCAGTACAGTGAAAATGCGAATGTATTTGCTTGCATCCTCATCCGACACATTCAACCAAAACTGGTAGAAGGCATAAGGGGAGGTTTTTTCAGGGTCGAGCCATACCGATCCACCTTCTGTTTTTCCAAACTTGGTGCCGTCCGCTTTGGTGATTAAAGGAACCGTTAGCGCAAAAGCACTACCGCCTCCCATTCTTCGAATCAATTCTGTGCCGGTGACAATATTTCCCCACTGGTCAGAACCACCCAATTGGATGCTGCAGTTCTGATTTTTCCAGAGATGGTAGAAATCGTAACCCTGGATTAGTTGGTAACTAAACTCGGTAAACGAAAGGCCGTTTCCATCCTCCAAACGTCTTTTCACTGAATCCTTGGACATCATGTAATTCACAGTGATGTGCTTACCTACATCACGAATGAAGTCCAAAAAAGTAAACTGGGACATCCAATCGTAATTATTCACCATAGCCGCTTTATTTGCTTGATTCCCAGAAAAATCTAGGAATTTGGCAAGCTGCTTTTGGATGCAGGCCACATTATGATCCAGGGTTGCTTTGTCTAATAAATTTCGCTCTGCGGACTTGAAGGAAGGATCTCCAATCATCCCTGTGGCTCCACCTACCAAGGCTACTGGCTGGTGTCCGGAGCGTTGGAAATGAAGAAGGGTCATTACCCCCACCAAGTGACCAATGTGTAGGGAATCTGCTGTGGGATCAAAACCCAGATAAGCAGAGGCCATTCCTTTGGAAAGGTGCTCTTCTAAGTCTGGAGTCATGTCTTGGAGCATTCCTCTCCATTTTAGTTCTTGAATAAATGAATTCATGGTAGGGTGATGGGGATTAGGCTACAAATATAAAGGCTTGAAGGTAGGAAGGAAATTATTGGAACAAATCCAATAAAGAAGAACGGGATTTTTAACTTTAAATCAGATGGATTACAAGTAAAAAAATGGAGTATTTAGCGTCAAAATCGGCGTAGGAAGTAAAAAAAAAGGTGCTTCTTTTCAGAAACACCTCCCTAGGTACTGAGTGCTTAGGCTGTTCTCAGTTTGATGATTTTAGTCGCATGGAGGAGTTTGACGATGGGGTATGTAGGGTCAAATTCATACCATTTCACTGCAAAATTTGGCCTGTTGGGCAACTTGTGGTGGTTGTTTTGAAACAATTCACCCAGCATCAACACATCCAATAGCAAGGAGTTTTTGGACTTGTCATTGTTATCAAAGTTTGCATAGCCGTACTTATGCCCACTCCAATTGACAATGGCACCATGTACTGGACCCATCAAAAAGTGGATTGGCAGTAGAAAATACATCCACCAATGCGTCCCAGCAAGTTCAAAATAGGAAATACACAGGAAATAGATCGCTACATACAAGACCCCCCATGCAAGTCGAACAGTCATATTATCTGCAAAGCGGTCAAATTTGTTCCAATCAGGAATATCCTTAGAAAACCGTTCTTCAGGCTTTAGTTTAAATCCGAAATAATCGTTGTAAATATTTTTGGTCTTCCACATCATCGAAAATAGATTTTCGGTATGGTGTGGGCTATGCGGATCTTGTGGAGTATCCGAATAGGCATGGTGCATGCGGTGCAGGATGGCGTAAGCTCGAGGGGAGAGGTAAGAACTCCCTTGCCAGATCCACGTGAAAAAGTAAAAAAACTTTTCCCAGTACTTGTTCATCACAAACATTTGGTGCGCTGCATAGCGGTGAAGAAAAAAGCTTTGGCAGAAGAGGGAGAAATACCAATGCAGGAGAAAGAAGAGGATAATTATCACTTCAAAAGAATTTTAGTGTTTAAACAAAGATAGGAGATGGGGCTGACTAAAAAGAAAAATTCCACCAATGGTTTTAGTAATTTGGAGGAACTTAATTTTAAGGATAGCGTGCAAAAAAAGAGCTTGATCTAGGAATAAATCTGAGATAATCCATCTCTATTCTGCATTTAAGACTTATTTGAAAGTTAATTGTATTGGCTACAGGATTTTGCATTGCTGTCCACTTCTGTAATAGGCTATACAACTCCCATTTTTTCCTTTAACAAAAATTCGAGGGCCTAGGGAGGCATGTACTTTAACCAGTAAAACTATTTTTTCCTCCTCGGAGGGATGAGCTGGATCAATTTTAATGGAGTTTATTTCTAAAGAAACTTTTGGAACACAGTAAGAGTCATTGGCTGATGCAATCATATACTGTTCTTCATCGGAATCAATACCTATGATTTTTCGTAAATCAGAAACACCAATCACCAGGAGACCTCCCTTGGTATTGGCAAAAGCCGACAGAGTTTTCGCTATTTTTTCCTGAGAACTAATTTGTTGTTTGAATTCAAGTTGTTCCCCTTCCTCTTCCAGTAGCAATTGCTTCACAAATTCTTGATCTATTTTTTTTGGAAACATTTTCCCTATAATTTTTCTTTAACAAATGGAATTCCTCCATATTCGTCTATGGGCCTAGCCCAACCTTGTACTTTCTAAATCTACCACTGATGAGCTTTACCAACCCAGGATTTGACCCAAAAACAATCGCTCAACTCAAAGCAGAGTTGAAAGAATCTGGTATTCCATTTAAAATAATCCCTGATGAAGACAATTCAGAGGAATATGTCAACTTTTATTTTATTGGCAATTACGAAGGAAAGGAAGTGATTTACGATACTGCGCTCTATACCCTTCGCCTACATCATGCCAGTGAGGTATACGAATTGGCAGAGCATGAGGCGGCCAAAAAATTCCCAAATTTCAAATCCATCAATTACGAAGAGGACGAAAATGGCAATATGAAACCTTTGACTCCTGAAGAAGAGGAAATTGGTTGGTTTATCACCGAATTGATTATGGAGATGGAAGAAGAGGAAACAGTAAAGGTTCAGGAATTTCTAGACATCGATACCCATCATGACTATGGAATAGGTTTGGACGTCTCTTTGAATGTCGAAGAAATCGACGAGAAAGTCATTGCCAAATTCATCCAAGAATTCAATGACGATACCTTGAGTTTGGATGAGACACTTTATTCCTTCATGACCGAGGACGAAGACTTTGAAGACGAGGACTAATCCATTAAAATCAACTAGTATCTGGCGTTAGTAACCTACTAACGCTTTTTTTTATGCTGAAAATTGCCTTATCTCCAGTCTTTGCTCATGCTTTACCTGAAGGACATCGGTTTCCTATGGAAAAGTACAGTTTGCTCCCAGAGCAACTGCTTTTTGAAGGAACAGTAAGTGATTCAAATTTTTTCGTTCCTCAACTTATGGCGGATGAGTGGATTTTAACCACTCATGAGAGCAACTATTTGGAGCGATTAAAAAAACTAGAACTCACCAAAGCTGAAATTCGAGCGATTGGTTTCCCGCTGAGTGAGGCATTGATTTCACGTGAAATTTGTATTGCTGCTGGTTCGGTTCAGGCAGCCTGCTTTGCTAAGGAATTTGGCATTGGGATGAATATAGCTGGAGGAACCCACCATGCGTTTGCGAATCGTGGAGAGGGCTTTTGCATTCTAAATGATCTTGCCATTACTGCCAATTACTTGTTGGGGTCCAAATTGGCACAGAAGGTATTGATTGTAGACCTCGATGTGCATCAAGGAAATGGGACTGCGGCACTTTTTCAAGAAAATCCATCCGTGTTTACCTTTAGTATGCATGGAGAAAAAAATTATCCCCACCGAAAGGAAAGATCTGATTTGGATATTGGCTTGCCAGATGGAACGGATGATGCAACCTTCCTTAGTCTACTA
>CANGUK010000127.1 GCA_947457095.1 Cyclobacteriaceae bacterium
GTAACCTACCAGGAGACGATTGCCAACCTAAACATTCTCGATTACGACTACTACTTCAAGGTCGTAGATGCCCTACTCGAAGAGAATATTTCGACTACCCTACTGCTCTTTGATGAGATTCTCAAAAAGGGCTTTGATGGACATAATTTTATCGTTGGCTTGAGCGAGCACCTTCGCGACCTCTTGGTGGTCAAGGATGAGGCTACCGTAGAGCTACTCCAAGTATCCGAGTCGGTCAAGGATCGCTACCTCGAACAAACGGCCCGCGCTTCGGTGTCCTTCCTTCTATCGGCCTTGAACCTAGCCAACCAGTGTGATATCCACTACAAGACCAGCAAAAACCAGCGTCTTCATGTGGAATTAACGCTGATGAAGGTAGCCAAACTCTCCCAGGCATTCCGCCTTGCCACCCTTGCTTCGGTGGATGCAAAAAAAAAAGCCTGATTGAGGAGTCAGCTCCTTCCTCCCAACCTGTCCCTCCCGCCAACCCAACAGTAGCCCCTGCCGCTACGCCAGTGCCTTCACCCGAACCCACTGCTATTCCCCCTGCCTCGGCCCCAAAGCCCAGTGCGCTTAAGCCTACCTTTGCCATTCCAAGCAGCCTCGGTCAAACCAATAAAATAGGTGAAACCAAGACCCAAGAGGAGGTGCCGCATGTGGCTGAAGTCAAGGAGGAACCCAGTTACTCGGGTGCTGAACCCGTGCAGGAACTCGTACTGACCCAAGATATGCTGGATCAAGCCATTTTTTCCATTCAGGAGGTTTACCGAAATGCCAATAAAAATCTAGAACTCACGCTTCTGGATCAAGAAATTCAGGTAAAGCAAGGAGAAATGATCCTGATGGTGGCGGGATCCATTCAAGAAGACATTGCCCTAAAAATGAAACCAGAGTTGGTAGGGCTGGTTCGGAAATTTACTGGGGCGACCACTTTTTCCATCACCATAGCGCAGCAGGAAGAAAGTCCTGATGAAAAGGGGAAGCTGTATACCAGCACGGATAAGTTGAAATTTTTGCGAGAAAAGCATCCCGCTTTGATGGAGTTGCAGCGAAAATTTGACTTGGATGTGGATTTCTAAAAATCTACCGAAATCCCAAAATTGATCAAATTCTGGAATTGGATGGCCTGCTTGCTACTGCCATCGTCCTGCTTGATGAGGACCTGTTCATCGTAGATGAGTGCGGTTTCAATTCGGGTAGAAATGTACTTATTGACTTTCATCCGAATGAGTGAGTTGAAGTTGATCACCAGGTTGCCAAAGCGCTCGTAGTTGGAAAAAAGGTTGAGGTCTGCCTTCCAAGTGACATTGTCCATCAAGACCACATCTACGCCTCCTACGGCAAGGGACATCCCTGCCTCAGCCCGTACATTTTCCCCAGAAATCACCCCAAAGGCTCCCACTTGGCTCAGGGAATCAGACATGACCAAGGTAAATCGTCCCGTAAATGGGGATACGATGACCGAAAGTCGACTTTTGTCAGCAAAGGTTCTTTTGTAATTGATCCCCGTAGAGGACTGAAGGTAGCCTGGGGCAAGTAAATCGGAGATTTTAGTGCGTATTTCTTGGTCTGCTCCTGCTGGCTTGGAGTACTTGTAGCCAGCGACCAACTGGGTTCTGGCATCCAACTGGGTCGTTAGGAAGAGTTTTTCAGATAGCTGTCGACCGTAATTGCTGACAAAAATAAAGTTGTCATTGGTCTTCCGCGTGGTATAGGCGCGGTCATTTTGCCGATTGAATCCCAGATTGACCGTCAACTGGGTGTCCCAAACCTTGCTGTCTTTTTTGAAATTGGCAAACAGGGTGGCTCCCGTATTCAGGGCAAAGGAACCCGTACCACCTGCTGCCCAATTGCTCAGCGTCACCTGTTGGATATTCAAGGTGTAGGTTCCCCCAGTCTTCCAGAAGGTTTCCTTGACAGGCTTTGGTATCAATAGTGAATCTCCCAGCATCACCAAGGTATCTCGGTCAATGATCACCGTATCGGGTACTATTTTCTTGTCCTGGGCCTTCACTAAAGAGAAGCAGCCAAGAAAAAAGAAGCCAACTAGGAAAAAACAATGCCGCATAGGAATTGGGTGAGGACGATCAAATCAACGGATCAAAATACGTAATTTTTGTCCTACCGTGATCAAATTTTGACTTCCAATGCCATTCAGTTGCTTCAATTCCTCCACGCTTAGCCCATATTTTTTGGAAATGGAAAACAAGGTTTCCCCTGCCCGGACGGTATGGGAGGGCTCGTTAACGCTTGAAGGAGTCGATTCCTTGGATTGAACCGGATTTGCGTTCACTTGGGAAGGGCTTGAAACTGGGGAAGAACTAGCAGGAGTGGTCTCTTGGTACATGGGAATTTCTTCTCCCCTTTTTCGCGATTCTTTTAGGTTGAGTACCATCCCTGGACGGAGATCCGCATCTTTACGAATTCTATTTTTGGATTTCAAGGAGGCAAGGCGAATGCCATATTTCTGGGATATGGTCCAGAGGGTTTCTCCCGCTTCCACCACATGGGTGTCTGCCTCAGCACTAGGGCGCTTTTTCTCGGTGTAGTAATAGGTTCCCTGTTCTACTTTCTCAGTTTCTGGAAGGTCATTTAATCTCAAAAAGCGTTTTTCACGCATGCCGATTTCCTCAGAAAATTCGCTGGTGGTGGTAGTGGCAGGGGCCTGCACTCCTTCTAGGTTATTTACCAAAATCTGCTTCCGCTGTGAAGCCTTCTTGGTGTTTTCCGAGATTTTAGGATAGGAGTTTGCTGCTTTGTAGGGGGTGGATACAGCCGCAATTGTGGTTTGGGTAGTTTGCGCAGATTGGCTTTGGTTCGCCACTGGGCCCTCAGGAAGACCACTTGATTTCACATAGAAAAGGGTGAAGCTGCCAGCAGGAACCTTTCCATTGACCGCCCACTTGTTGAATTCGATCAAGTGTGCTTCTGTCACGCCAAATTGTTTGGCAAGGCTAGCAAAGGTGGTTGGGCCTTGAATTTGTACCTCGGAAAGGCGCTTTGGATTGGAGGCAAAAATGGCAAGGGAAGATTGGTAAGCAATCCGATGGGCCAAGAATTTTTTAAAATACCAATGGGTATTTCGATCTACCATCACCACCTTTTGACCTGCATATTGGTTGCCGAAATAAGCCTTCGCGCCTCCAAGTCCCATTTGGTAGGACACGATCGCAGTCATCCAATTGTTGAGGGCTGCATTGTGTTTTTTAAGGTAGTTTGCCGCACCGCGAGTGGAGGACACAATACTGCGTCGCTCATCCACCTGGGAATCTATGCGTAGACCTACTTCTTCGGCAGTTCCTTGTTTAAACTGCCAGAAACCAACTGCATTGGAAGTCGATACGGCATCTGGAACCAAGCCACTTTCTTGGATGACAAGGTACTTGAGTTCATCAGGTACCCCCTGGCTTCGGAGTTCGCGTTCCACGATGGGCAGGTACAGGTTGACGCGGTCTGCTTTTAACTTAAAGTAGGTTGGATTTCGGTAGAGGGCATCCACATCCAGTTGAATTTCCCGTTGGGCTTGAGGATGGATGCGCAAGGTTAAATCCGCAAATTCCATCTCCAAGGGCACCTGTGGGATTTGTGCCTGGAGGAGCGTGGTTACTGAAAAAAGAAGAAAAAATAAGAGCTGAAAACGAAGTTGGGGTTTCATTGAAACAGGAATTGTTTGGCGCTGGTAAAAACTAAGCAAAAATGATTCCCTTTTTTTTTGCTCACTTCTTTCTTGCCACCAAAATTCCATCGCGGATGGGCAAAAGGAGTGTTTCTACCCGCGGATCTTGGGCAAGTTGTCGGTTAAAGTCCAGCAAGGCTTGGGTGTCCTTGTCTATTTTTTGTCCTTCCTCCACCAGGATTTTTCCTGACCAAAGGACATTGTCTGCGAGTAAGATTCCTCCTGGACGGAGTTTGTCGATGACCAGCTCGTAATAGGCGCTGTAGTAGAACTTGTCTGCATCGATAAACACGAGGTCAAAGGGTCCAGGAATATCATGAAGGAGTTCCCGCGCATTTCCTAGCCGGTAATCGATTTGTGAAGCCAGTCCACTTTCCTCAAAAAATCCCCGCACCATAGTTTCCAGTTCGTCATTGATATCTAGGGTGATGAGTTTGCCGCCCGGCGCCAGGCCTCGGGCTAGACAGATGGCAGAATAGCCTGTGAAGGTTCCAATCTCCAGGATAGCACTTGGCTGCATCATTCTGGCAAAAAACTCCAAGGTTTTTCCTTGCAGGTGTCCAGAGAGCATGCGAGGAAGTAAAACTTTCGCCTGAGTTTCGCGCGTGATTTTGAGGAGTAGGGGATCCTCTGCTTGCGTATGGGCCTCGCAGTAGGCCAGTAGTTCTGGTGAAATAAACTCCATATCAGGCAGGGGTATAGATAAGCTGAGTGAGTTGATCCACCTGGAAAATCTCCTGAGCAATGTCTTGAAGTTCGGCAGCAGTGGTGCAGCGAATTTGATCAAAGATTGAGTCGAGTGGATCTATTTTTCCGTGATCGAGTAGGCTTTTTCCATAGACCAGCATCAAGCTTGCATAATTTTCCTCAGCCATCGCCATTTGTCCAATCGCTTGGACCTTGGCAGTATGGAGTTGGAGACTCCCTAGTTTTTTAGAGCGAAGCTTTTCCAATTCCCGTTGGACAATGGCCAGACTCTTCTTGAGCGTTTTCTCCTCGGTACCAAAATAGATTCCGAAAAACCCAGTATCCGAGAAGGGCTGGTAGGTAGATTCCACACTATAGACATAGCCATAGTTTTCGCGCAAGGACAGGTTGAGACGGCTATTCATGCTGGGACCACCTAGGATATTGTTCAGTAAAAAGAGCTTGTATCGATTGGGGTCGTGCAGGGAATAGGCGGGTCTGCCGATGGCACAGAGGGATTGAGAAATTTCCCGTTTGCTTGTTTTCTGCTTGGCCTGATAGGTCTGAAATCCGCTTCGGGTATACAGCGTGCGTTTGGTGGGGATTTCACGGAGTGGCCCTTCGATTTGGCGCAGCGCTTTTTCGAAAGAGATATTGCCAACAATGGAAAATACGAGTTGGGAGGTATCCAGTCGCGAAGAAATAAAGTCGATGAAGTCTTGGTGGTGAAAGTTGGCCACTGTTTCTTCGGTGCCCAATATATTTCTCCCCAAGGCATGTTGGTCAAATACCAGCGCGTCCAGCTCATCCTGAATGGCATCGTCGGGGGAGTCGCGGTACATGGCCATCTCTTCCAGGATTACCTGCCGTTCCCGTTCGATTTGCTTTTCGGGGAAAGTGGAGTGAAAAGTGATGTCGTAGAGGAGTTCGGCTGCTTTGGCATAGTGATCTTTGAGCACTGAGGCATAAAAGCAGACCTTCTCCTTGGTGGTGTAGGCATTCAGTTCACCTCCCAGGGATTCAAGTCGGTTGAGGATGTGAAAGGTTTTACGCTTTTGGGTACCCTTGAAGGCCATGTGCTCCCAAAAATGAGCGAGGCCCTCTTGTTCTTGGTCTTCGTCTCGACTACCAATGTTGAGGATAAATCCACAATGCACCAATCGAGTATGCGGAATCTCCTGATGGACAATCCGAATCCCATTGGGAAGCTCTTTAAAAGACAACTGCATAGGCTGTGGTTCCTTGTTTGGAAAAATGATACCTCAACTCTTGGACTGTTCTTAGAATTTTCATTCCAGGAAACGCCCTATTTTACTATCTTGGCAAGATAAATTTTCCGTTATGAAATATACTCCCTTACCGAAAGAATTGTACCAACGTAATCGAGCCAAGTTTGCTGCAAAAATGGCGAAAAAC
>CANGUK010000128.1 GCA_947457095.1 Cyclobacteriaceae bacterium
TCAAAGCTAAAATGATTAGTATTATTTTATTTTTTTTCATTTTTTATTTTTGTTTTCCTACACATTTGGACTTTCGGTATTAAACCAATTGAATTACTAACTAGACCAAAAAAGGTGAAATCAGGGAGAAAACTGGTCACTGAAAAATTCCCTTAAAAACTAACTTATTAAGGCCCAACTTTTGAATTCACTTGAATTCAAAAGTTGGGCACTGTTATTTTATTTACTTACCGTACTCTGGATAAAGGATTTCAAATCCTGACGGAATTGCGCTGCGGATGGCAAATGCGTGTACATCATGTGACCGGCTTCGTAGTAGGTCATCTTGATGCGATCGGTAGCCGAACTTGGCAAGCCCATGTGGGCGATGGAATGTTCCACGCCATGGAATACAGTAGCCAAGTCATAATAGCCATTCATGACCAAGATCTCTACATGTGGGTCTTTGCTCAAGGCTTCAGCCATGTCAGGCACGGTGGTCACAGCAGCATCTGCACCCCAGAAATTATTTCCTTGGTGCTTCCAATCCCACTTAAATCCTTCTTTAGCATAGGCAGAAGTCGCATAGCTCAAGTCCTTGCTCACGCCCAAGCTTCCGTGGTAGTAATCCAAGAAGCCCATCGTGTAAGCCGGTGAGATGGCATCACTCTGTGGATCGGTAAAGGCCGACATGGCCATAGGATCCAAGTTGACCCCCTTGTAGCGGGAATCCAATCGACCCACCGTCATCCCCTCACCTCGAAGGAGCTCCTGGTAGTACTCCCCTGGAGTGATTCGAAGATCTGCTCGCTCCCATACGGCTGAAGTAATTCCCGTAAATCCTTCCAATTTCTTGGCAATTGAAGTCTTCTCTGCAGCAGTAATACGATTTCCCTTAAACAAGGCTGGAGCATATTCCTTTTCCACAAATTCGCGCACCTGCTGTACGAAAGCCGGAAGGTTGCTTCCTGGGTTTGCCACCTTCTTATGGTACCAGCTGGTCGCTGCTACGGTAGGCAAGTACACGATATAAGGCAAATCTTCATTAGGTGCAAAGAACAAGGTGCGCAGGTCAAACACAGCAGACACCATGATGACCCCATTCAAGGCATAACCCTTGTCCAGCAGGTAATTCATCACCCCTGCATTTCGGAAGGTGCCGTAGCTCTCGCCCAAGATGTATTTGGGAGAATTAAGACGGCCATGCTCCTTCAAAAACTGCATGATAAATAAGCTGGTGCTGCGGATATCCTGGTCCACACCCCAGAAATCAGCGCCCTTGGAATCGCCAATCGGCACGCTCAAGCCTGTTCCTACCGGATCCATCATGACCACGTCGGCCACATCCAGGATGGAAAATTCATTGTTTGTCAGTTCGTAAGGGGCAGCAGGGTTGTAATTTGGATCATCCACTACAATGCGCTTAGGACCCATAATCCCCATGTGCAACCAGTACGATGAAGATCCAGGACCTCCATTGTAGGCAAAAACGATGGGACGATTTTTCTCAGGGTTATCCTTAAAGTAAGCCGTGTAGCCATAAAGCGCGATGGGCTTGTTGTTCTCGTCCTTCAGTTGGAGCGTACCCGCCTCCGCTGAAAGTGGAATTACCTTTCCATCCAAGGTAACGGATTGTTTGGATTTGGCTACTTCGCCCTTGGGCAGGGCACTTGGAGCAGCCTCTTTGCTGGTTTGAGCCATGCTTAGTCCAGAAAGGAATAGGAATAGCAGGAAAATGGGTTTTTTCATGGGTTGGTAACTAGTATTTGGTGAAATGTAATGGATTTTATCTTGATGTCTCTAATCTAAAAACCTTTAAGGAAAAGAAAACTATCCCAACTGACTAAATAGAATTTATTGCTTAAAAATTTTGCCTTCCACCGCTTTACCTAGGACCAGTTTGCCACCGTCCTGTTTTACACTGCGGCGGCGATTCCTTAATAAATTTGTTTTTTTTGAACGGGAAGTACTTAGGAAGATTTTTTTGGCTATGTTTGCACCACTTCAAAGCAAAAGTGCTTTGAAACAAGTTCGGGGTGTAGCGTAGCCCGGTATCGCGTCCCCGAAATCCTTCGGGGCAGGCACCGCAGAATTGCGGGAAGTCCGTAGGTTCGAATCCCTTACAGTAAGTAAAAAGAAATACTCAATTAGCAACGGCTAGTTGAATCCATAATTAAAGTTCGGGGTGTAGCGTAGCCCGGTATCGCGCCACATTTGGGATGTGGAGGTCGTAGGTTCGAATCCTGCCACCCCGACTTATTTAAAACTAATTTCAACTAAAGCCAGCAGATTACCTGTTGGCTTTTTTGTTTCTGAGGGGGTGTAGCCTAGCCCGGTATCTCGTCCCCGAAATCCTTCGGGGCAGGCACCGCAGAATTGCGGGAAGGTCCCAGGTTCGAATCCTGCCACCCCGACTTAATTTTTAATTCTTTTTTTCCTTTGAAAATTTCTTTCTCAAAACTTTCCAAAAGTTCTCCACGCCTTCATTGACTTGCACATCATCGCTCAGTAAAAAGCCAAAGGCCTGCAGATTTGCACTTTTTTCAAGCGTGATTTTTAGAATCCCTACCAAGGGGATAAACAAGATCATGCCAGAAATTCCCCAAAGCCACCCTCCAATCAAGATGGAGATGATGACAGCAAACGCATTTACTTTCACCTTCGACCCAACCACCATCGGCGTAATTAGGTTGTTTTCCAAGAGTTGAATTCCCCACAAACACACGAAAGTAAGCAAAGGGAATACAAGAGAATCCGTAGTCAAAAAAACGTAGAGAATTGCGAAAACAGAAGAAAGGAAAACCCCTACAAAGGGAATCAAATTCATCAGGGCAATAAAGACCGCAAACAAAATATAGAATTCAACACCAATCGCGTAGAAAAACACGCCAGACAAGAGCGTAACAATACCCGTCACACGAATCATTCCCACCAAATAATCCTGAATAACTTGTCCCGAGTCATTGATCCAATGCAAGACAGTTTCCTGATTTTTAGAGGAATACCTCACCAGAAATTCAGCGAAGAAATCCTTGTAATACAGCAATAAAAAGGTGTACAAAGGCACAATTCCAATCAAGGTAAGTGACTTTCCAGTTGCAAAAAGGGTTTTATTGAAGTCAATTGAACTCAGCATTGAATCCAAGCTAGGTAGCGCATTGGAACTGATCCACTCCTCACCAAACAAGAGGTTGAGTTCCTCGGAATAGCGTGCCATTTTCCCCGAAATATTGGCTTCGATTTCTGGGATTTCTCGAATCAATCCAAACACTTGGTTCAACAAGAGGTAAAACACACCAAACGCAAGGAAAGAGACACCTAGGATGCTGAGGAAAATAGCTAGCCCTCGAGGGAACCTTCTTCGTTCAAACCAAGAGGATATGGGGTACAAGGCAAAGGCAAAAAATATACCCCAGACCAGCGGAACGAAAATAAAAGACCCTTCTTTGGCTACTATTGCACCCAAAACCAGGACTAAAAGGAAGTAGGCTACTTGTTGAACTGTTTTCATTCGAACATCAAAAAAGAGTTAGCGTTGGGTAAAGAAAAATTCAAGTGGATCGTCAGTTGATTCGTTCAAATCAAAAAAAACGAAAAGCCGAATCTCGATAGACCAAAAGGAGAAAGTCTACCAAGACAGCTTGAATATATATAAAATGCAGCCAATTGTTAGTAATTTTTGAAATAGAACCGGTCCAACTAATTTAGGAACCGCCCAGATAGAATTAGTTTTGAAGATTGAATTCAAATTTCAAACTTACAAGAAAACTAGTCCTAGCTTATGAAAAACCTCTTCCTTTTACTTCTGCTTTTCCCTTCCCTCCTAGTTGCTCAAGGACGGGTGGACACCATAGCCGTCTACAGTCCCTCCATGAAAAAAAACCTGAAGGCAGCTGTATCCTTCCCTTCTAGCTATGCAGATGGGACGAGCCGCTACCCTGTGGTCTATCTTCTCCATGGGGGTTCAGGTGCCTTTTCAGATTGGCATCAAAAAGTCACCGAGAAAGGGATTGTAAACCAAATGGCAGAGGAGCATCAGGTATTGATCATCACACCAGGAGTAGGTCCAGCAAGCTACTATTACGATAGTCCATTGCTGGATTCGGTGCGCTACGAAACCTACATGATCCAAGAGCTGATCCCATTCATCGACAAGAATTACCGAACACTTGCACAAAAAGAATCTCGAGCCATCACTGGACTATCCATGGGAGGTCATGGTGCCATTACGCTAGCTACCAAGCATCCTAGCCTATTTACCGCAGCAGGAAGCATGAGTGGCGTGATGAACATTGATACCGACCTATGGAAAGTTGGCGAAGAGTTCAGAAACCTGCGGAAAAAAGGGCAAATTGAAATGCTTGGGGAAATAAATTACAAAGCCCCCCTATTCAATCCGTACACTGCCGTAGGCTTGGTGGACCAACTTAAAAACCAAGAAATCTCCTTGATTATCGATTGCGGAGTGGATGACTTTTTGATCGAAACCAATCGACAAATGCACTCACTATTGATGGAAAAGAAAATCGATCACGAATACATTGAAAGACCAGGTGCACATACTTGGAACTACTGGACTGAGGCTTTGCCGGTGCAATTTTTCTTTTTATCCAAATCCCTAAAGCGGTAAACCAGTTCAGAAGCTCGGTCGCCTAATTTTACTCTCCTTCAAAATTTAAACTAACTTTACAGACTCAGTTTTTAAGCGTATTCAATCATGTCTCAGTTTGACTCCATCCGCCCCTTTTACGACGCAGAAGTAAATGCTGCCATCCGAGAGATTGTGGACGATAGCATGCTAGCCGCCATGATGCAATTTACCTTTCCAGAGGACATAAGTCAGTCTTGGAAAGAGCGCATGAAGCACACCCATTCGTTACGGGATTTTCAAATCAACTTTATCTATCCCGCCGTAAAGAAAGTTTTGGAAATGAGTTCTGATGGATTGACGGTCGGAGGTTTTGACCAATTGGAACCCAACACGGCCTATCTATTTATTTCCAACCACCGGGATATTATTCTAGACACCTCGCTCCTGAATGCCTGTTTGTATGAAAATGGCTTGGTAATGACCACCTCGGCCATTGGAGACAACTTGATCAAGAAGCCTTTCATCCACATCTTATCTAGGCTAAACCGCAATTTTGCCATTAAAAGAGGGGTAACCGGCAGGGCTTTATTGGAAAGCTCCCTCCTCGTATCCCAATTCATCCACAAATCGCTGTTGCGAGAAAATCGATCCGTATGGACGGCGCAGCGAGAAGGCAGAACCAAGGATGGAAATGACCTTACCCAGAAAGGAGTGTTGAAAATGCTCACGTTGGCAGAAAGAGGTAGCAATGCTTTCGGATTTTTTGAAAAAATACAGGTAGTCCCAGTATCCATCTCCTACGAATACGATCCCACGGACTCTTTAAAAATTCCCGAGTTGATTGCCAAAGCCAAGGAAGAAAAATATGTGAAGGGGGAAAATGAAGATTTCATCACCCTTTTGAGTGGCATCATGGGACCCAAAAAGCGGATTCATATCCAAGTCAATAAACTACTTGACAAGGAAGTCCGCCAACTCAAAAAAGAGGACCTCCCCCAAAACGAGAAGTTGAGCAAGCTTAGCGAACTCATCGATCGAGAAATTTGGAAGGGATACAAACTCTGGCCCAGCAATTACATCGCCTACGATCTTCTCCACCAAAAAAGTCAGTTTGCTAGCCTGTACAGCCAAGTAGAAAAGGAAAACTTTGAGAAGCGCCTTTCTCAAAAAGTAAACCCAAGCA
>CANGUK010000129.1 GCA_947457095.1 Cyclobacteriaceae bacterium
TGGATTTGGTTACTGAGTCGTTCACGTTGATGGCAGGCATAGGAAGCGTACCGTTCTTCATGCGCTCATAAAGACGGTGTACACCCGTAGTGGTTTCTTCAGAAAGACCACGGATTCCTGCCACTAAGTCAGGGTACTGATCAAGCACCATGTTGGTCAAGTCACCACCATCGTCTAGAATCATGTTGAGTGGCTGCTGGCCTTCGCCAAAAAATAGCGTTTGCTCGATGCACCAGTCAAATTCTTCAGCAGTTTGTCCCTTCCAAGCATAGACCTGAATACCAGCAGCAGCGATGGCCGCGGCAGCATGGTCTTGGGTGGAGAAAATGTTGCATGAAGACCAGGTTACTTCAGCGCCAAGGGCAACCAAAGTTTCGATCAACACGGCAGTCTGGATGGTCATGTGAAGACAGCCGGCCACGCGCGCACCTTTGAGGGGCTGGGATGGACCGAATTCAGCACGAAGGGCCATCAATCCTGGCATTTCGGCTTCAGCCAAACGAATTTCTTTTCTTCCCCACTCCGCTAGGGAGATGTCTTTGACTTTGTAAGGGATGTAGGTTTTGGTAGACATACTTTATATGAATTGTTAAAATGTTAATTTATAAACCGCCGCGGCGGATGAAGGCGTTAATGGCTTTCCTGCCTACGGTAGGTAGGACTGCCGTAGGTTTACCCAACCTCCGGTAGGTTAATCTTTTAAAAGTAGGCAGGTTAACCTTTTTGGCCCCGCAAAGGTATTAGATAAAATCCGGAATCAGAAGTAGAATTAAAAATTCGGGAAGCTAATCTCTTTGATACCAAAACTTTGCTGCTTGCCCGAAGGAAGTTCTACGAGTAGATTTCCCGTTTCAGAAATACCCACAATTTTTCCTTCTTGGACCTGTTCTCCTATCCGATACAGGGCCCATTGATCGATTAAGTACAGATGTCGCAAGTATTCTTGTTTGAGCAACTCAACCTTCCCTTTTTTGAGGGCAATGTAGGCTTGTTCCACATGGGTGATCAAAAGTTTGAATAGTTCTTCCAAGGGGTAGAAGTTCCCTGTCGCTAAGGAAAGGGATGTGGCTTGAGGACTTGAAAATTCGCGTTGATTGATATTTAATCCGATCCCAACGACGGCATACTCCCAGCCCTTGCTCCCCACTAAATTTTCAATCAAGATTCCTCCTATTTTTCCTATACCCGGAATCACCAAGTCGTTGGGCCATTTGACCTGCAGCTGGGGGATGTATTCCTGCAATCCCTGTCGAATGGCATTGGAAACGGCCATACTCAAAAAAAACTGCTCACTTAAATCCAAAAATTGAGGTTGGAGCACAAGTGAAAAAGTCAAATTCTCTCCAGGCTTGGTTTCCCAAGTGTTTCCTCTTTGTCCTTTCCCGCGGGTTTGGTGATTTGTAACGAAAATACTCCCTTCCTGTACCTCTTTTTGGCGTATTGCCTGCAAAGCGATGTCATTAGTAGAATGACAGTCTGGCAGAAAATGAATATCTTTACCTAGAAAAAGCGTGTTGGCAAGAATTTTATACATTAGTTAGTGATTCGGATAGCAAAGGTACCGAAGACAAAGTTTAAATCAATTCTATGACAGCACAACAGCTGAGTAAGGTCATTGCCAAAGGAATGGAAGAAAAAAAGGCTTCCGACATTACGGTAATGGACCTTCGGTCAGTAAAAGATACCGTGACCGATTTTTTTGTGATTTGTTCGGGTAACTCTGACACCCAATTGGACGCAATTTCCAAATCCATCGAGGAGCAAGTACATAAGGCTGGAGATTCCCCAGCATGGAAAATTGAAGGTCGAGCCAATGGGCAGTGGATCTTGATGGACTATGTCAATGTGGTGGCCCATATTTTTCTTTCGGACAAAAGAGAATACTACGGTCTTGAAGAATTGTGGGGGGATGCCAAGACCACTCGAATTTCCTAAGCGCTTCCCTGAACTTTCACCTCCCAAATCTGTTTTAGCATTTACACAAGCACTCCCTAACAAGCGATGAGCGACAAAAATAAAAATAAGAACCTTACTCCTAAGATTCCTCAGAAACCTAATTTTCAACTTTGGCTTATCGTAGCTGCAGTGATGGTCCTCCTAGGACTTACCTGGATTCAGCAGCGTGGTGCTGTTATTGATATCACTCAGAAGCGATTCGAGGATATTTACTTGGCTGGAGATGTTTCCAAGGTAGTCATCGTACGAAATATGAATCGGGTGGATGTAACTCTCAAACCTGCTGCCCTTCAAAATGCCAAATACAAAACCGAGCTGGAAGCCAATTCCTCCTTTTTTAATCCTGAGGGCCCTCATTATGCGTTGCAGGTAACTACTCCAGATAAATTTCAGGCTGATTTCCAGGCATTGGAAGAAAAAATGCCAGTTGGATCAGAAAAAATAGGGGCCTCAGTGACTAACGAAGAAAACTGGAGCAACTACTTTGGAAGCTTTGGATTCATGATTTTGTTGTTTGTACTGTTCTGGTTTATGATGCGCCGCATGTCTGGTGGCGGAGGTCCAGGTGGGCAGATTTTCAATGTAGGCAAATCCAAGGCACAGCTATTTGATGCCGACAACAAGGTTAAAATCACCTTTGACAATGTGGCAGGCCTTGACGAAGCAAAAGTTGAAATCCAGGAAATCGTAGAATTTTTAAAGAACCCATCTAAATTCACCAAGTTGGGCGGTAAAATACCTAAAGGTGCTTTGCTAGTAGGCCCTCCAGGTACCGGTAAAACTTTGCTTGCTAAAGCTGTGGCTGGCGAAGCTGGTGTACCTTTCTTCACGCTTTCTGGTTCAGATTTCGTGGAAATGTTTGTAGGGGTAGGTGCTGCACGTGTGCGTGACCTAGTCAAGCAAGCAAAGGAAAAGGCCCCTTGTATCATTTTCATCGATGAAATTGACGCTATCGGCCGGTCCCGAGGCAAAGGCCAAATGCCTGGTTCAAACGATGAACGGGAGAATACACTCAACTCGCTCTTGGTGGAGATGGATGGTTTCGGAACCGATTCAGGAGTAATTGTATTGGCAGCCACAAACCGACCAGACGTGTTGGATAGCGCCTTGCTTCGTCCAGGACGATTTGACCGTCAGATTTCAATTGACAAGCCAGACATCGTAGGTAGAGAGGCCATCTTCAAAGTGCACCTCAAGCCAATCAAGACCATCGCAGAAGTGGATCCTAAGAAATTGGCCGCACAAACACCTGGTTTTGCTGGAGCTGAGATTGCCAACGTTTGTAACGAAGCAGCCTTGATCGCCGCTCGAAAAAATAAGGAAGCAGTGGACATGCAAGATTTCCAAGATGCCATCGATCGAGTGATTGGAGGATTGGAAAAGAAAACCAAAATCATTTCCCCTGAAGAAAAGAAAATCGTAGCCTACCACGAGGCTGGTCACGCAGTAGCGGGCTGGTACTTGGAGCATGCTGACCCATTGGTAAAGGTGTCCATTGTACCAAGAGGAGTGGCAGCTCTTGGCTATGCCCAGTACTTACCTAAGGAACAGTTTCTGTACCAAACTGAGCAATTGATTGACGAGATGTGCATGACCCTGGGGGGTAGAGCAGCGGAGGAAATTATCTTTGGAAAGATCTCCACAGGGGCGCTAAGTGACTTGGAACGCATCACTAAGATGGCCTACTCCATGGTATCCGTGTATGGCATGAACGATAAACTTGGTAATGTTTCCTTCTACGAAAGCAAGAGCGATGGATACAAAATGACCAAGCCCTACTCGGAGGCGACAGCGGAAATCATTGACCAGGAAGTGAGTAAATTGATCCAATTTGCCTATACACGTGTTCTTGATTTGTTGCGTAAGCACCAAGCTGAACTTGAAATACTCGCGAAAGAGCTACTTGAAAAAGAAATCCTATTCCAAGCAGATTTGGAACGTCTGATCGGGAAGCGACCATTTGAAAAAGAAACAACCTACCAGGCCTTTACCAATAAAAAGGAGCCTGTAGTGGCAGAATCAAGCCCTGAAGTAGCGGAAGTGGCCGAAAAAGAAGAAGCTGCAGAAGCAATTCCTCCTAGTCCGGAACCGGATACTGACGATTCCAAAACAGAAGCATAAGGTGAAAAGCTCCGGATTTCCGGGGCTTTTCCTTTTTTGAGGGATTGCATCTATCTTTACCCCATGCAAGCCTCCGACCTGAATTTTCCCCTCCACGGGAAAAAGCTGTTCTTCGCCTCCGACTTTCACTTGGGTGCCCCTGATTTCAAATCGAGCAGGGAGCGGCAAGATCGAATCATTGCTTGGCTGGATTACATTGCAGATGAGGCAGCAGCAATCTTTCTTGTGGGAGATATTTTTGACTTCTGGTTTGAGTACCGCGAAGTCATCCCCAAAGGACAACTCCCCTTTTTAGCAAAGCTTTCCCAACTGCGTGATCGCGGTATTCCGATTCTATTTTTCACGGGCAACCACGACCTCTGGATGCAGGATTATTTCACCCAAGAACTTGGAATTCCTGTATATACCCATCCCATTGAAATTCAAGTAGCCGGCAAAAAAATCTTAGTGGGCCATGGAGATGGATTGGGCCCTGGAGATGCCACCTACAAGTTTTTGAAGAAAATATTTACCAATCCGGTAGCGAAATGGCTTTTCCGATGGATCCATCCAGACCTTGGGATTAGGCTTGCGAAGGCCTGGTCGGGAAAAAGTCGGATCAGCAATAGCAGCAAGGATGAACAGCGGTTTTTGGGGGATGGAGAATGGCTTTGGGCCTACTGTAAAGAACTCGAGCAAAAGGCGGCACATGATTATTACATCTTTGGGCACCGCCACCTGCCACTTCAGCTTCCCGTGGGCCAAAGCGCTACCTATTTCAATCTCGGCGAATGGGTAAGCCAGAATACCTATCTTGAAATGAGCGATTCAGGGATTCAACTCCTGGAGTTTACCTCCTCCCCTAAGCCTAGCCGAAAACCATTCAGTACAAATCTTGGCAAGTAATCAATTAGAAAAGGAATAAATCAAAAAAGCCCTTCAATTCAGTATTGAAGGGCTTTTTTAATCATTAATTCGAGTGCATAGGCCTGCTAGGCACTAAAAAAAATTATCCAATTGAGACCAGTTCGATGTCAAAAATCAGGTCTTGACCTGCAAGCTCATGGTTGGCGTCTAGAACGATTTTCTCTTCGTCTAATTCCACTACGGTGACAGGCATGGGTTGCCCGCCTGGACCTTGAAGCGTCAATTGAAGTCCGAGCTCTGGGTGAATATCTGGGGGAACTTGCGACAAGGGAACTTCGATAAGCAGGTCTTGTCGACGCTCACCGTAAGCCTCTGCTGCGGGAATAGTCACTGTTTTTTTGTCTCCGATGGCCATTCCATATACTGCTGAATCAAAGCCTTTAATCATGTTGCCATCGCCAAGTGTAAAACTCAATGGTGACCTGGAAACCGAGGAGTCAAAAATACTCCCATCTTCCAATCTTCCGGTGTAATGGACGGCTACGGCATCCCCTTTTTTAGCTGACATGTGATTCAAGTTTTGTGAACGCCAAAGGTAGGAAAAACAATCAGGTGCCCCAAACCA
>CANGUK010000130.1 GCA_947457095.1 Cyclobacteriaceae bacterium
CCTGCAGGGCCAGTCAAACCAATAAGGCCTTGAGATCCAGCGACTCCATCATTTCCAGCCGCTCCTTGGGGTCCGGCAGGACCAGTGGCTCCAGTTGTTCCTATACTTCCGGCTAATCCTTGTGGCCCAATTGATCCAGCAGGTCCAGTTAACCCAATCGGGCCTTGAGACCCTACGACTCCATCATTTCCAGCTGCTCCTTGTGGTCCGGCAGGACCAGTAGCACCAGTTGTTCCTGTACTTCCTGCTATTCCTTGTGGTCCAATTGATCCAGCAGGTCCAGTTAAGCCAATTGGGCCTTGAGGACCAGTTGGGCCTGCAATTCCATTATTTCCAGCTGCTCCTTGTGGTCCGGCAGGACCATTTAACCCAATCGAACCTTCAGCTCCTGTGGCTCCCTGAGAAGCCAATAATGCCCAATTTGTAGAATTTGTATCTGGGGAGGCAATGGAATTACTAATAGGTACAATGCAAAACCAGGAGGCGCCATTGTAACCAACCACATCATCTTTAGCATAGGAGCCGATTGAAGACCATGAACCTTTCCAATTGAGTCCAGCGGGACCAATTGGGCCAGGAATTCCCTGTACACCTTGGGCACCAGAAGAACCTGCAGGACCTAAAAGGCCTTGGCTACCAGCAGGACCGGTTGGACCTGTTAATCCAATGGGGCCCTGAGGACCTGTATCCCCTACAGTCCCTAAAAGGCCTTGAGGGCCTTGTGGCCCCGTTTGTCCGGTCAATCCATTCGGCCCTTGAGCACCTGCCGCACCAGGTAGACCTGTAGCACCGGTTTGTCCGGTCAAACCTCTCAGGCCCTGGGGACCATTTGCAGCATACAAGGCATAAGGCACACTATTCAAGCCTATTACAGCAGGTATGCTATAATTAGATCCTCCTGTGGGATCAGTTTCTGTTTGGATCAGGTAGGGCCCATTCGCCCAGTCGATGCTCGCAAAACTTTCTGAAACCACGGTGCCAGTTCCAATTTCCAAACTCACTAATCCATTCGAATTGGTGGTTTTGCGATGCGTCTCTATGTACACAGCAGGTCCAGTAGGACTCCCTTTCAGCAACGAGATTTTGATTCCCACAGGAGAAGAAGCTACTACCACATTGTTTCCATCACGGATGACGGATTGGTAGCTGATTTGTTGAGGGACTTGAGCCCATACTACCCTCACGATTAGAAGAAATAGTAGGGAAAGAGTTACCTTTTTCATATTTATAATTTTTAGTATCAAGTAGTTAGTAACAAGTATCAAGTAGTTAGTGTAAAGACGTTATAAGAATTCGAATCCATACTTGGTACTTTATACATTGTACTATTTTCTAATCAAATTCAGCACCCCTCGTCTTGTTTCTCCTGTTTCCCGGACCTGAATCATCCAGAAATAGACTCCCACAGGCATTTCTTTACCTTCATGGGTTCCATCCCATCGTAAATCTGGATTTTCGGTGTAGAACAAAAGGTCGCCCCATCTATCGTATACTGAAATTCGTGTGCTCTCGAAGAATCGTAATTCTGGCATTCCCCAAGTGTCGTTAAACCCATCTACTCCGCCGGGTGTGAAGGTGTTGGGAATTGTCAAGGATGATAATTCTGCACGAGTTCTACTGATTTCGAAGAACTTATCTATCGTATTCCCATCTCTGTCTGTTACGCGCACCGCAATGCGGAAGGTCGTCTTGCCTGAAGCTGGTTCTGCACTGTTCCAGTAAAGGATATTGTTCTTGATCTCAAAGTACCTGTTGTCGATTTCATCCCCATACAAGCCCACCACATGAACATTATCAATAGAATCATCGATCACAAATTCACCCACAGCGATAATGAAGTTTGTCTTGTTTGCCTCGAAACGACTGTTGCTAAGGCTTGCCCCGATAGGTGGGGCTTTGGGAAGTACCAGCACTTTCATCTGTGCTCGCACCTTATTCGTGTTCCCGATGTAAGTTGGAATGCTTAGGTCACCAAAAAGCGTGTAGGTTCCCCTAGCAAAAAGATTAATGGTTGACATATCCCAGGTAACCCCTACTTCGAAGGTTTGCCCCTCTGAGAGGACTATAGTTACTTTGCTTGGAAGAACTGGGTTCTTGGACCAGTTGGTCTGTACTAGGGATGGCTCTGAGGCAGATTTTACTTGAACAATGTCGTAGCGCTGTTGCACGCCCTGGGATTTAGTACCTACCCCTACGCTATGGGAAATGTAGGCCACTTGACCAATACTTACAGAAACTGAGCCCGTGTTTGAAATCCCGTCCCCACCTGAGGTATGTGCAGATTCTTGCCCTTGAACTAGAAAGGGAAAAAAATTCAAAAAAAAGTATACACAAAGACTCGCAAAGCGTCTCGTTATCATAAAGAGGAAAACTAGTTAAAACTTAAACCTCAAGAAATTAGATAATGAAACACGCTGTCATGGACCTCTAACTCAAAATCCATCTTTAAAATTAGAAAAAAAACTTAATTAATTTTCTTTTTTTAAAAATAAATTGAATTTTTTCAATAATTATGGATTAAGTGAAAAGTCATTCTAACCTCTCTCAATTAAGAATTAGACAAATCCTCTAGCACTTTTTTTACCCAAGCAATACTACTTTCAATGCTGGATACAGTAGTATCTTTTCCCAAGCTAAATCGTAGGGATGCCCGACCCAAATCTGAGGGTATTCCCATAGCTTGGAGAACATGGCTTGGTTTGGGGGAAATGGAGGTACAGGCTGAGCCAGAACTCACAGCCACTCTTTGATTCACTTTGAGCAGCAATTCCTCAGCTTCTACTCCCAAAAAAGAAAGGTTACTCACATGGGAAAGTCGATGCTTAAGGGAACCATTTCGTTGCACACTTGGTAGCTCCAAAAGAGCTGATTCCAGCCGATCACGCAGCTTCTCTAACCGAACTGCTTCCTCGTCCATTTCTTGAATTCGGACTTTGACTGCTTTACCGAAGCCTACAATCCCAGGGACATTGAGCGTCCCACTGCGAAATCCTTTCTCGTGACCTCCCCCATGAAGCTGTGCCAGGGGCTTGGGTAAGGAATGGTTGTGGCGCACATACAACGCCCCTATTCCTTTAGGACCATATAATTTGTGGGCAGAAAGGGCCATCAGGTGAATGCCCTGGATGCTTACTGGAATTTTGCCAACCGCTTGGACGGCATCCGTTAAAAATATAATCCCATGTTTGTCGGCAATGTTGACTATTTCTTGAATGGGGTGAATGACTCCAGTTTCATTATTGGCCCACATCAAGCAAATCATCTTTGTATGCGGCTGAATGCTTTGCTCCAACAGGTTTAAATCCACCTCTCCATCGGAATTTACTGGTAGGTAGGTAATCTCTGCTCCTCTCCGCTGTATTTCCACCATACTATCCAATACGGCCTTGTGCTCAGTTTGACAGGTGATGTAATGTTGTTTTTTACTAGGGAATAAGTCAAAGATCCCCTTTATAGCCAAATTGAGGGATTCGGTGGCACCTGAGGTAAAAATAAGTTCCTTGGACTTGGCTCCAATTAACTGTGCTACTGCCTCTCGGGCGTCTTCCACTGCTTGCTCCGCCACCCAACCGTAAGGATGACTTTTGCTGGCTGCATTGCCAAAATGAGCCCCGAAAAATGGAAGCATGGCGGCAATCACCTCCTCTGAGCAAGGCGTGGTAGCATTGTGATCCAAATAGAGCGGGTAATTCATGTCCCTAAACTACTGCTTTTACTTGTTTTTTGAAGTGTTCTAAATCTTGATTTCTTCTAACTTTGGGTTCCCATGCAAGAATCTTGGACTTTTGACTTTCCCTTTGATAGACCTTCATCTGACCGTTGGTCTTGGCTCATCCTTAACCAGCAGCGGGACTTGGGTATCTTTCTGTCCTACTACTACAAAAGACAAGGAGCTGTGGCCGAAAAGGTCCGGTTGGCAGCAGAACCACAGCTGGATTCCCTGGATAGTGGGACACTAATCCTAAGGTTTGAGTTGGTTTATTTCAATGCCTGTCAAGATTTGCATGAAACTCAAGTGGAAGAAATGAAACTGAGCTTTCAATTCGATGCAGCCAAAAAGAACCTAACCCTAGTTGGAGCCTATTGGCCTGCACGTGAGCCTGATGAAATTTAAGCCTGACCTAGTCTTTTGCTTTGCGGTTGGAATTCCTAGCATTTGACGTATTTTTGACTGCGAATTGAAGATTATGAAAGAAGCTACCGAATCCCTGAATTTCATAGAACATATCATCGAAGAAGACCTGGCCAATGGTTTTCCAAAGGAGAAATTGTGCTTCCGTTTTCCACCGGAGCCCAATGGCTACCTGCACATCGGTCATGCGGCATCTATCTGCTTAAACTTCGGTTTGGGTGAGAAGTATGGGGCACCAGTCAACCTTCGATTTGACGATACAAATCCTGCCAAGGAGGAACAAGAATATGTAGACGCCATCAAGCGTGATATCGCTTGGTTGGGATTTAAGTGGGCCAACGAATGCTATTCATCAGATTATTTCCAGCAGTTACACGATTGGGCGGTCTCGTTGATCAAGCAAGGAAAAGCCTATGTAGATCAGCAATCCTCTGAGCAAATCGCTGAACAAAAAGGTACGCCAACAAGCCCAGGCACTGCTAGCCCATTTCGGGATAGAACCGTTGCCGAGAATTTGGACTTGTTTGAGCGCATGAAAAATGGAGAATTCGCCCCAGGTACCTACCTCCTTCGTGCGAAGATTGACATGGCTTCTCCAAATATGCACATGCGAGATCCCATCTTGTACCGTATCATTCATGCCCACCACCACCGCACCGGGGATGCCTGGAATATTTATCCGATGTACGATTGGGCTCATGGAGAGTCGGACTATATCGAACAGGTTTCCCATTCCATCTGTACGCTTGAGTTTAAAGCACACCGAGAATTGTACGATTGGTACTTGGATCAAATTATCGACCCTACCCTACTTCGTCCCAAGCAGCGGGAATTTGCGCGGCGCAACCTAAGTTTCACCGTGATGAGCAAGCGTAAGTTGCTCGAACTGGTTCAAAAGAACGTAGTAACGGGATGGGATGATCCCCGCATGCCAACCATATCTGGTTTGAGAAGACGAGGCTATACGCCTGATTCCATCCGCAACTTTAGTGAGGTGGCTGGTATTTCTAGAAGAGAAAATGTGACGGACGTTTCCTTGCTTGAATTTTGTGTTCGTGAGGACCTAAACCAAAGCGCTACTCGAGTGATGGCGGTATTGAACCCTGTCAAAGTAGTCCTTCAAAACTATCCAGAAGGACAAGTAGAAATTTTGCATTTGGAGAATAATCCTGAAAAAGCAGATGCAGGAACCCACGAAGTGCCTTTTTCCAGAGAATTGTACATTGAACGCGAGGATTTCAAAGAAGATGCTGATTCCAACTTTTTTCGCCTAAGCATCGGTCACGAGGTTCGCTTGAAAAGTGCCTACATCATTAAGGCAGAATCCGTAGTGAAGGATGCACAAGGAAACCTTCTTGAAATTCACTGCAGCTACGATGCGGATTCCAGATCAGGTTCGGGCACGGAAGCAA
>CANGUK010000131.1 GCA_947457095.1 Cyclobacteriaceae bacterium
ACCCAAGCATCCCTCGGATCTCGTGTGCTGGATGTACTTGTGCACCTCCCTCGTAAAATACGTTCCGAACCTTATAATCTGAATTGTACCAATGCCCATCACTACCATCAGAAGAAAAAGAAAGTTGCTGCCGATAGTTTCCAACAGGTAGCGCCCCAGCCACGCTAATTCCAGAAGATCCAAAACTCCCTCCATAACTTTGCAGCCGTAGACTTGGGGCCTCTGCCAGACGAGTAATGACATTGATCGCGCCCGTAAAGGCATTTTGCCCAAAAATACGGGAGGCTGGGCCTTTCAAAACCTCTACCCGGTCAATGCCTAACAGGGGAATGGGAATATTCATTAAGTGGTGCCCGGTCTGCGGATCACTCAACTTGATTCCATTGATCAATAAAAGGGTCTGCTCAAACGAGCCTCCACGAATTCCAATATCTGCTTGCACCCCAGCTACCCCTCGCTGCCGCACATCTACTCCAGGCACAAAACTGAGTGCCTCATTCAAACTTTTGGCCGGACTGACCTCAAGCTGTCGACGATCGAGGACAACGAGTGAGCGATTCTGTTTGGAAAATGGCAACTGAATTCGATTTTCCTGAATCAGTACTTCTTCCAGCTTCTGGGTGGTGGTGTCCTGCTGTCCGTAAGCTGGCCCATATGGGGCAATAAACAAGAGGATTCCAAGAAATCGTAACATGAATAGGTGGTTTAGGCCGCAAAGGTAAGTGGCTTTTGAATCAGCAAACAAGTACTTACTAGGACTTGAATTAAACCATTTCCATTACCTTCACGTAAATAAAATTCGTCAAAAGCAGTTTTGTCACTATTTTGAACGCAAATACATTCCAACCATGAAAAGAATACTCCAACTAGGTGGACTCTTGTCCCTCTTTCTTCTGAATGCTCCTTTTCCTACTTTTTCGCAACAAGGAAAGGACAACAACCAAAAAAACTTTACCGAGGTCATCGACCGCAGAGGAAACAGCTACCGATCTGCCTCAGGCAAACCCGGTGAAGCCTACTGGCAAAATGCCGCTGACTACCAAATCGAAGTTGCACTGGATGAGGCCAGCCACAGCCTATCGGGCAAGGTAAGCATCACCTACACCAACAACAGCCCAGAAGCCTTGGACTTCATCTGGCTCCAATTGGAGCAAAACCGATTTACCTCTACCTCCCGTGGTACCCTCACCACTCCCGTCCAGGGCAACCGATACAATGGAGATGTGGACGGTGGCTACCAAATTGCCAACGTACAATCCAAAGTGGGCCCGAAAGGTGCCAACTCAAGCAAACACCTCATCGACGATACCCGCATGCAGGTGTGGTTTGCTGAACCCATCCCAGCCAAAGGTGGAAAAGCAACAGTTTCCATGGACTTTTCCTTTAAGGTTCCTCAAAAAGGAATGGACCGCATGGGAAGACTGAAAGTGAAAGACGGCTGGATCTATGCCTTTGCGCAGTGGTATCCTAAAGTAGCTGTCTTTGACGAAACCGAAGGATGGAACATCGAGCCCTACCTAGGTGCTGGCGAGTTCTACCTCGAGTATGGAAACTTTGACTACAAGGTCACCGTGCCCTACAACCACATCGTCGTAGGATCAGGCAAATTGATGAACCCTACCGAAGTACTGAGCAAGGAATTGCAAACCCGCTATGCGAAAGCTGCACAAAGCGAAGAAACAGTTTACTTGGTGTCTCCTGAAGAAATCAAAAACACCGCACTCACTCGTCCCAAGCAGAGCGGCATGGTGACCTGGCATTTCCGCATTCAAAATGCGCGCGACGTGGCCTTCGGTACCTCAGACTCTTTCATCTGGGATGCTTCACGTATCAACTTGCCTAGCGGCAAAAAGGCACTCGCACAGTCTGCCTATCCAATCGAAAGCAATGGACAAGATGCCTGGACCCGATCCACAGAATACAGCAAGGCCTCCATCGAATACTACTCCAAGCAGTGGTATGAGTTCCCTTACGAAACTGCAACCAATGTGGCAGCAGAAATCGGCGGCATGGAATACCCGGGACTCAACTTCTGTCACTACCAATCCAAAGGAGAATCGCTTTGGGGCGTGACCGACCACGAGTTTGGACACAACTGGTTTCCGATGATCGTCGGCACCAACGAACGCCGCTACGCTTGGATGGATGAGGGCTTCAATACCTTCATCAACCACTACAGTTCCAATGCCTTCAACAAAGGAGAATACCCTTCTACCCTACATCAAACGCGTAACTTCAACAACTACTTCACCAGCGATAGCCGAGAAGGAATTGACAACTATCCAGATATTACAGACACCCGCAACCTGGGCATGGTGGCTTACATGAAGCCTGCTGTAGGCTTGGTGATGCTCCGCGAATACATTCTTGGCCATGAGCGCTTCGATAATGCCTTCCGTTCGTACATCAAGACCTGGGCCTACAAACACCCACAGCCAGGTGACTTCTTCAATCACATGGAAAATGTGGCCGGAGAGAACTTATCTTGGTTTTGGAAGGGATGGTTTTATGGCAATGGCAACATTGACCTTGGCATCAACTCCGTGCAGCCTTATGGCGAAAATCACGTGATCAGCCTGGTGAATAAAGGGGATTTCCCGATGCCGGTTACCCTTGAAATCACCTATGCAGACAACTCAACCGAACGGGTAAAACTACCCGTGGAAATCTGGCAGCGAGGAGATACCTGGACCTACCTCCACAAAGGAAGCAAGAAGATCAAGCAAGTGGTCATCGATCCGGACAAGGTCACCACAGACATCAACTTGGGTAACGACAGTTGGCCCGTAGAAATCTACAAGTAAGCAAAAAGGTCCCGCACATGCGGGACCTTTCTTTTTTAGGTACTTTTTCAGCTGTCACCAAATAAAATAAACTTTGTATTACAATTAGGTGAGCGGTGGGCCGTCGACTATCGTCCGTTAGCGAGTCTATCCAAGCGCCTGATTCATGTCGGCAATTAAGTCATCGATATGCTCCAACCCTACCGATACCCGGAGAAGGTTTTCTGGAGTAGTCGTATTTGGTCCCTCCACAGCTGCCCTGCGCTCGATCAAACTTTCTACCCCACCTAAACTCGTGGCATTGGCGAAGAATCGGAGTTTGGCTACTAGGCGATCTGCCGCTGCAGCTCCTCCTTTTACGGTAAAAGAAACCATTCCTCCAAAGCCATGCATCTGCTTGGCTGCTACGGCGTGATTGGGATGAGTAGCTAATCCTGGGTAAAACACTTTTTCCACTTGCGCATGGGAAACTAGAAATTCCGCCAAGGCCTTGGCATTGCTTGCATGTCCTTTCATTCGGTAGGCTAGCGTGCGAATGCTGCGCGTCAAATAATAGCAGTCTGTCGGGGAAGGAACTGCGCCTCCAATGCGCTGCACATTCCTGATTTTTTCCCAGAAGGCATCTTTTTTTGCCGTGACCAAGGCTCCTCCCAGGATATCGGAATGTCCTCCAAAGTACTTGGTGCTGCTATGCATCACTAAGTCTGCTCCCAAGTCGATTGGATTTTGAAATACTGGGGTAGCAAACGTATTGTCGCAGGCCAATAGGACGCCCTGCGCCTTGGCTAAGGCCGAAATCGCACGGATATCGGTCACCTTCAAGAGCGGGTTGGACGGAGACTCGACCCAAAAAAGGGCCGTCTTGGGGCGGATGGCTTTCTTCACAGCTTCGAGATCGCTCATATCCACAAAGGTCACCTCGTGAATGCCCGCAAAGAGCTGCACCATGGAATTGTGGAGTCCGTGGTACATGTCGTCAGGTGCCACGATATGGGATCCAGGAGCAAGGGCCTGGTAAACTGCTGTACCGGCGGCATTTCCCGAAGAAAAGGCTGCTGCATCTTCTCCTTTTTCCATGGCTGCCAAGACCTGTTCCAAGGAATGTCGGTTGGGATTGTTAGCACGAGAATAAAGCATCCCTCCTTCGTTTCCATGTTCAAACGTGGTACTCAAGGTGATGGGCTGCACCACAGCGCCGTGACTCTCGTGAGTCCCATTGCCGAGGTGAATGGTCAAGGTTTCAAATTTCATAGGTACAAGTTAGAAAAGTCTGGGAAAGGAGGAAAACCCACCTATAAAAAAAGCCCTGCGATCTCGCAAGGCTTCTGATTAACGAATTCGATCTACCGAGCGAACCAGCGCTTCATCTTTTTTGATAAAGCGGTTGGCCAGCATGTTCATGACCATGGACACCAAAATGGACCAAAATCCTATGCCATAGTCACCGCCATCCTGGGCTTTAATCGCTTCATTCACACCGCTAGTGGTCAAGAAGGTAGCCGCTACCAGAGTCACCATCACGAGGGAATTGATCATATTGAGCAAAAGCTGACGGGAACGAAGTTTGTATTGAAAGATGGAAACCAAAGCCAAAATCGCAGACAGAGACGCTAGCGCCCCAAGGTACCACTTCGAAGAGGACTGAATCACTTGACCAGTTTCGTCCAAGTTGCTCATTAGAAAGGTAGAAAGATTCCAAGAATCCCCTGCGGCTCCACCCTGGCTCCAAAGTTGGGTACTCAAGGTTACCCCCATGCCTACCGCGATGAGAAAAAGAAAAATTGTTTGAACGCGCTGAATCATACGATTTATTTTTTCAACAAAGAAAACGGCTTCCTCTGGGAATATCAAGTATCGGTGGATTTCATTCGGAATCGTATCTTTGCAGCGGCATGAACGAAACGACAACCCGGTATTTTCTAGAACTCAGCTACAAGGGCAGCGCATTTCATGGCTGGCAAATCCAGAGTAATGCCTTTACCGTTCAGGAGTGCCTTGAAAAAGCATTGAGTACCTACTTTCGCATGCCCATCTCCGTCATGGGAAGTGGCCGAACCGACACCGGCGTACATGCTAGCCAGCAGGTGTGTCACTTTGACCTTACAGACACCGAATTAGGAGAAAATTTCATCAAGGCCATCAACGCCATTCTTCCCAAAGACATTGCAATATATGCCGTTCGAAAAGTACAGCCGGAGGCACATGCACGCTTTGATGCCACAAGGCGCTCCTATTTCTACCGGATTACCTATTCCAAAAATCCTTTCCTGCAGGACCTCGCTTGGCAACTTTTTCAGCAGCCGGATGTTACAGCAATGAACGAAGCAGCCCAACTCCTGCTTGGCTACGAGGATTTTGAATGCTTCAGCAAGGTACATACCGAAGTGAGCCACTTCCGCTGCAAGATTTTTGAAGCCTATTGGGAACCAAATGGGGAGGAATTGCTTTTTCACATTACGGCCAACCGCTTTTTGCGGGGGATGGTCCGGTCCATCGTAGGTACCTTACTGGAAATTGGCTTTGGACATCGACCTGTAGCAGACTTACACCAGGTCATTGCTTCCAAGGACCGCACCCAAGCCGGTAAAGCAGCACCTGCAAAAGGCTTGTTTTTGAGCAAAATCGAGTACCCAACACACATTTACCTAGACTAAACAGGCTTTGAGCTTAGAAAAAGAAAAAGAATCAGCGGGAGAAATCCTAGACATGAAGGTCTTGCGGCAGCTCTACACCTATGTAAAGCCCT
>CANGUK010000132.1 GCA_947457095.1 Cyclobacteriaceae bacterium
GAGTTTGAAATAAAAAGAAAGGGTCCGCCACAGCGGATTAATGAAAAAGCCCGCTGATTAAATAAATCAGCGGGTATTTTTTTCTTTTCTGCTCCGGAGGAGCGCTATTTGGCAGGTTTTTTATGTCGCTCCTCTGGAGCTTTCCGAAAAATACAATTCGGATTTTCTATTAACATATAGCCCCGCTGGGGCAAAGGTGAAGCATTTTAATTCTCTCACTTTTGCTCCGGAGGAAGTCTATCCCGCAGAATTGCGGGGCGAAATGTTAGTAGAAATACAGGCTCAAGATAGAATGCGCTCCGGAGGTGCGCTATTGATTTATTCCTACTTCACCACTATCAATTCTGAACTCGGTACTCTAAACCGCTCCCCATAGATGCCTTCGGGAAGTCCTTTGCCGCAGGCAATGATCATCGCGATTTCGGATCCGGCAGGGAGATTGAGTAGCTTTTTGACCCGCTTGGAATCAAAGCCCTCCATGGGGCAGGTATCGTAGCCAGCGGCCTTCATTCCGAGCATAAAGGTCATACAAGCCAAGGATGCGCTCTTGTGCACCGAGATGCGCACGGCAGTTTCACTCACTTCCCGTACCATCGGCTTGCTGAAGCCCTGGGTAATGGCAATTAACTTTTTTACAAAGGACCATCCCGGAAATTTCTGATAGAGCATGGGCACCAACTTGCCGTAATAGCGGAGTGCCAATTTCACTTTTTTATCACCCTCTCCAGAGGCCGAAGCAGAGATAAAGTCAAAGTTGGCTTTGGCATGGGCTTTCCAGCGGTCTCGGCGAGTAAGTACGACCACCAGTTCCCGAGCCGAGGTCGCTGCTTTTTGACCCATGCAGAGTTGAGCCAAGCGATCTTTAAGCGTAGAGTACTCCGGCACGCGCACAAACTGATACAGTTGCAGGTTCGAACTGTTGGGCGAAAGAATAGCCGCCTCCAAGCATTTTTGAACGATGGTGCCGTCAAAATTGTCTGTTTGATCGAATACGCGCACAGACCTGCGCTGCTGTACCGCTTCAAAAAAATTCAGTTCCTGGCTCATTTGTTTCTTTTAACTTTTTTTGATTGGTAAAGATGGCCAAAATTTTGAAGTTTACGTTTCAGAATTAAACACTTCTGTAGCCTATGTTTTTTACACTTATTCGCTTGCAATACCTGAAGAGCATGCGCTCCACCAGTTTTGCAAAAAGCGCCCTTGCCGCTGGATTTTTGATATTTCTTGCCCTAGTGCTTCTGAGCTATGTATTTTTTGCAGGCATATTTCTCGGGCGCATCATCGATCAGTTTGCCGAAGGCAAGGATCCCATCTCCTTCCTCAACTCGATTTTGATTTACTTTTTCTTGTTTGAATTTATGTACCGCTACTTCGTTCAGAAGTTGCCGGTGGTGGATCTAGAAAGTTTGCTTCATCTCCCGATTGGGAAAAAGAAAATCGTATCCGTCTTGTTGCTGCGCTCCTTTTTATCCCCGCTCAATGTCATTGCCCTGCTGCTCTTCCTTCCCTTTGGGGTGGAGGCGGTGCAGGAGGAATATGGGGTGCTAGGACTGGTATCCTGGTTGGGCACCTTGTTGTGCTTGAGCTGGTCCTTGCACTGGTTTATGCTTTGGTTTAAGCAGCGCTTTGAGGACAGTCTGGTCGGCTTGGGAGTAGTTTTTCTAGTGGTGCTGTTATCCGGAGGATCTACCTATATGGGTTGGTTCAATTTAGGCGCAGCCCTTGCTCCCTTCTTTACCGCAGCTACGCAGAGCATTCTTCCTTTGCTGGGGATGGGCCTGCTGCTTGGACTGGTCTACACGCTTTCGTACCGGTATTACGTAGCGCATGCGTATTTGGAGGAACTCGGGGAGGAGGAGGAGTACCGTGTGGCGGGGCAAAGTTTTGGCCTTTTTTCCCGATTTGGGATGGCGGGGGAGCTTGCCAACCTAGAGTGGAAGTTGATTTTGCGACACAAGAAAAGCCGCACTTACCTGATGCTATCGGCCTTCTTTCTGTTGTATGGATTGATCTTTTATACCAATCCAGCCTACCGGACTGAAACGGGCATTTCACCCTTCTTTATTTTTGTGGGCGTGTTTATCACGGGCATCTTTATGATTCAGTATGGGCAGCTGTTTTTGAGTTGGAACTCGGCCAACTTTGATTTCTTCATTCAGCGCAAAGGGGGATTGGAGGCCTTGATTCGAGGCAAATACCTGCTCTTCCTGAGTATTTCAGGCGTTTGCTTTTTGGCCTCTGTGCCCTACGTGTATTTTGGATGGGAGATTTTACTGGTGCACTTGGCTACCTTCCTATTCAACTGTGGGATCTTGATCCATGTGATTATTTACGTGGCCTTATGGAAGCCCAAACCTATGGATCTCAACAAAGGGGCCATGTTTAATTACGAAGGTGTAGGTGCAGCCCAGTTTTTGATCATTATCCCCCTGATGGCTGGACCTTATTTGGTGTACCTGCCTTTTTCTTACCTCGTCAATGACTATGTAGGTTTGCTCGCCTTGGGATTGACTGGACTTGCAGGAATCCTTGCCTTTCGCCCACTTTCACGCATCATTACCAATCGCCTTCTAGCCAACCGATACGAAATCTCCTCTTCCTTCCGACAAGAACTATGATACAGGTCTCTCAACTCAAAAAACAATACAAAGAAGCCGTCGTGCTGGATGTCCCGGAATTGCTCATCTCCAAGGGGGAGTGCTTTGGGCTGGTAGGCAACAATGGTGCGGGCAAGACCACCTTGTTCCGTATCCTGTTGGATCTGGTGCGGGCGACGTCCGGGCAGGTGACTTTCCAGGGGGAGGATGTCAGCAAAACCGAGGCTTGGAAATCCCAGGTGGGTGCCTACTTGGATGAGCAGATGCTCTTGGCATTTTTGACGCCGGACGAGTACTTCGAAACCTTGCGCAAGATCTATGGACTGTCTTCGGCGGACCTGGAATTGCATTTGAGCAAGTTTGAGGAACTGTTTAATGGAGAGGTGCTGGGCAAGAAAAAATACATCCGGGACTTGTCTAAGGGCAACCTGAAGAAGGTAGGCATCGCGGCTGCCCTGCTCGGTCACCCTCAGGTGGTGCTCTTGGATGAGCCTTTTGAAAACTTGGATCCCAGTTCCCAGATCCGCTTGAAGAAGTTGATCCTTTCCGAGTTGGAAGCTTCCAAAATCACCTTTTTGATCTCCAGTCACGACCTAAACCATGTCACCGAGATCTGCGCCCGCATCGTGCTGCTAGAAAAGGGAAAGGTCATCCGGGATTTGCGCGAGAAGGGGGAGATGCTGAAGGAGCTGGAAGCCTATTTTGTGGGGTAGTAAAGAATAGTCAGCAAGCATCAAAATGAGGAATTCTACAGCCCGATAAGCTGGCAGCTCTTCCTATAGGGACATTTTATTTTTTGATTTTTATCCTCCTAAGATTCGGGGGACTATGAAAATTGTCAACTAGTTAAAAAGACCTAATGGCGCGAACACGGTTCAGGGAGAACTTATTGTCGTTGATCTGATAGCCATCGTCTAAACTCTGGCGCCACGCGGTGTTGCCAATAAATCTTTCCTCTGAAGAACTCCAATATTGGGAATTCACAAAACCTCCAATAGCACTTCTATTTAAGTATAATTTATTCAACTCATCCTTACTTGGTAGATACCAGTCGGTGTATCCTCCTCCTGTATAGGCTCTCGCTAACCCTGCTGCATAACTTGTAGCTGTTTCTCCTTGACTTGCAATAATGGTATTTGTATTGGCTAAGCCCGTTCCTATTGCAGTACCTGTTGCTGAAGTGACGGTATAAGAACCATTATACCACCTAATTCCTGTACTTTGATCTGATGTTGCTGCAATTAATCCATGAGGTGTATTTGCATCATATCCCGGATCACCAGGCACTAAAATATATGCGATTATACCTCCTTGGTATGGAGTGCCAACTGCTAAACCTATGGTTGGCGTAGCTGTTCCTCCATAAATATTTGTCCATACTGCGCCATTGTATACCTGAAGCTCTCCATTTTGGCCACAATTTGTACACCACACCACCAAGCCAGCAGTTTTTGATGAAATTGCATCACGTTGTGCCCCTAACATACGAGGGGGTAGAAATCCTTGTGTGGTAGAACTTGCTTCCAATACTGCTGAAGCGCTAGCAGCCGATGTTGCACCTACGATTACTTTACCATTGACAGTTGCACTAGTTAAGGTGCCCACACTAGTTAAATTAGATAAAGTGGTTAATGTAGAATTACTCGTAGCTGTTATATTTCCCGCCGTGGTTGCTGTTGCTGCATTTCCTGTTATACTTCCAACTATTGGATTGGTTACTGTTAAGTCTGTTAAAGTCCCAACACTGGTTAAACTAGAACCTGTTACTGTTGATTTTAAAGTAGTTCCAGTTAAAGTTCCTGCATCCGCTGTAACGGTAATATTTGCAGTACCATCAAACGGCACATCATTAATATTTTTTGCGTTTGCTAATTTGGTGGCTGTACCTGCATTACCAGTAATGTTCACTTGGTCCCCGGTATTGGTTCCTGTAATCGCGGCAAGCTTATCCTTCTCTGAAGTGCTATAATCGTTAGTTGATAATCCCTTGCCTATCACCTTGTCTACTTTGGTAGCCAAGCTTGTAGTTACATCCGTTGAAGTTGCCTTGGTGGCAAGCTGCGCAATAGTTGCATAGCCACTCAAATCCTGGTCTCCCGTATTGGTACCGGTGATGGCCGCGAGTTTGTTTTTCTCAGCGGTGCTGTAGTCGTTGGTGGAGAGTTCCTTACCGGTGACTTTGTCTACTTTTCCTGCGAGGCCCGTGGTGACCTCTGAAGCAGTTGCTTTGGTGGCCAATGCAGTAGTTACATCCGCCGTATTTGCCTTGCCCGCAAGGGCTGCGGTAGTCGCAAATCCACTCAAATCTTGATCTCCCGTATTCGTACCGGTGATGGCCGCGAGTTTGTTTTTCTCAGCGGTGCTGTAGTCGTTGGAGGAAAGTTCCTTACCGGTGACTTTGTCTACTTTTCCTGCGAGGGCAGCGGTGGTGGCATAGCCACTTAAATCCTGGTCTCCAGTATTGGTGCCGGTGATGGCCGCGAGTTTGGATTTTTCAGCACTCGTGTAATCGTTCGCGGAAAGCCCTTTTCCAGTGACCTTATCAACTTTAGTTTCCAAAGCTGCCTGGGCAGCCGTACTGAGGGGCTTGTTGGCATCTGAGGTGTTATTCACTTGATCGAACCCCAAACTTGTTTTGAGTGCTGTGATGCTCCCCACTCCGGTACCACCCTTGGC
>CANGUK010000133.1 GCA_947457095.1 Cyclobacteriaceae bacterium
GCAGCAAATCTTATTTTTTCTCTGCCAGCACAGGTGCACCACCTGTTGCATCATTTCCATCATTCCTTTTGATAGGAAGATACATACACCCACCCCGGTGCCGCTGATGATAGGGATTCGGCCAGTCACCACCCCTTCATTCAATTAGTTTCGAATTCATTCAAATTTCCTTATGGAACAGATTGTACGCATTGCCGTTCAAAAAAGTGGCCGTCTATCCGATGACTCACTAAGCCTTATCAAAGAGTGTGGCATCAAGTTTTACAATGGAACAGGCAAACTCAAGTCCACCTCTACCAATTTTCCTGTTGAATTCCTTTTTCTCCGAGACGATGACATCCCTGGCTATGTAGCCGATGGCGTGGCGGACCTGGGTATCGTCGGTCAAAATGAGGTAGCCGAAAAAGACAAAGAAGTAATCCTGCTCAAAAAGCTAGGCTTCTCCAAATGCAGACTCGCACTAGCCATCCCCAAAGGCACTCCCTACGAAGGAATAGGCTATTTTGAGGGAAAGAATATTGCCACCTCCTATCCCAAAATCCTGGGAGACTACCTCCAATCCCAACAAATCACAGCCTCCATCCACGAAATCTCTGGTTCCGTCGAGATCGCTCCCAGCATCGGCCTAGCCGAAGGCATCTGCGACATCGTCAGTTCAGGATCTACGCTGATGATGAATGGACTCAAGGAAGTGGAAGAAGTATTTACTTCGGAAGCGGTGTTGATCGGCAATTCAAGCCTGAGCGATTGGAAAAAAAGCATCGTCGACAAACTCCTCTTCCGCATCAATGCCGTGCAAACAGGAAAAAGCAACAAGTACGTTCTGATGAATGTACCCAACGCCTCTCTTCCAAAAATCATTGCCTTGATTCCCGGCATGCGTAGCCCCACTATTTTGCCACTGGCAGAAGAAGGCTGGTCCTCGGTGCATTCAGTGCTGAGCGAAGATCAGTTTTGGGAAAATATGGACGAACTACGCGCTGCCGGTGCCGAAGGCATCTTGGTCGTTCCCATCGAGAAAATGGTTATTTAAAAAACGCTAGACTACAAAAGATGAAATTGCTCGTTAACCCTAGCCCTGAGAAATGGCAAAAGCACCTGGCTCGTCCAGCGATGCAAACCAAAAAAATCAAGAAAATCATCAAGCCTATCTTTGAAAAAGTAGCTCGAACAGGAGATAAGGCCTTGCGTAAATTTGCCCAGGAATACGACCATGTCCAACTGGATTCCCTGCTCGTAAGTCAAGAAGAGATGCAGGCCGCAGCGGCCCAACTTAGTCCAGAGCTCATCAAGGCGATTGCGCTAGCAAAATCCAATATTGAAAAATTCCATGCAGCTCAAGCCACACCTGATCTGGTGGTGGAAGTGATGCCTGGAGTTACCTGCAGCAGAAAGAGCGTACCCATCCAACGCGTAGGTTTGTACATCCCTGGAGGTACCGCCCCCCTATTCAGTACAGTGCTCATGCTCGGCGTCCCTGCACAACTTGCGGGCTGCCGTGAAGTCGTACTGTGTACGCCAACTAACCGCAAAGGAGAAATCCATCCCGCCATCTTATATACAGCTCAGCTGGTCGGAATTACGAAGGTGGTAAAAATTGGAGGGGCACAGGCCATTGCAGCACTGACTTTCGGAACGGAATCGGTTCCTAAAGTGGATAAGATTTTCGGCCCGGGCAACCAGTACGTCACGGCAGCCAAACAGGAAGCTACCAAGTATGGAGTGGCCATTGACATGCCTGCAGGACCTTCCGAAGTGCTGGTTTATGCAGACGAAACGGCCATCCCCGCATTCGTAGCGGCAGACCTCCTTTCCCAAGCCGAGCATGGTGTAGATTCTCAGGTAGTGCTGGTCACTCCATCTGAAAAATTCGCCCAGAAAGTATTGGCAGAAATCATTGGCCAACTCGAAACACTTCCCCGCAAGGAAATCGCTGCCAAAGCTCTAGCCAACTCCTGTGCGGTGATCCTAGAAGATCAAGCCACTGCCATCGCCCTGATCAACGAATACGCCCCCGAGCACCTGATCCTAGCGGTAAAAAAGGAGGAGGAAGTTGCCAAACAAATTCATTCGGCAGGCTCGGTGTTTTTAGGTAACTACAGCCCTGAGGCAGCAGGAGACTATGCCTCCGGAACCAACCATACCCTACCCACCTCGGGCTATGCACGCAACTACAGTGGCGTATCCTTGGATAGTTTCGTAAAAAAGATCACCTACCAGAAGATTAGCCCGAAAGGCCTCAAAGCCCTAGGTCCTGCAGTAGAAATGTTAGCTGCCAACGAGCAATTAGATGCGCACAAGCAAGCCGTGAGCATTCGCCTCGAGCACCTTAAACGCATTAAAAAATGAGGATAGACATCGCCAGCCTACTTCGGCCTCACTTGCGCCAATTACAACCCTATACCTCTGCTCGAGATGAGTACAGCGGCACCGAAGGAGTGTTTTTGGATGCCAACGAAAATCCCTTTGGATCCAGCACAAGCCAGGATTTTAACCGCTACCCGGATCCCTATCAATCTGCCTTGAAGGAGGAAATCGCCAAAATCAAAGGCGCAAGCCCTGCACAACTTTTTCTAGGCAATGGATCGGATGAGGCCATTGATTTGCTTTTCCGTGCCTTCTGCAATCCAGGAACGGACAATGTCATCCTACTTCCCCCAACTTACGGGATGTATGGAGTCAGTGCCGCCATCAATGGAGTGGAAGTTCGGAATGTACCCCTGACGTCTGAATTCCAATTGCAGCCCGAGAAAATCCTAGCGGCAGCAGATAAGAATTCCAAAATTCTCTTCATCTGTTCCCCAAATAATCCCTCGGGCAATGCCGTCAAGCGGGAGGATATTCTTTTTCTGATTGAAAATTTCCCTGGAATCGTTGTGGTAGACGAAGCCTACATCGACTTCAGTGAAGCACCCAGTTTGATCACTATCCTTGATCAGCATCCCAACCTACTGGTCATGCAAACCTTGTCAAAGGCCTGGGGATTAGCCTCCCTTCGACTGGGTATGGCCTTTGCTAGTTCGGAGTTGATTCGGGTTCTCAACCAAATTAAGCCGCCCTACAATATCTCCGGATTGACTCAGGAAGTCGTCCTTTCAGCACTTCAAAACAAAGGGAAAGTGGATGAGTTTATTCAACTGATCCTCGAGGAGCGTGAATTTCTGAGAAAGGAGCTGGAAAAGTTGCCTTACATCCAAAAAATTCATCCCTCGGATGCCAACTTTCTTCTAGTCCAGTTTGAGTACCCAAACCAGGTCTACGAGGACTTGGTACGAGAAAAGATTATTGTTCGCAATCGGTCTTCCGTCTTGCACTGTGCCGGCTGCCTTCGAATTACCGTAGGCACTCGAGCGGAATCCATCTCCCTACTTCAGGCCTTGGAGAAAGTATGTCAATCCTAAATCAATCAACTGATTTGTTTCCCATTGATTCCATGAAAAAGAAAGTCCTTTTTATAGACCGCGACGGCACCATCATCAAAGAGCCCCCTACCGATTTTCAAATAGATAGTCTGGAGAAATTGGAGTTTATCCCCAAAGCCATCTCCAACCTCCGCAAGATTGCAGAGGAATGTGACTACGAGCTCGTTCTGGTCAGCAACCAAGATGGATTGGGCACAGACTCCTTTCCAGAAAAGAATTTTTGGCCAGCCCAATACAAAATGCTCAAAACCTTGGAACAGGAAAATGTGCACTTTGCAGCCATCCACATCGACCGCAGTTTTGAACACGAACAAGCACCAACCCGAAAGCCGAGAACTGGCATGCTGACGACCTATTTTTCAGAAGATTACGACCTTGCCAACTCATTTGTCATTGGTGATCGGATCACTGACATTCAGCTCGCTCAAAACCTAGGTGCACAGGCTATTTTCTTCGGAGAAAATCAAGCAGATGCAGTGCTAGCTACACAAGACTGGGACGAAATCTATACCTTCCTCAAACTTCCTCCACGAAAAGCCACTGTACACCGGAAGACTTCTGAAACAGACATTTCCATAGAATTGAACTTGGATGGTTCAGGAGCATGTTCCATCTCTACAGGACTGCATTTCTTTGACCACATGCTCGAGCAGCTGGGCAAGCATGGAAGTACGGACCTTTCCATTCAAGTCAAGGGTGATTTGCATATCGACGAGCACCACACGATTGAAGATACCGCGCTTGCATTGGGCGAAGCCTATGCCAAGGCCTTGGGCGATAAAAAAGGAATCTACCGCTATGGCTTTCAGCTTCCCATGGATGATGCGCTTGCACAGGTGGCCATCGATTTTGGAGGTAGACCTTGGTGTGTTTGGGATGCAAGCTTTACCCGTGAAAAAGTGGGGGACATGCCTACAGAGCTATTTTTTCACTTCTTCAAATCCTTCTCGGATACGGCCAAATGCAACCTGAACATCAGCATCACGGGGGACAACGAACACCACAAGATCGAAGCCGCCTTCAAGGGGCTAGCCCGAGCCATTAAGATGGCCGTGCAGCGAGATCCCAGAAATTTAAATCAGTTGCCCAGCACCAAAGGGGTGCTTTGAATTGAAAAGAGAAACATGTCGCTCCTCTGGAGCTCTGAGAGAATGTGGTTAACGCTTTCTATTAACATCATGCTCCTCCGGAGCATGATTTCAAAACCAAATTTGTAAAAACGATTTCCAAATTTTCGCCTATTCGAACGATTGTTTTCGCATCGGCTATCGGAAAAATTTACTAAGGATAAAATTGATTACAACCGTTTGTGAATGCTCCAGAGGAGCATCATGCTAATAGTAAAGGGGATAAAAAATGGAACCAGAGCTCCAGAGGAGCGATATAGAAAAGAAAATAATTCATTTTTACACTCTCCAACAAAACTATCGATTGCTTGAATTACTCTAACCAATCAAAAAGATACTTTTCCTCAAACTTTACATTAAATCGCTGCAAGAATTCGATATATTCTTCTTTAAAGGATTTTCTTTGATGATGCTGTTCTTGGTTATTGATGTATTTAATCACTAGATCCAACTGTGATTGGCCATACGAAAAAGCACCATATCCTTCTTGCCAATAAAATTTACCTTTAACAAATCCCCTGGAATTAATCCATTTGGAGGAATTGGTTTTTACTGAATTTACCAACTCAGAAACCATACAATTGGGCCTTAAACTAATTAAGATGTGAATATGATCGGGCATTCCTCCAATTGCAAACAACTTCTGGTCTCTGCCATTAATTATTCCTGAAACAAA
>CANGUK010000134.1 GCA_947457095.1 Cyclobacteriaceae bacterium
ACAAGGTAAAAAAAAGCCCCGTAACGGGGCTAAAATTTAAGCTTCTTTTTCGGTGGCAGTGCTTTCCTGAAATACCTCAGGGCAGTGCTTATGAATCAGCAGGTACCAGGCATTGAGTTTTTTGATGTCAGACACGTACACACGATCCTGGTCAAATTCTGGCAATACTGATTTTAAGAATGCACGCAACTCCCCATCTGAGGCGCTGGCATCTACTCCTGTGTCACCCTTGTAGGTAGCGTCGATTTTTTTCATCACCGACTCCAATGGCTCTGCACCTTCTTCTGTGAGTGTGTAAATCGAAATATCACTAAGTACAGAAACCCGCATGGACATGCCGGCTACCAACTTGGATTTTTTCTCATCTAATCCTTCCAAAATCACGCCTGAACGGGTAGGTTTGATGATTTTGTACAATCCTGGCTTTCCAGCAACGGATGCAATGTCTTTAAAATTCATAAGGGGGTTAATTCATTCGAGGACAAATATAAACGATTCTAGCGAGTTCAACGCTGGGATTCAAATTCAGCAACCAACTCCGCTAGGTACTTGACTACTGCTTCTTTCCCCTGCCCTTTCTCAGCCGAGGTGACAAAGTAATCTGGGGTGTCTCCAAAAATTTCTACCAACTTATTCAAAAAAGCTTTAACGTTCCGGTCGGTCTGAGTTTTGGATTGCTTGTCCGCTTTGGTAAAGGCAACCACAAAAGGTACGTCTTCTTCCCCACACCAGTTGAGAAACTCCAAATCGATGGTTTGCGGCTCCAAACGGCTATCGATTAAGACAAACACACCACAAAGATTTGTACGTGAGGTGAGGTATTCGCTGATCATTTTCTCCCACTTCACCTTCTTATCCTTGCTGACTTTGGCAAATCCATAGCCCGGTAAATCCACCAAGTACCAGCGGTCATCAATGGTAAAATGATTGATTAACTGGGTTTTACCTGGTTTTTGGGAGGTTTTTGCCAGTTCCTTCACCCCCGTAAGCATGTTGATTAAGGAACTCTTTCCAACGTTGGAACGCCCAATAAAGGCAATTTCTGCTCGATCCGGTTTGGGACACTTCGTGATATCGCTATTGCTGACTAAAAAGGTTGCTTTTCGGATCATAATTCAGTTCTTGGACACAAAAGTAGGCTTTTATTTTGGAAGCATCTTGGCCGAAGCGAGACAACAATTTTCGATTCCTCGGGTTTGTATCGTATTATTGCCTCACCAAAGTAAATTTCCATGTCCGTCGTTCCCTACAAAGATAAGCAAGACCCGAAAAAGGCGCAGGTTGCTGAAATGTTTAATAGCATCAGCCCGAAATACGATTTACTAAATCATGTGCTCAGCTTGGGAATTGACATTATTTGGAGAAAAAAAGCGGTTCGCCAGCTGCAAAAAGATGCTCCCAAATTGATTCTAGACATCGCCACGGGAACAGGGGATTTTGCAATTGAAGCACTGGCATTGAATCCAGACAAGATCATCGGGGTGGACATTTCGGAGGGCATGCTTTCTGAAGGGCGCAAAAAAATGATCAAGCGAGGCCTTCAAGATAAAATCGAAATGCTGTTAGGGGATTCCGAGGGTCTGCAGTTTGAAGACAATAAATTCGATGCGGTCATCGTTTCTTTTGGAGTTAGAAACTTTGAAAATCTGGAAAAAGGGCTTGCAGACATGTACCGCGTGCTGAAGCCAGGAGGAAAAACAGTCGTTCTTGAATTTAGTAAGCCCAAGGCATTTCCTATGAAACAAGCCTACTGGTTTTATTCACATGTGATTCTTCCGCAAATCGGTAAAATTGTATCCAAAGACAATTCTGCCTATACTTACCTTCCAGAGTCCGTAGAAGCCTTCCCCGATGGAGAAGATTTTCTAGCAGTATTAAAAAAAGTAGGCTTTCACAGCACCCTATGCAAACCACTCACTTTTGGCATCAGCTCCATCTACGTAGGGCAAAAGTAATTGTCCTAAGTATACTGCTACTATTCGGAGTAGCCGAAAGCAATGCACAAGGGTATTTTGGATTGACCAATAATTCTGGTTCGGATGATAAGCGAACCTCCTATGGTTTTTTTCTGGGCATGCACAATGCGAGCTACCAGCTTCGGTACACGCCTGAGTTTTTATCTGACCCAAACAACGATGATATTCATTCCATCTTTCCCAAATTTACCCCAGGGTTTTCGTTGGGATTTATTGGAATATACCGCTTTCATGACCAAGTCAACCTGATTTTCACCCCAAAGATTGGTTTTTACGAATACAAGGTAGATGTCAACTACTTTGGTCCTTCCAGTGGGTCTTCTTACCGAAGTGAAGAACTGGTCAATGAGGCAACTCAAGTGGAACTCCCGCTGGTCTTTAAATACCGTTCCATGCGATTCAACAATACCCGCATGTTCTTTGTGGGTGGGGGAAGCTACCTATTCAACACAAAGCCCCCGGCAGATTTAAACTTGGACCCCATCGTCACTGCTAGGAATGATTTTACCGTGGAAGCGGGAATTGGATTTGAGATTTATTTCAAGTACTTCAAATTTGCCCCTGAGATCCGCTTTTCTCATGGCGTCAATAACATTTACAATAGGGATAGAACCCCGGTTGAAATTCAAAATTCAATCCAATCCATTCGCCGTAAGGGGATAAGCATTTTGCTCAATTTTCAGTAACTTATCTAGTCGACAGTGGGCAGTGGACTGACTCTATTTAACTAGGGGTAAGGTGGCTGAAATCATATTTCTTTTTTTATCTCGGATGCCTTTGCCTATTTTGAGGCCATGAAGCGGAACACCAAAACCGAAATCCTCGCAGGAGTCAGCACCTTTTTAGCCTGTTTTTACATCATCATCGTCAATCCAGCAATTCTTTCGGTTACTGGGATGCCCTTCTCTGCCGTCGTTACTGCAACGGTGTTGGTGTCTTCCTTCGGAAGTCTAATGATGGGGCTGTATGCCAAAAATCCCATCGTAGTAGCCCCAGGAATGGGAATCAATGCATTCTTTGCCTACACCGCCGTGTTGGGCTTTGGCCTGACGATTGAAGAAGCTTTGGGGGCAGTATTTTGGTCGGGGGTTTTATTTTTACTCCTTTCTCTATTCAACACTCGGGAAAAAATCATTCGTGCTATTCCCAGTTCCCTCCGCCATGCCGTCTCCGCAGGTATTGGATTATTTATCTGTTTTATCGGCTTTCAAAACGCCCATTTTATAGTTGCCAATCCTGCCACTTTGGTGAGCATGGCCTCTTTCAAAGATCCAACTACACTTACTTTCCTTGCAGGCCTGCTCTTTACTGGCGCATTGACCCTCCGGAAAGTTCCAGGAGCACTTCTTTTTGGCATTGCTTTTACCACCTTACTCGCCTGGCCGATTGGGCGCTGGTGGGGAGATGCCTCGGAGATTTCTGGAGGACTGGCTACGGTAGTCAACTACACCGGGATTTTCGCTTGGCCAGATTTTAGTCTAGTGGGAAAAGCTGACCTAATCGGCTCCTTGCGCTACAGCTACCTCCCCGTGATTTTTGTATTTACCTTCACCCTATTGTTTGATGGAATCAGCACCTTCGTTGGCTTAGCAGAGGCTTCCGGTCTCAAGGATGCGGAGGGCAATCCCCAAAACATGCAAAAATCCCTGCTTACAGACTCCTTGGCTACACTTGTGGCAGGCTTGGTGGGCAGTAGCTCCGGTACCGCATACATCGAGTCAGCAGTGGGAATCTCCGCTGGCGGTAGAACAGGACTTACCGCCATCACTGCAGGACTTCTTTTCATTCCTTTCTTATTTTTCTCGCCACTCCTTTCCATTATTCCCGCTATTGCAAGTTCCATCGCCTTGGTGCTGGTGGGTTCCTTTATGGTTTTACCTCTCACCCAAATCAATTGGAAAGATCCAGAAGATGCCCTTCCCTCCTTTTTGACCTTAGTCATCATCCCCTTTACCTACAGTTTGTCCATCGGCATTTCTTTTGGGTTTATCTCCTACACCTTCTTGAAATTTGCTGCAGGAAAACGAAAAGAAATACACCCCATTTTAATTTGGATTAGCCTACTTTCGATTTTCTTTTTAGCCCTATGAAATCACTTTCCCTTGTCCTTCTTTTCCTATTTCTTTCCCTAGGTGCTACTGCGCAACGTACAGCCATCTTGGGAGCTTTGGATCAGGAAATCGCCATTTTATTGGATTCCTTAAAAGAAAAAAAAGAAGTGCAGTATGGAGGACTCACCTTCTACACAGGCAACTTAAAAGGGCAAGCGGTGGTGATCGCCAAATCAGGAGTAGGCAAAGTAAATGCCGCCTACAGCACCGCGATACTTCTGGATCATTTTACACCGAAGCAACTCATCTTCACCGGCGTGGCGGGAGGTTTGCATCCTGAATCCTTGCCGGGTGATGTGGTCATCGGGACGAAGCTGGTCCAAACAGATTTTGGACAGATCGACTCCCTTGGATTTAAAGTTTCCCCCTTCCGCAAACTATCTGGCGGGCGATACGAGGACCTTTACATTCATTCCGATTCGGCATTGGTTCAGCAAGCCGAAGCAGCCGCCAAAAAGGTCACATTTATCCCAATTTCCAATCGGCCACCGCGTGTATTCTCAGGGGTGATTGCGACGGCAGATGTATTTGTGAGTAATCCGACCACTGCATCACAGCTGTATACCGACTACCAGGCCTTCGCTACCGAAATGGAAGGTGCCGCTGTAGCACATCTTTGTAGAACCTTGGAAGTACCCTTTATCGTCCTACGCAGCTGCAGCGACAATGCCAACCAAGTAGCCCGTGTAAGTTTCAACCAGTTTGTACGCCCTGCAGCCATCAACTCTGCAGGAATCGTCCTACAACTACTCCAATCCATGGATTAAGGCGCCTCGGGTAGATTTTCTACCCAAACGAAGGAAAGCGTCGACCCCTATTTTTTCCACTTGTCAAAATAAGCGGTAAAAAGGCCTTATTTTAGTTTAGGTTAGTCATGAATTGCTAGTGTCCCTTAAACTTTTGAACCGGTTCTGAATCTAACGCATAAGCCAAATTCCAAACCTATGAAACTCATTTGCCTTTCCCTTTTATTTTTTGTGGCACTGCTTGTTCCGCTACATGACCTAGTAGCCCAACAGAAAGGGAAGCTGCGTGGAACTGTTCAGGAAAGTGGAAAAACCAGCCCACTTCCCTTTGCAACCGTGGGGGTGTAC
>CANGUK010000135.1 GCA_947457095.1 Cyclobacteriaceae bacterium
CGAAATATTTTGCAATGGCTTGTGCTTGCCAAACGACAAGAAACAAGAGATAAAAGAATCGCGGAAGTCGTAACGCTTGCAGAACAAAATCTAAAGCCAAAGCAATTTCGTGGTAACAAAAGCAGCTAATTACAGGGATTTGCCAAAATTGGCTACATAGGAAACAAGGAAAGGATACGTTTCGCCAACTTATCATCCATTCAAATCTCGATTTTTACCATTCAATACGCCTAAATACGCCAGGCAACTAGGCAATTCCTCCCTATCCAATTTTTATGTTTCAGGGGTTAACTTCTAACCTATTTTTTTAGAATTTATAAACCTTTTCCCCAAGCCCTTCCATACATTTTTTCTACCTTTGTGCCTTCCTAAAATTCATCCCAATTCCCTCTTATGGCACTCAAAAAAATTCAGTCTGCCCTCATCTCTGTTTATTACAAGGACCACTTGGAACCTATCATCGCTTTGCTCAAGCAGCAGGGTGTGACCATCTATTCCACTGGCGGCACCCAAGAATTTATTGAAGCCCAAGGAGCGAAGGTAGTTCCAGTGGAAGAACTCACCAGTTACCCTTCCATTTTTGGAGGACGTGTAAAAACCCTCCACCCTAAGATTTTTGGAGGTATCCTCCACCGCAGAGACCACGAAGGCGATGTGGCACAAGCGGCTACTTACGACATTCCGGCCATTGACTTGGTAATTGTGGATTTGTATCCCTTCGAAGAAACAGTGGCCTCCGGCGCATCGGAAGCAGATATCATCGAGAAAATTGACATTGGCGGCATCTCGCTCATCCGTGCTGCAGCCAAAAACTTCAAGGACGTCACCATCATCGCTTCCAAAAACCAGTACGCGGAATTGGAAGCCAGACTTTCCGCTCAAGACGGAGCCACTACCCTAGAAGACAGACGCTACTTTGCCGCCCAGGCCTTCCAGGTGTCCTCCAACTACGATACGCATATCTTCAACTACTTCAATCAGCAGGAAGGAATCCCTGCACTAAAAGTATCCGAAACTACCGCTAAGGCGCTTCGCTACGGAGAAAACCCACACCAAGCGGCTCATTTCTATGGGAACCTGGAGGAGCTGTTTGAGCAACTTCACGGGAAGGAACTTTCTTACAACAACCTAGTCGATGTGGACGCAGCAGTAAACCTAATTGCCGAGTTTCCAGATCAAACGGCTTTTGCCATCCTCAAGCATACGAATGCCTGCGGTTGCGCCACTGCCCCAACCGTAAAAGAAGCCTACCAAAAGGCTTTCGCGGCAGATACTACCTCTGCCTTTGGAGGTGTGCTCGTAACCAACAGACCGGTTGACCTAGCCGCTGCTGAAGAGATGAATTCCCTCTTTTTTGAAGTGCTTATCGCTCCGTCATTCAGCCCTGAGGCTTTGGCAGTGCTGACCACCAAAAAGAATCGAATCCTGTTGCTCCAGAAAATGGCCGTTCCGGGAACGAAAATGATCAAAACCCTCTTGAATGGGGTAATCGAACAAGACAAGGATCTGGCGACAGAAGGCAAGGCCGATTTCACTGTAGCCACCACCCTAGCCCCTAGCGATAAGGAACTAGATGCCTTGGTATTCGCGGCAAAAGTGTGTAAGCACACAAAGTCCAATACCATCATATTGAGCAACGATTCCCAGCTATTTGCTTCGGGAGTGGGACAAACCTCCCGAGTGGACGCATTAAGACAGGCCATCACCAAAGCCAATGAGTTTGGCTTCAACTTGAAAGGTGCTGTCATGGCCTCCGATGCCTTTTTCCCTTTCCCAGACTGCGTAGCCATCGCACATGAAGCAGGCATCTCCGCAGTGGTACAACCTGGGGGCTCGATCAAGGACCAAGACAGCATTGACTACTGCAATGCCCAGGGCATAAGCATGGTGCTGACAGGTGTCCGCCACTTCAAACATTAATTACCTCGAAGGTCAAGTCCGAATTCAAACTCAGAAAAATATTGTACTTCGTACCTAGTACTTTGTACATTGTACTTTTATGAAAGCACATCAACTCAAGCTCTACAATACCCTTACCCGGCAGAAGGAAGATTTTGCACCCATCAGTCCTCCCTTTGTGGGCATGTATGTGTGCGGACCTACGGTCTATGGGGATGCGCATTTGGGTCATGGTCGGCCGGCGATCACCTTTGATACGGTCAACCGCTACTTGACGCATTTGGGATATCGCGTGCGCTACGTCCGCAACATTACCGATGTGGGACACCTGACGGGAGATGCAGATGAGGGAGAGGATAAAATTGCTAAAAGAGCCAAACTCGAAAAGTTGGAACCCATGGAAGTGGCCCAGCAATATACTGATACCTACCACAGGGATATGGCCCTGCTCAACACCTGGAAACCTAGCATTGAGCCTCGTGCCACTGGGCATATTCCTGAGCAAATCGCCCTGGTAGAAGCTATCTTAAATGAGGGCCTCGCCTATGTAGTCAATGGGTCGGTTTATTTTGATGTGCTCGCCTACAATAAGAAATACACCTACGGCAAACTTTCAGGGCGTGTAATTGAAGAATTGGTGAGTGGAAGTCGCGACTTGGATGGACAAGGAGAAAAGCGAAACTCCGTAGATTTTGCCTTGTGGAAAAATGCTTCCCCAGAGCACCTCATGAAGTGGCCTTCCCCTTGGGGTGTAGGTTTTCCAGGTTGGCACCTGGAATGCACAGCCATGAGCTCCAAGTATCTGGGTACCCAATTTGACATCCACGGAGGCGGTATGGACTTGCTTTTTCCCCACCACGAATGTGAAATCGCACAAGGCAATGCCTGCAATCACCAGGATCCAGCCAAGTACTGGATGCACAACAACATGATCACCATCAACGGGCAGAAGATGGGCAAGTCCTTGGGGAATTTCATCACCTTGCAGGAACTCTTTACGGGTAGCCATGCCTTGCTGGACCAAGCCTACAGCCCGATGACGATCCGATACTTTATTCTCACTGCCCAGTACCGCTCCACCCTGGACTTCTCCAACGAAGCCTTGAAGGCGGCACAGAAAGGATATAAAAAGATCATCAACGGCCTGCGCATCGCGAAGCAATTGCAATACGTCCCACAGGATGACATTACCTTGGATACCGAGCAAATTCAGCAAGTGGAGGCAAGCATTGCTTCGGCTTACCGCTCCATGGACGATGACTTCAATACGGCTATGGCCATTGGGCATCTCTTCAACCTGCTCAAAAAAATCAACTCGGTATACACTGGACAATTGGCACCTGCCGCACTGGGAGAGCAAGTTTTCAATAACATGCTTGAAGCCTACCAGACCTTTGTAGTAGATATTCTGGGTTTGGTCGAGGAAAAAGGTGAAGTGCAGGAAGGATTATTAAATCTCCTCCTCAATCAGTATACCGAAGCCAAGACCGCACGAAACTACACCAAGGTGGATGAAATCCGTTCTGGATTAAAGGCCATGGGCATCCTTGTCAAAGACATGAAGGATCGAATCGACTGGGCTTATGAAGAATAACCTTCGCTGGGGCGTATTCGCGCTACTCCTACTCCTAGCTGCTTGTTCAGGAGAGAAAAGTACAGAAACCAAAACCGAAACGGTTGAATTCAAGTCCTATCCTGATTTTCAAGCAGACTCCGCTTTTGCCTTTGTCAAAAAGCAGGTGGATTTTGGCCCACGGGTACCCGGAACCCCAGGCCATGCAGCTACCAAAGCATGGATCCAAGAAACCTTGGAAGGTTACGGATGGGCTGTGCAGCAGCAAGATTTTCAAACTAAAACCTACGATGGGCTCACTTGGAACCTGACCAATCTAATTGCCTCCTACAATCCCAAGGCAAGCAAGCGGATCCTCTTGGCAGCGCATTGGGATACCCGACGTATTGCGGACAAGGATACGGAACGCACCGACCAACCCATCGATGGGGCAAATGACGGCGCCTCTGGCGTAGCCGTACTCTTGGAGATTGCTCGGAGCATTTCCAGCCAACCCCTTTCTGCCGAGGTAGGCATCGATCTGATTTTCTTTGATGGGGAAGACGATGGGGAACCCGAGTTTGCGATGACGCGCGACAATTCCCAAATCTGGTGGTGCCACGGTTCCCAGTACTGGTCCAAAAACAAACACCTCCCCAACTATTCCGCCTATTACGGGATTTTGGTGGACTTGGTGGGTGGAAAAAATGCCCGCTTCTATCGAGAAGGCTATTCGAGAAAGTTTGCCAGCGGCATTATTTCCAAGGTTTGGGGCAATGCGGCCCAACTGGGCCATGGCTCCTATTTTATCCAACAAGATGCTCCAGAAATCTTGGATGATCATGCCTTTGTAAATGAATGGGCAGGCATTCCGATGGTCGACATCATTGATTTTTCTCCAGATTTAGGCTTTGGGGCTTACCACCATACGCACCGAGATGAACTGACAGGGATTGATCGGCGCACCTTAAAAGTGGTTGGTGAAACAGTTTTGGCTACTATTTATCAAGAATAGCAGTATTTGTAAAAATATTTGCTTTATTCGTAATTGCAGAGGATTGTAATTGATAAAAATTTATAACATTCGGATGAAAAAGGGGCGGCAGGTAACGATGAAGGAGATAGCCAAGAGATTGGGTGTATCCGTTTCTACGGTATCCAGAGCCTTACAGGATTCCCCCGAATTGCATCCGGAAACCAAGCGAAAAATTGCTGAAGCGGCGAAGGAGATGAATTACCGGCCCAATCTCCTTGCACAGAGCCTTCGTATCAGCCGATCCAAAACACTAGGGGTCATTGTCCCCGAGATCACCTCCCATTTTTTTGCCTCCTGTATCTCTGGCATCCAGGACACAGCCAATTCTCGCGGATACAACGTGATGATTTGCCAAAGCAACGAGCGCATCTCCCAAGAAAAAGCAAACATTCAAACGCTGGTTTCCAGCCAGGTGGATGGATTATTGATTTCATTGAGCCGGGAAACCAACACCTTTGAGCACCTACACGAACTCTACGATCGAGAAATCAATTTTGTCTTGTTTGACCGAGTGGAGGAGAATATTCCAGTTTCCAAAGTCACCTTCAATGATGCGGGCGGCGCCTATCAAGTAGTTAAGCACCTGCTTGAAAACGGATTTAGACGCATCGCTTACGTTTCTGGGCCGGAAG
>CANGUK010000136.1 GCA_947457095.1 Cyclobacteriaceae bacterium
ATTTTAGCTCGGGACCCTGTCCCATAAACGAAAAAGCAATGGCTAAGAAAGTAGTAGCAACCCTAAAAAAAGAAGGTGGCGTATCTTACGCCAAAGTAATTCGTGCGGTAAAGTCTCCAAAGACTGGCGCATACACCTTTAGAGAAGAAATGGTCCCTTCAACTGAAGTTCAGGCGACCTTGAACAAATAATTTTACCTTCCTTGCGTTGGTACTAAAGTCCCTCTGATTAGTTCAGCAGGGACTTTTTCATTACCTTAACTTTTAATCAGCCACAATACCTATGGGAATCTTTGGTTTCTTCTCAAAAGAGAAAAAAGAAAGTTTGGATCAAGGCCTGCAAAAGACCAGTGAATCCATTTTCTCCAAGCTAAGCAAGGCTGTAGTCGGCAAATCCAAGGTCGATGAAGACGTTTTGGATGAATTGGAAGAAGTCCTAATCAGTTCAGACCTAGGCGTAGAAACCACCGTAAAGATCATTCAGCGCATCGAGGAGCGCGTCGCTCGCGACAAATACCTCAATGCCTCTGAACTTGACCTGATCCTTCGTGAGGAAATCGCCCTTCTTCTTGCAGAAAACAATACCCAAGACCTACTAGACTTTGAGTTGCCTGCTGACAAGAAGCCTTACGTCATCCTAGTTGTCGGGGTCAATGGAGTCGGAAAAACCACCACCATCGGTAAGCTGGCCTACCTATTTAAAAATGCAGGCAAGTCAGTTGTGTTGGGTGCTGCAGATACTTTCCGTGCAGCAGCAGTAGACCAATTGATTCTTTGGGGAAATCGAGTGGGTGTACCCGTGGTGTCGCATGGCATGAATACGGATCCTGCCTCTGTGGCCTACGATGCCATCAAACAAGGTTTGGATACCAAGGCGGATCTCGTGATCATCGATACTGCAGGCCGACTGCATACCAAGGTCAATTTGATGAACGAGCTGACCAAAATCAAACGGGTGATGCAGAAGTTTATCCCGGAAGCCCCACACGAGATCATGCTGGTTCTCGACGGCTCCACCGGTCAAAATGCCTTTATGCAAGCCAAAGAGTTTACCAAAGCCACTGAAGTGAGTTCCCTGGCCATCACCAAACTGGATGGCACCGCCAAAGGTGGCGTAGTCATCGGCATCTCCGACCAATTCAAAATCCCCGTCAAGTTTATCGGGGTAGGTGAAAAAATGACCGACCTGCAACTCTTCAACCGAACCGAGTTTGTAGACTCCCTTTTTAAAAAGAACTAAATGATTAATCCTCCGAAACCTCGGAGGATTTTTTAGTTAATTCGGTTGGCTTGAGCGAGCAGAAACTGAAAATTGCTAGGTAATTTTTTTACATCGGATGAAGTGAAAAATCCGTAAACTTGAAATCATGACACAAGTAATCTTTCAAGAGACACAGCGGTTCAGACAAATCTGGATTTGGGCACTCATTCTAGGAATTTCAGGAGTATCACTTAGCTCTTTATTCTTTTTGGAAGACAAACCCCCACTTAACTTCGGGGATTTAGCCTTCCCAATAGGCATGATTCTACTTTTAAACATCCTTTTCCTGAGCTTCACCCTTACCACACGAATAGAAGGGGATTCCCTATCGTACCGATTTTTCCCATTTACGCGCTGGAGAACCTTCCGCTTTGAAGAAATAGAGACCATGGAATTGGTAGAGTACAATGGTTTATGGGAGTATGGGGGCTGGGGAATCAAATGGAATGGAGATTCCTGGTCCTACACTACGGGGGGAAAGTGGGGCATTCTGGTCAAAACAACGAATAAAAAATTTCTCTTGGGAACTCAAAAACCTGAGTCAGTAAGGCAAGTAATAGACGGATTTAAAACCCGTAAATCGGCTCGAAATCGCGAAGATTAAATTCAATCCTGAAGAAAATCGGAAAGGCTGCACTCAAAAAAGAAAGATCCTTTCAAAAAAAGAAAAGAAGACCTTTCTCTTTTGGTAACTTGCAGACGCATTTTAGTACGCCATGAAATCCATCATCAGCTTTGTCATCCGCTACATCCCAAGGCCTATCCTCCAAACGGTAAGCCCACTGGCGATGAAGGTGCTCTCCCAACTCAATCGCGGCAAGGAGGTTACCTGCCCAGTTTGCGACCACTCCTACCAAAAATTTCTTCCTTACGGACGCATTGCGCGAGAAAATGCACTTTGTCCGAATTGCCTTGCGCTGGAGCGTCACCGACTGATGTGGCTTTTCCTTCAGGAGAAAACCAACTTTTTTACAGCACCTCTAAAAGTACTCCATGTCGCCCCAGAGCATTGCTTTATCAAGCGCTTTGAAGCACTCCCCAACCTGGATTACATCACTGCTGACATCGAGTCGCCCCTTGCCAAAGTGAAGATGGACGTACACGCCATCCCTTTTCCAGACAATACCTTTGATGTGGTTTTTTGCAATCACGTACTCGAGCATGTGGACGATGACTTATTGGCATGTTCGGAATTTAATCGGGTCTTAAAGCCTGGAGGCTGGGGCATCTTGCAATCTCCAGTATACCCGCTAGAGGCAACGCTAGAAGACAAAACCATCACCGATCCTGCCGAGCGGGAACGCCTATTTGGTCAGCGGGATCACGTGCGCAAATTTGGAAAGGATTATGCCGCCAGACTTCGCCGCTCAGGAATTCAGATTGAAGAAAATCAATTTGTGAAAGAAATTGCTCCTGAAAAAGTGAAGCAGTTTGCAGTCGCTCCGGATGAGGTAATATTCGTTTGCCGAAAGGGAAACTAACCTCTGCTCCACTTGATGGCCAGTTCGATGAGTAATCCCATTCCATATCCTGAAAGTTGGACCAAGGAAGTAGCCAATGCCAAAATTCCCACTACCAGGGAATGGTATTGTAAAGTGGACTGCGCCACCACCAAGAGAGACCATATCCCTAGAATTAGCAGGTGTGGAATCAGGAATAGGTGAATAAAAAGCAGGTTGACCGCTAAAGAAATCATGAACAAGAGAAAAAAACTCGGCAAGGCATGCACCAGCTTGATTGCCTCGGGGTGAAAGCGAGAAACATTGACCCGGTTTCTTCCAAAGGAAAAGCCCTGCTTCGCAAAGGACCACAGTGTATTTTTTCGTTTGTGGTAGACAAAAGCCTCAGACACCAATTCCAAGCGAAATCCCGCCTTCTTGATCCGGATGCTCCATTCGATATCTTCTCCCTGATTGGGATCCACAAAGCCACCCAAACGAGCAAATACCGCCCTTGACACCCCCATATTGAATCCACGTGCTTGGTAGGCGGCTGGATTTTTGAGTTTGCCTCGAATCCCCCCCGTAGTCCAAAAGGAAGTCATGGCAAAGTCCATTGCTTTTTGGAGTGGAGAAAAATCAGCGGCTGCCGCATCCGGCCCTCCAAAAGCATCCAAAGAGCGGGATTGAATGGCTTCCTGCAAGCGTTCAAAATAGGCAGGAGGAAGCAGCACGTCGGAATCTAGGATTACAAAAAAATCCCCTTTGGCCTGCTGCATTCCAAAATTGCGCGCAAAACCCTGCCCGGTATTTTCCTGGTAGAAGTATCGAATAGAAAGGTCTTGACTGAAAGAAGCAACTACTTCATCACAGCAGATTGTAGAGCCGTCTTCCACCACCAGCACTTCAAACTGGGTATAGGTTTGGGAAAGCAGGCTACTTAGCAAGTCCTTTAGTTCACCCGGTCGATTGTAAACAGGAATGATACAGGAAAAGAACATTAAAAATCGAGATTGATTTCTTCGTCTATTTTGTATTCAGGCTCTTTGGCTTGATTGGATGTCATCAGTTCGGCAATGAATCCTGTCAAAAATAATTGGGCACCGATGACTAGGGCTACCAAGGCCAAGAAAAATATCGGCTGGTCTACTACCTCTCGCACTTTGACACCTTGGCTTAAGCCATAGATTTTTTGAGCAATTAACCAGGCAGTGATGACAAAACCAGTAAAGAAAGAAAGTGTGCCGAGCAAGCCGAAAAAGTGCATGGGCTTTTTCTTGTAGCGATGAACGAATGATACGGAAATAAGGTCCAAAAATCCATTCAAGAAACGTTCCAATCCAAACTTGGAGTATCCGTACTTTCGAGCACGGTGCTCCACCACCTTCTCCCCAATTTTCGGAAAGCCATTCCATTTGGCCAGAAGAGGAATGTAGCGGTGCATCTCTCCGTAGATGTGGATGTTTTTCACCACCTTATTGCGGTAGGCTTTCAATCCACAGTTGAAATCATTCAATTGAATGCCCGAAATCCAGCGGGTCACACCATTGAAGAATTTGGAAGGGATAGTTTTGGACAAAGGATCATGACGTTCCTTTTTCCAGCCAGATACCACATCCAGCCCTCCTTTGATCATTGCATAGAGACCAGGGATTTCGTCTGGGCTATCCTGTAGATCTGCATCCATGGTGATTACCACTTCCCCAGAGGAGCGCTTGAAGCCCGCGTCTAAGGCGGCAGATTTGCCATAGTTGCGGGTAAAGTTGATCCCTTTCAAGGCATCATTTTTGGAAGCCAAGGATTGAATTACCTCCCAGGAACGGTCTGTACTTCCGTCGTTGATCAAAAGCACCTCATAGGAAAATCCATGCTCTTGCATGACCCGATGAATCCATTGGGTCAATTCAGGCAGTGACTCTTCTTCGTTAAATACTGGAACAACTACGGAAATAGAAACCATCTTAAAAATCTAGGGATTTGTCACGCTTCTTAAGAATTGCACCCAAAATTAAGGCAATGATGGCATAGGCAATCAATCCAAAACCAAAACCTTTCAGCTGACCAGCAAGGGTAAAGTTAGAGGCAGATGCTTCTCTCATTTCATCAAGAACTTCAGCTGGCAAAGAGTCTGGATTTTGGCCAAAATTTCCCATCATTTCAAGCTGAGTTTCAAAGGTTAGTTCACCCAAAACTTGGGGTAAGGTTGGGTCAATCACATGGAACAAAAGAATGTTGCCAATTAGTCCAATAACTCCAGAAATCAAAATCGCAAAAAAACTAAAATTGAATGCGGGACCAAATGCAAGAAATCCGCCAGACTCTTTTCGAAATTCTTTTCCGAAAAAAATAATCAGTCCAAAAAAGAGGACCAAGGCGATCAATCCAAAAT
>CANGUK010000137.1 GCA_947457095.1 Cyclobacteriaceae bacterium
AAAACTTCCTGACCCACCGCACCATGCAGTTTGCAGCCATACCTGGACTTCCGGAAACCAAAGAAAAGCTTCTCAACGCAGTGAAGTTGAACCACCTTGCCCATGCACTTTTGTTTCATGGGCCAGAAGGTTCGGCCAATTTGACTCTGGCCTTGGCCCTAGCGAGTTACTTGTATTGCGAGGCAAAAACGGAGACCGATTCTTGTGGTACCTGTGGCTCCTGCCAGCGCATGAATAAATTGATCCTTCCGGATTTGAATTTTGCTTTTCCAGTAGTTGCGTCTTCCAAGGAAGAAGAGGGAGATGAGGACGGAAAGGATGAGAAATCCGACCTGATGGGCAACTGGAGAAAGTTTGTCTTGGGGCAGCCTTACGGCAATGTGCACGACTTTATCTACTTCAATGGCTTTGAAAAAAAGCAGTTAAACATCACCAAAGCTGCAGCTCGAAAAATGATTCAGACGCTTTCCTTGATGTCTTTCGAGGGCGGATACAAGATCATGTTGATCTGGGCACCGGAATATTTACACCCTTCAGCGGCCAATGCCTTGCTCAAGATTATTGAGGAGCCACCTGCCAAAACCCTTTTTCTGCTGGTTACTTCGCAGGCCGATCAGCTGCTCACAACGATTTTATCTCGAACCCAAAAGATTTTAGTTCGTGCCTTTACCGATGAAGAAGTAAGTGCACATCTAGTAGAATCCGGACAATGTGACTCCAAGGCAGCAGCGCAAATTGCCATGCTAGCAGATGGAAATCTACGAGCAGCCTATCGCTTGATTGATCAGGTAGAGGATCAGACGGTTCGTCAACTTCGGGACTGGTTTCGCCTTTGCGCCACTAAAAATCTAAAAGATTTATTTGCGCTCTCCGACGATTTTCACAAAGCCGATAAGGAATCCCAAAAGTCTTTGATGCTGGCAGGATTGAATGTGACGCGTGAGATTTTGTTGAAAAACCTGGATATGGATCACCTCCTGCGCACCACAGATGAAGACCGGGCCTTTATCGATAACATCAGCAAGAAGGTATTGACCGAGGAGCATGCGCTTCAACTCTACCAAACCTTCAATGCCGCCCATTACCATTTGGAACGGAATGGCAATGCGAAAATGATTTTCACCGACTTGTCTATGGAGATTCTTTTGATGATGTCCAAAAACTAGGGAGATGGAAAAGGAGGTTCTTGGGATCGCAGTTACCAAAATAGATTCGAGAGGACCTTTGATTTTGGAAGTCAATAACTACACTGGATTGGAGAGAAGTGAAGGACCAACCGGTGTAAATGTTGCCACCGAAATCATCAAATTTATGGTGGAATCTGTGGTGAAGAAAACGTCAAAACGAGAAAAACAGTGAGTCATCAACCTATAAAAATTGGAACCCGTGCGAGTAAACTTGCCCTTTGGCAAGCGTACCATGTGGCAGACTTGCTCCAAAAAGCTGGGCTTGCATCTGTAATTGTTCCAATAGATACCAAAGGGGACCAGGTCTTGGATGTTTCCATATCAAAAATTGGTTCCAAAGGGGTATTTACCCAAGAATTGGAAGATCAACTCCTGGATGGAACTATTTCAATAGCGGTTCACTCAGCAAAAGACATGCCCTCCAGTTTGGGGGAAGGTTTGGAGTTGATTGCTTTTTCAGCACGTGAGCAAGCCCAGGATGTGCTCCTTTCTACGAAGAAAGGAGTTTCCTTAACTGATGCCAACTTGGTGGTGGGGACTTCTTCTACGCGAAGAATTGCGACACTCAAGCATTTTTATCCTCAGGTAAAAACTGTAGAGGTTCGAGGCAATCTCCAAACCCGAATTCGCAAGATGGAAGAAGGACACTGTGATGCCCTGCTCTTGGCTTATGCGGGGGTGCATCGAATGGGTTACGATGATTTAGTGGTGGCGAATCTGGATTTGAACCAATTTATCCCTGCGGTGGGTCAAGGATCTATCGCTATTGAGGCTTCCACGAATCTAGATCCCAAGGTTCGTGAGGCCATTGTTGCTGCTTGCAACGATGCAGCGACTCAAGTTTGCTTGCTTGCCGAGCGTGCGTACCTCCGGGTTTTGGAAGGTGGATGCAGCATTCCTGTTTTTGCTTTGGCTACACTTGCAGACAATCAAGTCCATCTCAAAGGAGGGATTGTGAGTTTGGATGGTCAGCAGCGCATCGTACTCGAAGCAGCTGGGCCGGTAAGTCAAGCCGTGCAGCTTGGTGAATCTTTAGCGAAGCAAGTCCTCCAAGCGGGAGGAAAAACTATTTTAGAACAAATCAAACAGTCCCCTCATTGATATGAACCAGAAAATGCGGATTTTATTCTTTTTTCTTTTGGCGCTGAGTTTTTCGGCTTGTGGCAAAGACAAGGATTACGTGGTCACCATTTCTACCAGACATGGAGAGATTAAGGCCATACTTTTTGACGATACCCCAGTGCATAAGGAGAACTTTCTCGACTTAGCCGAATCGGGACGTTTTGATTCCACCCAGTTTCACCGAGTCATTCAAGGCTTCATGGTTCAAGGTGGAGATGTCTTCACTAAGGAAGCTCTGCCTTACCAAAATTGGCCAACACTTCCTGCAGAGATTCGTCGCAATCATGTACATACCAAGGGGATGATTGCCGCTGCTCGTGAAGGGGATGATAGCAATCCTCAAAAAAGAAGCAATGGCTCCCAGTTTTACATTGTACAAGGAAGAACCTACGCGGAGCAAGAGCTGACCACCGATTTTACAGCCTTGCAAAAGGCGGTCTTCCAATACATGCAATTGGAGAGCCAAAAGCAGATGAAGGAAGAGTATACACGGCTTTATCAGGAAGGGAAAATGGATAGTTTGACACAGCTCTTGCTTTCCAAAAGAGATGATATCGCCAAAACTTTGTCCTTGAAACTCACCAAAGATTACAGTCCAGCACAAATCAAGGCCTATGCTGAAGTTGGCGGGACACCGCACTTGGATTTTGAGTACACCGTCTTTGGTCAGGTCCTCCAAGGCCTAGATGTGGTCGATAAAATAGCCGCAGAAAAGACTGTTCGAGAGGTTCCATTGGAACCCGTAATCATGAAGATTACCGTTGAAAAAATGTCCCGAAAGAAAATCGAAAAAGAGTTTGGCTATGTCTATCCAGTCGTCCAATAAACCGAAAATCTTGATCACAGGAGCCAATGGCTTGTTGGGTCAGAAGCTGGTAGAGCAGCTGGTAGCACAAGGAAATTATGCTGTGATTGCTACAGGTAGAGGTGCCTGTAGACTCTCGGGTGCAGGATATACGTATCAGAGTTTGGACATTGAAAATGAGCAGGAGGTAGAGTCTGTTTTAGCACAGCTCCGTCCAGATGTATTGATTCATGGAGCAGCAATGACCCATGTGGATGACTGCGAAAAAAATCAGGAGGGCTGTTACCGTGCCAATGTGCTCGCAACTTCCTATCTGGTGCGAGCGGCAGAGAAAATTGGAAGTCACTTTATTTTTGTGTCCACAGATTTTATTTTTTCGGGAGAGGATGGACAGAATCCCTACACCGAAGAAGCACTGCCTGATCCAGTCAATTACTATGGGCAAACGAAGTTGGACGGGGAAGAACTCATCAAGCGCTCTACCTTAAAATGGGCTATTGCGCGAACGGTCTTGGTTTATGGACTTGCCAATGATTTAAGCAGGTCAAATATCATTCTTTGGGTGAAGTCCTCCTTGGAGGCTGGTAAGCAAATTCAGGTGGTGGATGACCAGGTGCGGACCCCAACTTTGGCTGAGGATTTGGCTGCGGGTTGTATTTTGATAGCGGAGCAAGGAGCTACCGGGGTATTCAATATCTCTGGATCTGAGTTGCTGACGCCTTACGATATGGCCATGCAAACAGCCAATTACTTCGGCTTAAACAAGGAGTTGATTGTTCGTACGGATTCTACTCGATTTACGCAGCCGGCGCGCAGACCGATGAAGACAGGATTTGTCATCCATAAGGCGATGGATCAATTGGGGTATCGTCCTAGAACCTTCATGGAAGGCATCGCTATTTTGGCAAAACAAATTTCTTTAGCCTCCTCTTGATTGTACTGCTGCCTGGGATCGTTAAATGCAGACTTTAAAAGTCGTTTTTTATTCAATCCTTTTTAGCTTCTTTTCAGGCCTGTGCAACTAGAGATTAAAAAAAAACGTACACTAAAGTTCTTCTTGCTTCGTTTTGGCAGAAGAATTGTACGTGTGGTAGTACTTTTATTTTACAACTAAAACTGAAGGACCATGAAAAAGCTAGCTTTAATTGTCTTAGTAACCCTTAGTTCACTCTCCCTGTATGCCCAAAAGAATGGGGTAGGTATCAAAGCGGGATTGAGTAGTACACAAGTAGATTTTGAAGGAGAGCAACTTGTTCCCAGCGATGCACAACTAGGATATCACGTGGGGGTATTTGCACGGTTTGGAGGGGTTGGGTTTTTTGTACAGCCGGAGGTGTTGTTTACGCAAACTACGGGAAAATTTAAGCTTGAATCGCCTCCAATAAGTAGTATTTCTTCCACTCTATCTCTATACGAAGCTAAGTTTAACCGCTTGGATGTTCCTGTAATGGCTGGATTTAGGTTACTGAAAGTAATTCGAATCATGGCCGGACCTATTGCAAGCTTCAACATTGATTCTTCACTCAAGGATGCCGGTACCACCGTACAAAACACCGATTTCAAAAAAGCCACACTTGGCTACCAAACCGGCGTGGGGGTGGATCTTGGTAGTCTGTCCATCGAAGGAAAATACGAGGGAGGTCTAAGTAAATTTACGGAGAATGT
>CANGUK010000138.1 GCA_947457095.1 Cyclobacteriaceae bacterium
GAGCCATTCTGGGGCCTTTTGATAGGCATCTTTCGCTTCCGCGGTAGTCATGTACAACTGCGCCCGAAGGTCGGAGTACAATTCCTTTTCCCCTTCCAATTCGGCTAGCCTTCCCAAAGCCCACAGGTAGTTGCGCTCCACACGTCTGAAATCATCCTCACATTGGGCATACAAAAGACCAAAAACCACATCTGCATCGCGAGAGCCGTAGATATGTGGCACCCCGAAATCATCTCGAATGATCTCTACTCGTTTGGCTTGGGCCTCCAAACGCTTCACCTCTTGCTGTTGCGCAAGTATTGGGGAAGTAGAGCAACAAAAAATAAGAAAAAAGAAGCAAAGGGTCCGGTTCAATTTCATAGCATTCGTATTTAACTCCTCAAGGTAGTATTTTTTAAAACTGCTGTCTAACGGTTTTTAAAAATTGAATGTGATTATCCGCTATACTGCCTGCAAACAAGGAAATAAGGCTTGAAGTTTAGCAAAGTGAGCGGTAATATGTGGCCTGTAGGCTGTTTTCAATCTATTCAAGAATAGTACTGTTGATTTTTTTTGAATACCAGATTTTTCAGGTCAATTATGCCTATTTTTAGGGGTTAAAATCCGTGAAGAAATGAAAAAAATTGCCGTATTCACATCAGGTGGAGATGCCCCTGGAATGAATGCTTGTATTCGTGCAGTGGTGAGAACTGGCATCTTCCATGGTTTAGAGCTCTTTGGCATTTACAAAGGCTATGAGGGGATGATCGAAGGAGATATCAAGCGAATGCAATCTCATTCGGTTTCTAATATTGTCCAACGCGGAGGCACCATTCTCAAATCTGCCCGTTCCATGGAGTTTATGACTCCTGAAGGGAGAAAAAAGGCCTTCGATCACTTACAAGCATTGGGTATCGAAGGATTAGTGGCTATTGGAGGAGACGGTACTTTTACTGGAGCAAAAATCTTTTTTGAAGAGTATGGAATTCCCACGGTAGGCTGCCCTGGCACCATCGATAACGATATCTATGGTACAGATTATACCATAGGATTTGATACCGCAGTCAATACTGCATTGGATGCCATCGATAAAATTCGAGATACCGCCGCCGCTCACGACCGCGTTTTCTTCATCGAAGTTATGGGAAGAGATGCCGGTTTCATCGCGGTGGAATCTGGAATAGGTGGAGGTGCTGAATTTGTGTTGGTTCCTGAAACGAAGAGTGATATTGATCAAATAGTCAAATCATTAAAGAATCTGCGTAAAAGTAAAAGTTCAAGTATAATCGTAGTGGCAGAAGGGGATGAATTGGGGTCTGCCGAAACGATCATGAAACTGGTGAAAGATCGAATCCAGGACCCTTCGAAAGATTTTAAAGTGACTACGCTTGGCCACATTCAGCGGGGCGGAAAGCCTACTGCTCGGGACCGCGTATTAGCTAGCCGATGCGGAATGGCAGCGGTAGAAGGGCTCCTCGCTGGAAACACAAATTGTATGGCTGGAGTTATGAATGGGCAAGTGGTCTACACTCCTTTTGAAGATTGCATCGGCAAACCGAAGCAACTGATTCCTGACCACCTAAAACTGATCCAACTTCTAAGTATTTAAAATGGGCTTTATTCCTTTGTTTTTGACCGTATCTGGAGCATGCATGCTGTTTTTCCTAACAGTACGTAACACGATGCGAGCAAAGCTAATCTTGCAACAAAACTTACTCGCTCAACTTGCCTCAGCCCATCCTGAGTTAGGAATCCGCCCTGGACAACTTCTTGGCCCTGAGGAAATTCAGCGAATTTGGACAAGCGATGAAGCTCCAAAACAAATTCCTCAAAGTAGTATTGAGGCCCTACGCGCCCTAAAAGTCAATCAATACCAGTTCAATGCGTTGATTAAAAAAGCGCCTTACAATTGGGTAGCATTTTTTGGGGGATTTAAGGCTATTTGATCTTGGATGAAATCAAAGATTTCCCGCTCTTCGTTAGGATGAAACCAGCGAATCAGGGGATCTCTTCGAAACCAAGTCAATTGACGCTTTGCATACCTTCTTGAGTTTCGCTTTAAAAGTCGAATGAGTTCCTCCTTGTCGTACTTTCTCTCCAAAAAATCAAAAATCTCGGTGTAGCCCAAGGTTTGTAGTGCATTCAATCCACGCTTTTCAAAAAGACCTTCGGCTTCCTCAAACAAGCCTTCGGCCAACATCTGCTCCATCCGATTGTCAATGCGCTCATAAAGTTCCTCCCGAGGCCGATCCAATCCAATTTTAATGACCTCAAAAGGCCGTTGGACTTTTTTCTTTGTTCGAAAACTACTGAATTTCAATCCGGTACCTCTCCAGATCTCGAGCGCACGCATTAACCGTTGGGGATTGCCACGATCCACCTGTGCAAAAAACTCTGGATCTACTTCTTCCACAGCTCCTTGGAGCCAGGATAAACCCTTGGATTGATATTCTTGAATGATTTCTTCCCGGATTTCTGGAGCCACTTCAGGGATGGCATCCATGCCATTGACTACTGCATCTGCAAAAAGCCCTGTTCCTCCGGTCATTACAACTACCCGGTTTTTTTGAAACAACTGTTCCAAAAGACCCAAAGCCTCCTCCTCGTACATCCGCACATCGTACGGGTTATTTATGGATAAATTATTGATGAAATGATGCGGAGCTTGCGCCAATTCTTCAGCGCTTGGCTTTGCGGTACCTCGATTCATTTCGCGATAAAACTGTCGGCTATCGCAAGAAAGAATCTCCGTCTGAAATTTTTTGGCTAGTTTTAAACAAAGGTTTGTTTTACCAACTGCTGTTGGCCCCACTACTAGAATCAAATACGAAGGGACAGTTGGCATCTATAAATTTTTAAAAACTAAAAGTCAGGAGGTTTGAGATGAAAAGCAAAAATATCTTGATTGTAGAAAATAAGGAACAAGAACGAAAGCTTTTTGAATACTTAATTGGGCAGCTTTATACTTTTTCTAGCTTCGCTACCGGCCAAGATGCATTGAGCTATCCTGATAAGCAGCCTGTACACCTAGTGCTCCTTTCTTTGCAGCTAACCGACATAGAACCCATCAATTTTCTACAAAATGCAAAGAGAATATGGGGTAAATCCTGCATCGTGGTCGCAGTCGCTCCGCATGTTGACGAAGCAAATGCCCCCTATTTTAGAAGTCAAGGCTTTGATGAGTTTATTTCAAAGCCAGTTCGTCCAAAAGATTTTATCCTAAAAATTCAAAGCTTATTATCCAAGCTAGAGGAAGAAGAGTTAAGTACTGTTAGCACAACTGAAGCCCTGCCCATTCTGAACCCTACTGTTTACCAGCAATTAGTGCGCCTGAGTAGCCGTGAGGTAATCGCTCAAGTTTATGCCGAATTTATTGAGGAATGCAACACCCTTTTTCAGCTTCTAGATCCCAAATCAACAGCCATACCGTCTGAGGAAATTTTGCGTGCCATTCATACAATAAAAGGGAATTCCGGTACCTTAGGGGCAGAAAAAATCTATACCGCAGCAAAGTGTAGCGAATCCTTAGGAAGGCAGCAAAAAAGCATTGAATTTGCTGAAAGTCTTCACTATCTTAAAGCTACCTTTATAGAATTAGAAGAATTTTTAAGGAATAACCCAAATTTATATGGCGCGTGATACAAAGAAGATTTTGGTAGGTGAAGATAGCTCCATCATTATCAATCTGACAAAGAGTGTACTTGCATTTGAGAATTACAGCATGAAGGCGGCCCGCAACGGGAAGCAAGTGTTAGAAATGCTCGCTGCAGAAGATTTTGATTTGATTTTGATGGACATCACCATGCCTCAAATGGATGGTATCCAATGCACTAAGGAAATCAGAAAGCTGGCCGACCCAAAAAAGAATAGCATCCCCATCATTGCCATTTCGGGTAATGCAGCGAACCATACCCCAGAAGATTATCGAAAGTTTGGGTTTGATGAGTTTATTCAAAAACCTTTAAACTACGACCTAGTCTTAGCAACGGTTAAAAAATTCCTGAGTTAGTCCATGGCAATAAAATACACCAAACACTTTTTGGACAAATTGGAAAATTTGTTTGCTGCCTCCTCCTACCACCTTCGCTACGAAAAGGGAAATTTTAAGTCAGGATACTGCCTCTTGAAAGAAACCAAAGTGGTCATCATCAATAAGTACTTTCCTTTGGAAGGAAAAATAAATGCCCTCCTTGATATTCTAGTCGAATTAGACCTTGACCCCAAAGAATTTAAAGAGAAAGCAAACCAGGATTTTCTTTCAGAATTACGCCAAACCACACTAAAATTTTGATCATCACCTTTTTGGGAACAGGTACTTCCCAAGGGGTACCGGTAATTGGATGCCCTTGTCCTGTCTGTCAATCCCTAGACTTTAGAGACAAAAGATTTCGAACTTCCATTCACTTGGCAGTCCAAGGGCAATCCTTTGTCATTGATACAGGGCCGGATTTCAGAATGCAGATGCTTCGGGAAGGCATCAAACAGTTGGACGCCGTACTGTTTACCCATGAGCACAAGGACCATACAGCTGGCTTGGATGACATTCGCCCCTTCAATTTTTACCAGAAAGGAGACATTCCCATTTTTGGTAGAGCAGCGGTAATCCAACAACTTCA
>CANGUK010000139.1 GCA_947457095.1 Cyclobacteriaceae bacterium
AAAATCAGGAGGAAAAATTCACGAGGATTTAACCGAAATAAAAAAAATAAATTTTTGGTAAAATTTTTTAAAACCTACTGAAACTAGGGAGGTAAATCGTATCTGCCAAATAAAAATGGGCCTAATGGGGAAAAGTTGAAATTACTTCTAAGTGAATTTTAGTCAGTAAATGGGCTAGAAAAATCCTTTTCTTCCCCCATCAAATGCACCTTTACCTTTTTGATTTTTCTTGCGTCTACGGCTAGGATGGTAAATTCAAAATCTTTGTATCTGATTTTGGTTCCGTTTTTTGGAAGTTTTGAGTTGAGCTCAAGAAGTAATCCTCCCAAGGATTCGCTTTCGCCTTTCACTCCATCGAAGATTTGCGTGTCTAAATCAAGCTTCTTGCAAAAATCATTGAGTGAAACTTTCCCTTCAAAGATAAAGGTGTCCACATCAAGTTCCTGAAAGAAGAGTGTGTCCGTATCGTCAAATTCATCGTTGATTTCCCCAATGATTTCTTCAATTAAGTCTTCGAGGGTGATCAAGCCTGAGGTGCCACCATACTCATCCACGACGATGGCCATGTGCACCCTCATTTTTTGAAAATCTTTAAGTAGGGAGTCGGCTTTTTTGTTTTCAGGAACGAAGAAACTCTTTCGAATGAGTGATTTCCACTCAAAATTTTCATCCTTGTCGATATGTGGAAGTAGATCTTTGATGTAAAGCACGCCTAGGATATGATCTATGGTCTCCTCATAAACAGGGATTCTGGAATAGCCACTCTTATTGACTTTGTCCATGAGTTCATGAAAGTCAATTTCTGCATCCACGGCTGAGATTTCCATTCTACTTTTCATGACTTGGCGGACGCTTAGTGTTCCAAAATTCACGATTCCGCGTAGAATTTCTTTTTCTTCTTCAGGGGTATCTTCTGTGGTCAATTCTAGCGCCTGATTCAATTCATCCACTGAGAGCGAGTACCCTTTTTGCTGTACTCGTTTTTCGATGATGTTGCTGAAAGCAATTAAAAATGCCGAGAATGGCTTCAATACCTTTGTGAAAAAATAGATAGGAACTGCGAGGTTTAGCGCAAAGCGGGTTCTAGCTTGGTTTGCATAAACTTTGGGTACAATTTCCCCAAAAAACACAATGGCAAAGGTTACGCCTACCGTTTGAATGAGGATGACGATAATACCTGTGGCATTCGTGCCAAAAAGAGTCCAAGTGACAAAGGTAGTCAAGGTGACAATCCCAATATTGATTAAGTTATTGAGAATCAATACGGTGCTCAACAATATCTTGGGAGTTGCGAGCAATGCGGTAATTACTCGTCCCTTTTCTGGATGTTTTTGATTGAGATCTGTGAGGTCATCTTTTGTGAGCGAAAAGAAGGCAACTTCAGAGCCAGAGACCAAGGCCGAGCCCACCAAAAGGAGGAGGAGCGCTAGCCCGTTGACAAAAAAATAGGAGAATGAAAATGAGGAAACCTGGGCTATCAGTAAGTAACTCGGGTAGGGATCATCCATGTGTTAGTGAAAATAAGTGTTCAAAGGTAATCAAATCCCCTGAATTCAAGGAAAAAGGGATTTGACTTCCATTAAAAGGGAAGGTCATCATCCCCTTCATCTAGGGACACCATAGGGGCTGCTGCAGGTGAAGCGCTTGGCATTGCTCCTGATGCTCCTGATGCTGCTGGAGCTGCCGGGGCGCCTTGCATTCCTTCTGGCTTACCTCCAACCATGGTAAAACTCAACACGCGGATTTTCATTTTCTTCCGGTTTTGTCCTTGCTCATCGGTCCATTTGTCAGACTTGATTTTGCCTTCTACATAGATTTGAGACCCCTTTTTCAGGTATTTTTCAGCGATTTTTGCTTGTTGATCCCAAAGTTCCAAGTCATGCCATTCAGTCTGTTCCACCCGGTTGCCATTTCGATCTTGATAGGCTTCAGAAGTCGCTAAACTAAGGTTGGCGACCACCTTATCACCCTCTAAATATTTGACCTCTGGATCAGAACCTAGGTGACCCAATAAGATGACTTTGTTTACTCCTGCCATAACATTTTGTTTTTAGTAGTTAAAAAGTTTAGAAGATTGAAAGTAATCAAATCTCTCGATCGGTCAAATAGCGAACAATCAATTTAGGTTTGGGAAGCGCGTCAATTTGCTGGGCATCAACCAAGTCAAATCCTTCTTTTTGGCACCATTTAGCTAGTTCAGCATAGTTCTCTGAAGAAAATTCGATTTCCCAAAAGCTTCCAAGTATTCGTTGATGCGACAGAAGATGTCGGTATTTTTTTGGAAACAAGATTGCCTCCTTCGTGAGATTTTCTTTCCAAGGGAAGTTTTCCTGTTCGAGCAGGGGAAAATCATACAGCCCTGTCCAAATATCCCCTTCCCCACGTTTATTCCAAACGATACGGCCGGCACAGCGAATTACTAAGTAGTTGATAATCCGCTCTTTGATTTTGGTTTTATTGATTTTTACAGGTAATGAGGATACAAGTTCTTTTTGAAAGGCGAAGCAGGAGCTTGCCAAGGGACATGCTTCACAATTTGGGTTTTTGGGGGTGCAGCATCGAGAACCGAAATCCATCATGGCCTGATTGAATTCTCCGGGGGCATCTTTGGGGATGAGTTGGTTGGCCAGCTCTTCAAACTCTTTTTTTCCCTTGCTGCTCGCGATGTCTGTGGCAATTCCAAAGTAACGGGCGAGCACCCGAAACACATTTCCATCCACTACGGCTTGAACCTCTCCAAAGGCAAAGCTGGAGATGGCTGCAGCGGTATAACTTCCAACACCTTTAAGTTGAATCAGGCTAGCATAGGTTTTGGGAAAAATTCCGCCTAATTCGTACCAAATGTATTTTGCACAAGCGTGCAGGTTTCGGGCTCTGCTGTAATACCCTAGTCCTTGCCAAAGCCGGAGTACTTCTTCTTCTGGGGCTTCTGCCAATAGTTGTACCCGTGGATAGGCTTTTGAAAATGCTTCGTAATAAGGCAGACCCTGTGCTACGCGGGTTTGCTGGAGAATGATTTCTGAGAGCCAAATTTTATAAGGATCTTGAGTTTCTCTCCAAGGCAAATTCCTTGGATTTTCACGGTACCAAGAAATTATTGATTTTGAAAATAGTTGATTTTCAGTGACTTTACTCTTCATGGGTGAAAGTTTGCGGGACTACAAACCAAGGTATTTTTTTTGAATATCTTTTTTAATTGCGTTGGTTCTTGTACATTTGCAGTCCCAAAAATACTTGGTTAATAGGTTGTTAAGGGCATTTCGAAATTTCTAAATTTTAATCACAGTGACTAAAGCAGAAGTAATTACTAGAATTTCCGAGAAGACTGGAATTCAAAAAGACGATGTAACTCAAGCAGTTGAGGCATTTTTCAAGGTAGTAAAAGATTCCATGGCAGATGGAGAAAACATCTATGTCAGAGGATTTGGAAGTTTCATCAACAAGAAAAGAGCAAAGAAAATTGCCCGTAACATTTCCAAGAATACGGCAATTGTAATTGACGAGCATTATATCCCTGCATTCAAGCCTTCTAAGGTGTTTGTAGAGAAAATCAAAAACAGCAAGAAAATCAAACAATTGGCTACTCAGGCCTAAGCCTGGGTAAAAGGCATGAAAAAACTACAGGTTGTTCTTATAGGAATCGGTATCGCATCTGTAGCAGGTCTTTATTTACTACCCAAGGTGGTGGTTGATAATGAAGCTACAGGCGAAAAAATGGAAAGTGGTGCAGAAGCATCCCCCGCCATGACCGAATCGCATGAGAATGAGCTATCTTCCCAAAATAGAGAGCAGGCAGATCAGTTGATTTCGAAATTTCGATCTGCTCCTACTCCAGAAGAAAAAGTAGCGGCCGCGCAGGTTCTAGCAGGCATCTACAAGGAAGAAGGGTTGTTTGATTCTGCCGCCTATTACTGGACCGAAGCAAGTACCCTTTGGCCAGACAATTTATTTCTTGCCGAGGAAGCTGGAAAAGCAAATTACGATGCTTTTTCCTTTGCCTTAGACAAAAACAAAGTAGAAGTACTGGCAGAGAAAACCAGAAGCTTCTTAACACTGGTGTTGGAAAAAGATCCAACCCGTCTCGATTTGAAATCCAAAATAGCGATGACCTACGTGTCTTCATCCAATCCCATGCAAGGAATCACCTTGTTGCGGGAGATTTTGGAGGAGGACCCGAAGAATGAAGATGGCTTGTTTAACATGGGGGTACTCTCCATGCAATCCGGACAATACGATCGAGCAATTGGTCGTTTTGAAGAATTGGCAAAAGCACATCCACAAAACATTCAAGGTCAGTTTTACCTAGGTGTCAGCTACTTTGAATCCAAAGAGAAAAATAAAGCGAAAGCACAGTTTGAGCTAGTCAAGAAAATGACCGACGATCCGATGATCTTAGAGAGTATTCAAGGCTACTTGGATCAGCTATAACGAATTGTAAACAATTAAATTTTAAAACTATGCCTTGCGGTAAGAAAAGAAAAAGACATAAGATCGCTACGCACAAGCGTAAGAAAAGACTTAGAAAAAACAGACACAAGAAGAAGTAAT
>CANGUK010000140.1 GCA_947457095.1 Cyclobacteriaceae bacterium
AATGTTTCCATGCTATTCGGATAGGTGGGTAATCAACTGATCGATTTCTTGTATATAGGAATTGATTAAGTCACTCATTTCGACGGTATCCTCAGGGCTTACCGGTCGGTTGTCCACAATGTTACTAATTTTAATCTTATTTTTAAAATTGTCGAGGGCAACATCCTTCTCTTGCAGCTGGGCTTCAAGCTCAGCCAAACGGGCATTTAAGCGCTCATTTTCAGCAGTCAAGGCTTCTACCTTTTTACTTACCTGAACAGAAAGTTTTTCAAGTTTTTGTAATTCCTCGTGAATCATAACTTAGCTTCGGATGATGGCCCCCACTTGACTTTGAAAGGCATGAATCAAGTTACTCATTGTTTTTTCAATTTCCTTATCGGTCAAGGTATTTTCTTGATCCTGAAGAATAAAACTTAATGCATAGGCTTTTTTTCCAGCCTCCAGCTTGTCCCCTTGATACACATCAAATACATCCAAGCGCTTCAATAATTTTCCGCCTGCCTTTTCAGCAACCACTTTGACACGGGCAAAGGACACTTCCTTGTCCAGCACCAAGGAAAGGTCACGGCGAACCTCAGGAAACTTGGATAGCTCTTGGAATTTTTTCAATCCTGAAGATTTCTTGGCCAACAAATCCCAGTCTAGCTCTGCATACCAAACCTCCTGCCTTACTTCGGCCAACTTCAACTGCTTTTCTTCGACTAGACCTATGGTTGCTAGCACTTTTTCCCCCAGTTTCAAACTCAAACCGTAGGCAAAAGGAGCTGTTTCAATCACCTCCACCTCGCTCGCCTCTACATTCAAGCGCTCGAGAATTCGAGTTACTGTGGCATACAAGTCGGTAAAGCCAAACGGCTTTGCTGGCTCCACCCAGCTCTCGGAAGAACGGTTGCCAGATTGAAAAATCGCCAAACGTCGCGACTCCTTGTAGCCACCTTCCGCCTTCTTCTGGTATATCGTACCAAACTCAAAGCACTTCAAGTCGGTTTGTCTTCTGTTGATGTTGTGTGCTACGACCTCCAAGCCGGAGAACAAGAGGGTTTGGCGCATGACACCTAGGTCCTCGCTCAGCTTGTTGTAGATCTCCACCGTGGTGCTCGCATCCAAAAATCCTGCCTTCTCCACATACTTGGGACTGGTCAAGCTGTTGGTAACCAACTCAAAATAGCCTTGATTGGCAAGTAGCTCGGTGAGTCTATACTGCAGCTTCGCCACATCCTTTACGGGGTGCTCAGCCAAGTAATCCGTACGAAGGGCTTCGGATAGCAACACCTGCTGGAAGCCATGAATACGCAACACCTCTTCGATGATGTCCGCTTCACGGGTGACATCCACCCGATAAGGCTTGACGGTAGCCACAAATCCCTCGGCCGTTAATTCAGAAACCGCAATCTCCAAACTTTCAAGAATTGCTACCACTTCGGTAGGTTCGATGACTTTGCCAATCAGGCGATTGATATGTCCAAAATTGACTGGAATACGTACATCCTGCTTGGGTTCAGGATAACAATCAATGATTTCGGAGGCTACTTTTGCACCGGCGTAGCGCTGCAGAAGTATGACAGCCTGCTTGAGCGCATAGACCGGCATATTGGGATCGGTTCCTCGCTCAAATCGGAAGGAAGCATCGGTTTTCAACCCATGCACCTGAGAACCCTTCCGGATCACGTCTGGGGAGAAATAGGCCGACTCCAAGAAGATGCTTGTGGTCTGATCGGATACACCTGACACCGCTCCTCCAAAGACCCCAGCAATACACATCCCACCCTTTGGATCACAGATCATGAGTTCCTCGCCGGATAGCTTTCGCTCTTTTCCGTCTAGGGTCACAAAAGTGCTGCCTTTCGGTAGTTTACCTACGCGGATTTTCCCCTCCCCAATCTTGGTAGCATCAAAGGCATGCAAGGGCTGCCCCAAATCGTGAAGGATGTAGTTGGTGATGTCCACCACATTGTTGATCGGTTCCAAGCCCAAGGAGCGCAGAAAATGCTGGATCCATTGTGGGGAAGGTCCTACTTGAATATTTGTCAAGACTACCCCTGCATAGCGAGGGCAATCGTCCATTTTGTCCACGACCACCTGCAAGACAGGACCTTTGGCCTCCACGGGTAGTGCTTTTTCCTCAGGCAAACAAAGGGATCTACGCACAAGGGCTTTCAAGTCCCTAGCCACACCTAGGTGAGAGGCTGCATCCGCGCGGTTGGGAGTAAGCCCGATTTCTAAAATTTGGTCTTGGGTAACTTCAAAATAGGCCGAAGCAGGAGTTCCGTTTGGCAGGTCCGTGTCCAGCACGATGATTCCTGCATGAGAAGTACCAATTCCGATTTCATCTTCGGCACAAATCATTCCTTCGGAAACTTGTCCTCGGATTTTGGCTTTCTTGATTTCAAAAGGCTCTCCATTGCTTGGATACAAGGTGGCTCCGACGGTAGCTACAACCACCTTCTGACCTGCTGCCACATTGGAAGCTCCACAGACGATCTGAGAGACCTGGTCTGGGCCGATGGCTACGGTGGTCAAACTCAACTTGTCTGCATCGGGATGCTTCTCACAAGTCAACACCTCTCCAATGACCATCCCTTCCAAGCCTCCAGGTACAGACACAAAAGAATCAATGCTTTCTACTTCTAGTCCGGATTGGGTGAGTAGCGCCGCAATTTCGGCAGGACTTTCAGTCAAATGGATGTACTCCTTGAGTCTATTGATTGATATTTTCATAGCAATGGGTGGGCTATCCTTTCGGCTAGCAAAAAAGGTGCGTGAGCACCTTGTGGGTAAGTTACAAATTTAAAAGATTTGCCTGAGCCCAGGGCATTAATCGTAATTTTTCTCCCCCACCGGAATGGCAATTTTCAAGATATTTTCTCGAGGAGGCAGCGGGCAGGCAAAGTCAGGATTGTAGGCACAGTAGGGGTTAAAGGCCAAGTTAAAATCAATCGTTATGCTATTTTTTCCGTCTTGACGAACATTGAGGTAGCGCCCTCCGCCGTACGTTTCCTTTCCTGACGTCTCGTCTGCAAAGGCCAAGAAAAAGTTGCGCATATCTGATTCACTCAGGGATTGAAGCAGGAGAACTTTGTTGGTTTTCCCGCCCAACTCAAATTCTGCCCAGGAATGCTCCAAGTAGCGCTCGGTACTTCCGTCTGTCAATGGGACCTCCCGTACTTTTTTGATTTCGATGGGGAGCAAGCGTGCTTTGACCCGATAGGCAGGGTCGAGGACATAAAACTTCAAGCTTTGCAAACCTCGCTTTTGTTCCTCAGTCAATGGGGACTCGACATTGAAGCGGATGTATTTGAATTGGCGTTCCCGCTCGGTTTCGATTTTTTCTTGGTAATCTTCCGGGCTCTCAGCAGCGGTAAACATGTAGGCAATGGCGGCCAAGACCACTAGTGATGCCAGAATTAGTAGAAGATGACTTGATTTCACGTGTTGTTTTGTTTTTAATTATTCAAACTACCCTTCCCTACTCTTGGTTTGAACCCTTGCGAAAGAATACTCCCCATTTTACATCATCCCTTGATCCGCAAAACTAAAATACCCCTGATCGGTGTAGATGAGGTGTTCGATTAGTGGGAGTTCCAACTCCCTTCCTATTTGTTGCAAACGTTGGGTAAGGCGCTGATCCGCCTCGGAAGGTTTTAGGTTGCCACTTGGGTGATTGTGAACCAAAATTAGGGAATGCGCTCCGTGTTCCAAAGCAAATTTGAAGACCACCTTGGGATCCACCACCGAAGCGGTCGTCCCACCTTGGCTGACACGTTGCTTTTTAATCAAGCCGTTGGTCCGATTCAGGAGGAGCAAAAAAACTTGTTCTACGGGCTCGTCATGCAAGTCCGGCCGCATAAGCAAATAGACTTGTCTGGAACTGGTGATTTTTTCACGTTTAGGCAGTTCCTGCTCTTTTCTGCGCCTACCCAGTTCCAAGGCGCTGACGATTGAAATGGCTTTGGCCTGCCCTATCCCTTTGAATTGGGTGAGGTCTGCGATTGACATGCGTGCCACAGCCCCCAGGTCATTCCCTACCGAGGCTAGGAGCATGCGGGCTAGGTCGACGGCACTGCAGGCTGCGGTACCGGTACCAATCAGGATGGCGACGAGCTCCGCATCGGAGAGGGCAGCCTTCCCTTTGAGGAGGAGCTTCTCGCGGGGCCGATCTGCTTCGGCCAACTCACTAATTCTAATGGAGGAGGGTGTATGCATGCGTAGGTTAAAAAGTGAATTAAACCTACGGAAAAAAAGGCATAAAAAAACCCTGCTTGTGGGCAGGGTTTGATTTTTTAGTAGGATAAATTACCCCAAAGCGCTTACCACTTTAGCCAATCTTGACTTCTTGTTGTTTGCGTTGTTTTTATGAATGACATTCTTCTTAGCCAGTTTGTCCAACATGGAAGAAACTTTCTTGTACAACTCCATCGCTTCTACTTTATCGGTAGCCGCCTTCAATCTTTTGATAAAAGTACGGGTGGTCTTAGCCTGATATCTGTTTCTCAAACGCTTTACGTCGTTGGCGCGAATTCT
>CANGUK010000141.1 GCA_947457095.1 Cyclobacteriaceae bacterium
AAAATAACTTCGCAAAAATAGGTCTTTTGCTTTCAGAAAAAAATCTGTTTTACGAGGTAGTTTCTACGGGAAAACTTTCTTAATGAAGGATTTAGTAGGGGTAAACTTAATTCGGAGTTCCGCTTTTTTGTTGGGCATTTCTTGGGATTATTTCAAAAAAATAGGCTAAATCATTCGTTCCAGATCACTTTGGATGCCTTTCAAAAAATCCAGCAATTAAATGCCGGGAGAAATTTCTATTTTTGGCGAAATCAAAAATGAGTGTATTCATGGGATTACTAACTGGAAAAATTGCCCTAGTAACTGGAGCTTCCAAGGGAATTGGTAGAGCCATTGCCATCAAATTTGCCCAAGAGGGCGCGCAAGTGGCCTTCACCTACCTTTCAAGCGTAGAAAAAGGGCTTGCTCTAGAAACGGAACTGAAGGTTTTTGGAATCACTGCCAAAGGATACCGTTCGGATGCTTCCGACTTTAAAGCGGCAGATGAATTGATTAATGCGGTGGTGGCCGACTTTGGAGGTCTTGATATTTTGGTCAACAATGCGGGCATCACTCGGGACAACTTGCTCATGCGCATGACAGAGGAGTCCTGGGATGAAATTATGAACATCAACCTGAAGTCTTGTTTCAATACCGTAAAGGCGGCTACGCGAGTGATGATGAAGGCCAAGTCTGGATCTATCATCAACATGACCTCTGTGGTAGGGGTGAAGGGAAATGCCGGTCAAGCCAATTATGCGGCTTCGAAGGCGGGAATCATTGGATTTACCAAATCCATTGCTTTGGAATTGGGATCACGCAATATCCGTTGCAATGCCGTGGCGCCTGGATTCATTGAAACAGAGATGACGGAGGTTTTGGATGAAAAAACAGTTCAGGGCTGGAGAGATGCCATCCCAATGAAGCGAGGAGGACAGCCCGAAGAAATCGCCGATGTATGCGTGTTTCTAGGCTCAGAAATGAGCACTTACATTTCCGGCCAGGTGCTCCATGTCAATGGAGCGATGTATACTTAACCTTTGAGGTCTTTTTCAAACCTCGAAGGTTTTCTATTACCCCTTAGAGGTCTTTTTTTTGACCTCGAAGGTTTATCTTGCTAAAGGAGAACGCTGAAACCTTCGAGGTTTTGGTAAACTTTCAGGTGGGATTTAAACCTTTGAGGTTTTGGTAAACCTCAAAGGTTTTAATTTTTGTAAAGAACAACCTCTACAAATCCTCAAGTTCCCGAAAATCTAAGTGGTTATCCTCTTCCCAAAGGTGATTTTTCTCAAACTCATTGAGGCCTCCAAACCAGTCTAATACCCAATCGGTTTCAAGTTGATTTTTGTTTTTTAAAAAGAAAGTTCCGTATGAGGAATAGTTCCATTTTTTAAAATCTTGAATTAGACCATGCTTTTGTGGGTTCCGATGAATGTATTTGATGACCTCAGTTAAATAGCTGTCTGTATTGATTTGTTTTCTCTTGAATTTCCTTTGAAACAGACCTCCATGCCTTTCAAAGGCCTTATTGTACGATTTTGAATAGGAATTCAAGAAATTAGAAAATGCAGAAAGTGCAGCAGCCTCATTTGTTGACTCCTTTACTTGAACTAAAAGATGAAAGTGGTTAGGTAGTAAGCAATAGCAGAAGGTAGCCAAATGATTGGAGCAAAAATCAGCATACCTTCTAAGAAAGTATGTGTAATTACCTTCATTTCTAAAAAGGAGTTCATTCCCAATTGTTCGTGAATAGATATGGTAAATTTTTCCAGGGACTAATGGATCATACATAAAAAATGAGTTTAAAAAGTTGAGACCTAACCTTCGAGGTTTTAGGAAACCTCAAAGGTTATTGCTGCTAACCTTTGAGGTCTTTTTTTTGACCTCGAAGGTTTATCTTGCTAAAGGAGAACGCTGAAACCTTCGAGGTTTTGAAAACCTCAAAGGTTTTTTTCCAAGAATGGATAGCGGTAGTCGGTAGGGGAGACCAAGGTTTCTTTGATCGTGCGTGGAGATACCCAACGGAGCAAGTTGATCATGGAACCGGCTTTGTCATTCGTTCCTGAGGCTCTCGCGCCACCGAATGGCTGCTGTCCTACTACGGCACCTGTTGGCTTGTCGTTGATGTAGAAGTTGCCCGCAGCATTTTTTAATTTCTGGGTAGCCAGTTCGATTGCATACCGGTCTTTGGAGAATACCGCTCCTGTAAGTGCGTAAGGGGAGGTTTGATCTACCAATTCCAACACAGTTTCAAAATGCTCTTCATGGTACACGTAGATGGTCAAGACAGGCCCAAAGATCTCCTCGCACATCGTGGTATACATCGGATCTTGGGTGAGTAGGACGGTGGGCTCGATGAAGTATCCTTTTGACTTGTCATAGTTTCCACCAGCCACCACTTCTACCGTAGGGTTAGCCTTGGCTTGCTCGATGTAATTTGCGATTTTGTCAAAGGACTTCTCATCAATCACTGCATTGATAAAGTTCGAAAAGTCTTCTGTTCCACCCATGCTCATGGAGGCCAGATCTTCAATCATGTATTTTTTTACATCTTCCCACAAGTTGCTTGGGATGTAGGCACGAGAAGCGGCCGAACATTTTTGTCCTTGGTATTCAAAAGCGCCGCGAACGAGTCCTACTGCTACTGCCTTTGCATCCGCAGATTTGTGTGCCAACACAAAGTCCTTGCCGCCTGTTTCCCCTACGATTCTTGGGTAGGATTTGTAGCGCGTAATATTTTCACCCACTGTTTTCCAGATGTGCTGGAATACTCCAGTGGATCCAGTGAAGTGAATGCCTGCAAAATCAGGATGTTTGAAAATCACATTTCCTGCAGTAGGTCCATCCACAAATACCAAGTTGATCACCCCATCAGGGACACCCGCTTCCTTGAAAACTTCCATCAACACCTGTGCCGAATAGATTTGGGTATATGCAGTCTTCCAAACGATGGTATTGCCCATCAAGGCTGCGGATGTAGGCAAGTTGCCGGCAATGGCGGTAAAGTTGAACGGCGTCAAAGCAAATACGAAGCCCTCAAGTGGACGCTGTTCCAATCTATTCCACACACCTGCACCAGAAACTGGCGGCTGCTGGGCGTAGATTTCACACATGTACTTTACATTGAAGCGAAGGAAGTCAATGAATTCACAGGCGGCATCAATTTCTGCTTGAAAGGCATTTTTGGACTGTCCAAGCATGGTTGCTGCATTGATTTTGGCACGGTAAGGACCTGCGATTAGGTCTGCAGCTTTTAGGAAAATGGCTGCACGCTGCTCCCAAGCCATATTTTCCCAGGCTTCTTTGGCGCCCAAAGCCGCCTGAATCGCCTGCTCAACATGGGAACTGTCCCCTTCATGGAAATGTCCTAAAATATGCTGGTGGTCATGCGGAGGAGAAATGGTTCTCGTCTTTCCTGTGCGCACTTCTTCACCACCGATGTACATGGGGATGTCGATTTGTTTGCCACGAAGTGTGGCCAACATGGCTTGTAATTCCTTTCGCTCAGGACTACCTGCTGCGTATGATTTTACCGGCTCATTGACTGGAGTCGGTACATTGAAAAATCCCTTTAGCATAAAATTTGTATTTGTCTGATTGGAAAATGCGAAGATAGCGTTTCTGCAGAAATGCTGTAGTGCTTTTACTCACAAAAGCAGTTCGAGCTCCTGGAGGTGACGAATTTCGTAGGTGGCTGGGATGGGAGATTCTTTTCCTTCAGGATTGAAATACACCTGATCTATGGCCGCTCGCTGGGCTCCGAGAATGTCCGAATTGGGGTTATCACCGATCATGAGGCAAGTCGTAGCATCTGCTTGAAGTTGCTCCAGCGCATAGTAGAAAATCCGTGGATCTGGCTTTTTATGACCTGTAGTTTCCGAGGTGACGATCAATTCGAAGTAGCCATTCAATCCTGAGGAATTCATCTTTTTTGCTTGGGATTCATTGAATCCATTGGTAATGAGATGTACGCGATACTTTTTTTTCAAGTAGTCCAAAATCTCTTTGGAATACGGAAATAAGTGCGGCTTGGACGAGGTGCGGTGCATGAAGTCCTCTTCGAAAGGTGCGGGAATCGCAGCAGCATTTCCTCCAGCATGGTTGAAAATCCTTGGGAAGCGTTCTTTACGCAGCCCTTGCTTGCCGATTTTACCCAGATTGTAGTCGTCCCACAATTGGTAGTTGACCGTATGAAAGGAGGAAAAAAACTGCTCGAAGGTGGGGATGCCCAGGTCTTGCAAGGCATAAATTTGGAAGAGTTCCGAGAGAGATTCGCGTACATTTCGGTCATAGTCCCATAGTGTATGGTCTAGATCGAAAAATACATGCTGGTAGGTTTTCAAGAAAAATTAGCGTCTGTATTGGTTGTTTTCAATCTTATTGCTTGCCAGTTCTCGGTTGGATTTCAAGATTTCATAGGTTTCCTGGTCTTTGGTCAGGTTTGCATGCTTTTGAATCAGCTTGAAAATCTGTTGCAGGATTTCGAGGTATTCTTCCAAGATGTAGTAAAACATCCATTGGTCTACCCTTCTGC
>CANGUK010000142.1 GCA_947457095.1 Cyclobacteriaceae bacterium
CGAGATTTGCTCTTTTAAACCCTATAATCTCTAGTGTTTTCATGTGTATGTGTATTTAAAATTGGTTCAAATAAATAAGGAACTGATGGAGGTGTTTCCGGTTACCGCATGAATTGCTTTTCCAAATAGTTCTCCTACAGACAATACTCTAATTTTGGAACTAGGATGCTTCAGTGTGATGGTGTCGGTGATTACTAACTCCTCCAAAACTGAATTCTCAATATTTTCATATGCCTTTCCTGAGAGTACCCCGTGTGTGACGATGGCACGTACCGAATTGGCTCCTTTTTCCATGATGATCTGGGCAGCTTTGCACAAGGTTCCTGCAGTATCCACCAAATCATCCACGAGAATTACATCCTTTCCTTCCACATCTCCAATCACCTGCATGGAAGCAATCTCGTTGGCTCTTTTTCTGTGCTTATCACAGACCACCATTTCTACTTCAAAATACTTCGCAAAAGACCGAGCGCGAGACACACCTCCTACATCTGGAGCGGCAAAGATCATGTCCTTGAGCCGAAGCGTATTCAAATAGGGTGCAAATATAGCAGATCCATTTAAATGGTCCAACGGGATATCAAAAAAACCTTGAATTTGCCCAGCGTGCAAATCGCAAGCTATGATGCGGTCAGCACCAGCAGAGGTGAGCATGTTTGCAATGAGCTTGGCAGCAATGGATACTCGGGGTCTATCCTTTCGGTCTTGACGGGCATAGCCAAAGTATGGGATCACGGCGCATACCTTGTAGGCGCTGGCTCGCTTGGCAGCATCGATCATCAAGCACAATTCCAGCAGGTTGTCGCTCGGAGGGTTGGTGCTTTGGATGATGAATACCGTGCAGCCACGAATGGATTCGTCAAAACAAGGGGACATTTCCCCGTCACTAAACTTGGATAGAGTCATTTCTCCAAGTTTTTTACCATAGCTTTTGGCGATTTTTTGTGCCAAATCTATGCTATTGGAGCCTGCAAAGATTTTTACCTCGGACATTGGAATCAAGGGGAGTTTGGAGGAAAGGTTGGAAAAGGATAGGTAAACAAAAGTAATGATTTTGGGGAAAGGATTGTGCTCCGAAAACTTCTGTCAAAAGAAAAATTTCAGATTGGAGTGGACTCTTGCATTTTTTGGAAAGGGAGAGTCGTTTGGAGCGAATGAACTTCATTTCAGCAATTCATTTGGCTATTTTTCCGACCCTGTAAAAATTGGATGGCAGGACTAATTTTCAGTCTTTTTCCAAATCAAAGGGTTAAATTGGGAAGGTATAATTAACTGCATTCATGAAAAAAATAGTTCTTTTCTTCCTGCTGACCTTGCTTGTGCCGATTGCCTTGCTTGCTCAGGCCATCCCTACACCTAAGGAGCATTTTGGATTTACCATCGGTGAACCTTACATGCTTGCCAATTTCACCCAAACGGAAGCTTACTTTAAGAAAGTGGCTGAGCTGTCGGATCGTGTGGAATACCGAAGCATCGGACAAACTGAGTTTGGACGTGAGCAACCGCTCTTGGTAATTACTTCTCCGAAGAATTTTCCGGATTTGGAGCGCTACCAGGAAATTTCCCGAAAGTTGGGCAGAGCAGAAATCACTGAAGCGGAGGCCAAAGCCCTTGCAAGTCAAGGAAAGCCCATTGTGTGGATAGATGGAGGATTGCATGCCAATGAGGTTGTGGGTGCACAGCAACTCATTGAGACCTTGTATGAATTGGCGTCAAAGAACGATGAAGAGACCCTTCGCATCCTGGATGAGGTGATCATTCTCTTAGTTCATGTCAACCCAGACGGCATGGAGATCATGTCCAATTGGTACATGCTTCCTAAAGAAAAGACAAAGCGCAACAAAAATATCCCTGTGCTTTACCAGAAGTACGTAGGACACGATAACAACCGAGATTTCTTCATGAACAACATGCAGGAATCCACCAACATTTCCCTTCAGCAGTATGTGGAGTGGATGCCACAGATCATCTACAATCATCACCAGTCCGGACCAGCAGGCACCGTGGTTGCGGGCCCTCCGTACCGAGATCCTTTTAACCATGTCTTTGATCCTTTGATCATCACGAGTTTGGATGCAGTAGGAGCCGCGATGATCAATCGTCTCCATCAAGAAGATAAGCCAGGATTTGTTCGCTTAGACGGATCGGTGTTTTCTACCTGGTGGAATGGGGGATTGCGTACCACTCCTTACTACCACAACATGATTGGAATTTTGACAGAGATTGTGGGTGATCCCTCGCCCTATTCCATTCCTTTGGTTCCAGATCGCTTGATTCCCAACAATGGAAATCCTTTTCCTGTAACTCCAGGTCCTTGGTCTTTCCGCACGTCCATCGACTATTCGGTATCCATGAATTATGCAATCCTGAATCATGCAGTTCGTCATGGGGATGAGTTGCTGTACAATTTTTACTTGATGGGCAAAAAGTCCATCGATCGAGGCAATACGGATACTTGGACCCGCTATCCAAAATATGCGCAGGATATTCAAAATGCGTATGATGCAAGTAAAGGAAAGAAGACAGCAGATGATCCTGAAGAAGCCTATTTTGGAAATAGATCAGGTATTCCGTTGGCTTTCTACGACTCGGTCTATGCCGATCCTGATAAGCGAGATCCTCGTGGATACATCTTATCTGCCGATCAGGCAGATTTCCCTACGGCTGTAAAGTTTTTGAACGCACTTATTAAGTCTGGTGTTTTGGTACATCAGGCAAGCAGTGATTTCACGGTGGCTGGAAAATCCTATCCCAAGGGATCTTATATCGTAAAGACTGCCCAGGCATTTCGGCCCCATGTGCTCGATATGTTTGAGCCACAGGATCACCCCAATGATTTCCAATACCCAGGAGGTCCTCCTGTTCGTCCCTACGATGCTGCAGGTTGGACGCTAGCGTTCCAGATGGGAATTGAGGTAGATCGAATCATGGAAGGCTTTGATGGACCTTTTGAAGCGCTACCTTATGGGCAACTACTCGTGCCTGAGCCTTCGGTATTGTCCTCTTCTGCTTCTGGATATTTCCTAGATGCTCGGGTCAACGATTCCTTCAAAGCGGTCAATGATTTGTTGAAAGGAAAGGTGAAAGTATATCGTATCCAATCCGCGGTAGGATCTAGTCCAGCGGGTTCTTTTTATGTGCCAAGTGCAGGCAAAAAAATCCTGGAGCAAGCAGCTAAAAACTATGGATTGAACCCTTTGGCTGCTCGAGGCATGCCTTCTGGAGCTAAAGAAATCAAGCCAGCACGGATTGGATTATACGATTACTATGGAGGTTCCATGCCATCGGGCTGGACGCGATGGATCTTGGAACAGTTCCATTTTGATTATGCGCAGGTCTTTCCATTGGAAATCGACGGGGGTAATCTCAACCAGAAGTACGATGTTTTGCTCTTTATAGGGCCAGGGATGCCTGGTGCATCTGGCGGATATGGAGCTGGTGCTCAACCTAAAAAAGAGGATATTCCAGCGGAGTACCATTCCATGCTGGGAAGGCTTTCTGTAGAAAAATCAATCCCGATATTGAAAGCATTTCTGGAAAATGGGGGACAAATTCTTACAGCTGGAGCTGCTACTTCTTTGGCCAACCATTTAGGGCTACCAGTAACTAATGCCCTTGTAGAGGTGGCCAATGGAAAAGAAAGAGGCCTCAGTGGGGAAAAATTCTACATTCCTGGAAGCGTTTTGGAAATGCAGGTGGATCAGTCAGCACCAATAAACTTTGGAATGGGAGCGAAGGCGGATGTTTTGTTTAACAATAGCCCTGTCTTCCGACTTAGTCCTGAGGCTGCCCGTGTGGGCGTGAAGCCATTGGCTTGGTTTGGATCAGCTCCGCCCTTGCGCAGTGGTTGGGCTTGGGGACAGCAATATTTGAAGCAGGGAGTGACTGCGTTTGAAGCGCAGATCGGGAAGGGGAAGTTGTATGCTTTTGGTCCAGAGATTACTTTCCGCGGACAGGCGCATGGTACCTTCAAAATGTTGTTCAACGGGCTGTATAAATAAAGCCAAGGAATCAACCTTTATCATTTAGGCTTGAAACAAAAAAAGACCTCCCAATGGGAGGTCTTTTTGTTGACCGACTAGGGCTCGAACCTAGACTCTTCTGAACCAAAATCAGACGTGTTGCCAGTTACACCATCAGTCAGGATAATCCAAAAGCAAACGTTCTTGCTTTTGATGGTACAAAGGTAGAGTTCTCTGAAATTTTTTCCAAACCTACTGCTAAAGAATTTTGACAATTGCCTGAGTTTGAACCCTAATTTGTTCGTGTCAAGTGACTTGTCTTGGCTGAAGAATTTGATTTTGTAAGTGCGAAACTTTATGAAATCTGAAAGTAAACCTAGTAATGAAATCGATTGAAATTATTAAATCATTAATAAAAATCAATTTATTTTTAAATAATGAAAATTTATTCAGTCATTTGTTTAGTAATAAGAAATAAACCAACTAAATAATTACTGCGATGAACTTTATCAAGATGAAAAAAGTGGTGGCTCCGGTCATC
>CANGUK010000143.1 GCA_947457095.1 Cyclobacteriaceae bacterium
CTTCATGCTGCCGAATGGCATGAAGGAAATTCAGAACTATTCCGTCTGGAAGGCGGTAGGGGATCAATTGAATAAATTTCCACTATTCCAAATTCCTGAATACCAAGATGCGCCAGAAGTTCACCATGAACTTAATTTCCTATCCGTAAGTACGGCGAATATCCATCAAGCCATTTCTTTGATAGGAGCTAGAAAAGATACTGTCCTGCTTTTGTCTAGCAGCAATGCCCATGGCATGCCCGATTTGAGAAGGGCATTTGTGGCTTTGCTGGAGGCAAACTGTACTGTCCCAGTGGTGGTGCAGGTGAGTTATCCCGCCCATACGGCAGATCAAACCATGTTGTATGCCGCTACAGATGTAGGCGGATTGTTGGTTGATGGTCTAGGGGATGGGATTGTGATTTCTTTGAATCCTGAGGCATCCCAAGATCGGAAGCAGGTCTTGGAGCAGATCAAACTCCATAATTCGGTAAGCTTTGGCGTGCTGCAAGCGGCACGTACGCGCATGTCCAAGACGGAATACATTTCCTGTCCTTCCTGCGGGCGAACCTTGTTTGACCTGCAGGAGACTACCGCTATGATCCGTAAGCGTACGGATCACCTGAAAGGTGTGAAGATTGGCATCATGGGCTGTATTGTCAATGGTCCAGGTGAGATGGCCGACGCAGATTATGGCTATGTAGGTTCGGGCAAAGGGAAAATCACCTTGTACAAGGGCAAAGAGGTTGTTAAGCGCTCCGTTGCTTCCGAAAAAGCGGTGGACGAATTGATCAACATCATTCGTGAAGACGGCAAGTGGCTAGAGCCAGAAACAATCTAAAATTTAAGTGGTACTTCTTTCAGAAGGAGGATTAAACTTAATTCCGTTTGCGAGGGTTATCCTATAAATTGAATTTCTCATGGAAGAAAAAAATCAAGTGAAAGAGTTTTTTAAGTTGGGTGAGGTAGGGAATTATTTTCTCCGCGTATTTCGAAAGCCTGATCCCAATGCCCCAACCAACATCAATCTGCGGATGATGCACGGCATCAACAAGATTTCCATTCTTATCTTCTTGTTTGCCCTGATCTTTTGGATTGTCAAAAGATTTATCTAAAAAATCTTTTTCGAGTTGAATCCTACTTCGAAAAGCAGAGGACAGGTCTAGAATAGAATGCCTACCTGAAAGCTAATGCTATGGAACTGGGTGTTTACCTTATTTAAGGAGTTAAATCCCTCAGGTAGTGAGGCTCTTGTCCAAAAGGGGTGGATTCTTGGACGAGTTTCTGGTTGACTATGGTTTCCTTCAAAGTAACTGCTGGGTTGCCATTTGTATCCTATACTTGAAGTTAAAGCCCACTTTCCTTTTTTTGCTGGCATGCGAATACCCAAAAAGGGGTGGAAGTAGAGCCCACCTTCTCGCCAGCTGCTCGACCACTCTGTACGTTCTCGTTTTTCTAGAAAGGTGGCTCCGAATCCTAAATTTGCCCCTCCCATCCACTTTGATCCGATGTCGTCGCCAATAAAACCTCTCCATCCCAATCCTATGGGTAGGAGCTGCACGTCGGGATAGTTGTCATTGCCCAGATGTATCCCCAGATAGTGATTGGGTTTGATTTCCTTCCCATGGAAGGCAGAAAAAGAAAAATTGAGGCGGTCCTCGGTCTCTTCAGACCAAAGGATTTTCGACTTTCCTCCAAGCATACCTAGTTCCACTTGGGTGAGCATGTCTTTCCCCTGGGCTGCTGCGAGTTGCACGCTGCACCAGGAAATAAGGAATGCCACTATCAACGTCCTAGACTTCATATTAGCTTGCTTCAATCGGATTGCTGACCTGAATGCAGCTTAGCTTTTTCAGTTTGGCTGGGTTGGAATAGTCGTATTGGCATACTCCATCTGGACCGATCACGATTAGAGATTTAGGTCCAGGGATCAGGTCTACGGACTTCATGGTTTGAATAAACTCCAGTTGATTTTTATCGATAGTGAGGATATCAGAAGCATTGAAGCTTTTGAGTCCATGTTTGCCTTCTGCTACATAGAGGTAGTTTTCTGCCAACCCCAATCCGTGGGGGTTGAGCATGGGGTATGCTTTTGTTAGTTTGGGCTGGTAGGGGTCTCGGATATCAATTACTTGGAGTTCATTCACTCCGTTGACACAAAAGTTGCCACTACGCAAGGTGACAAATGCATACTCCTTATTGACTACAACAGGGTCGCAGGCCAGCACATGTTCGTACACTGCCATGCGTTTAGGATCCTGCGGTTTGCTGGCATCGTAGATGTGCATGCCTCGGTTGGAACCGATAAATAGTTTTTGATCAAAAGGAAAGATGGTTTCTATACCCCAGCCCAGCTCTATCGGTTTGATGAATTTGGGTTCGGCAGGGCTGAGCACATCAAATACGCGAAGGGTGTTTTGATCTACTGCGAAGAGGTGTCCATCCATCAAGGTAAATCGAGCCATGGATCCACCAGTACCGTAACTGGAGGCCGCTTTGGCCATGTTGGCACCGAGACTCATGCTAGGTCGTACCAGCCACATGTCATTGTATTCCCAGCGTGGAGAATCACTAGTGAGTACCGTGTCCTTGAACGTGAGGATTTTTCCAGTGCTGTGCTGGTAGAGGTGGGTAAACACATCTTCAATACGCTTGACTAATCGAATGGATTGGATACTACTGATATCAAAGGCGAGTAAATCCACGTAATTGTCAGCATAGAGGATATTGTCATTGATTGCCAAGTCCACATTGCCTTCAATGGGGATAAAACTCAGATTTATTGGGTTTGCGGGTTTTTTATTGTCGTAAATGTGAATCCCCTTGCTTGGCTCGTTGATGAGTAAAAAATCCTTGTAAATGTAAATTTTTCCAGGATTCTCAATTTCCTGAGCAGGAATTGGAACAAGAGACTTAGCCCGAACATCCTTCATTTCAAGGTATACTGGCATCAGGGTGCGAAATGTATAGGTGCTATTTATCTGGTCGGTACATGAAAAAAGCAAAGTACTTGCCAAGAGTACTAGGGCGATATTCCGATGGAAAAGTTTCATAGGGAAGCTGATTTAGGGAAAACAAAGTTAATTGTTTTTTAAACGCGTGTAGTCAAAGGTACGTTGCAGCCAATTGGCACATTTATTAAATTTTTTGCTGGCCTTTGGTTTTATTTTTTTAGCTTCCTAGTAGAAATAAAAAGAATTGAATTTTTCTTCTTCACCTAGTGGGCAGGAAGTGTCGATTCAACTTCACTTTGATTTAGCTTTCAGTTAGATGCATTCACGAAGAAGATTTATACAAAACACGAGCATTATAGGTTTGGCTATGACTGTACAACCCAATTTATCCCTGCTTGCCTCCCAGAAGAAAGTGCTGGGCCATGGCGAGTTCAAGTATACCTTAGATCCCAACTGGGGGAGTTTAGATCCTGCCAAAGTTCCGGTTGTCAACTGTCACGAAATGGTCATGGATCGCAAGGGGAGAATGATTCTATTGACGGACGAACCCAAAAACAACGTAATCATTTACAGTCAATCGGGGAAGTTGCTTACTACTTGGACCTTGGGACTCCCTTCAGCCCATGGCTTGACCTTAGTGGATGAGGGGGATGCCGAATACCTGTGGATAGTAGATAATGGGGGAAGGGTACTCAAAACTACCCTGGATGGGAAAGTAGTTGCCGAAATTGCTTCACCAGTAGCTGAAGGGATCTATAGCGAAAAGATGCGCTGGGTGCCTACCGAGACAACTGTGGCTCCCAATGGGGATTTGTATGTAGCAGATGGATATGGTTCCCAGTTTTTTCTACAGTACGATAGCAAAGGAACCTTTATTCGGAAATTTGGAGGAGCAGGAAATCAAGATGGGCAGTTTAGTACTGCGCATGGCATTGTGGTAGATCAGCGTGCGGGGGGTGAACCTACATTGATTTGTACTTCTAGGGGGCATAATTCATTCAAGCGATTTACGATGGATGGCAACTATCTAGAAACGATTTTTCTGCCCGGGGCTTATGTTTGTCGTCCGGTGATCCATGGAGAAAATCTATATGCAGGGGTATGTTGGTCAAGACTGCGGTACTTGGAGCAAACGGATAATTCTGGTTTTGTGACCATTTTAAATAAGGACAATCGGGTAGTCTCCAATCCTGGGGGTACAGAGCCCTTTTACCGAGATGGAGTCTTGCAAGTCATGCTACAAGACGAACCTGTTTTTCAGCATTGCCATGATGTTTGCATTGACCAGGATGAGAATATCTACGTGTGCCAGTGGAATGCGGGAAAGTCTTATCCGATC
>CANGUK010000144.1 GCA_947457095.1 Cyclobacteriaceae bacterium
ATGAGGATTCCGAAACCGAAGAAAAACCACAATAAAAATAGGCCCATAGGTCAATACTGCTCAGCAAATATAAAATCAATTTCAGCAAGTCATTTAAGAATAAGTGGATATTTTTGTAGGAGCAAGTCTGGCCAAAACTGCCTTGCAATTTTGCTCCTCTTTGCGTTCCAATGAAGTTTGTTTTAGAAAAAAAAGACACCCAAACCCAAGCCCGTTCAGGCAGCCTGGTTACCGATCATGGTACGATCCAAACGCCTATTTTTATGCCTGTGGGGACAGCTGGAACAGTGAAAGCGGTGCACCAGCGCGAGCTAAAAAAAGATATCCAAGCACAGATCATCCTTGGTAATACCTACCACCTGTACCTGAGACCTGGACTAGACACCTTGGAGAAGGCAGGAGGACTCCATCAATTTATTGGTTGGGACCGACCCATGCTGACGGATTCAGGGGGGTATCAGGTATTTTCTCTTGCCGGTACTAGAAAAATTAAGGAAGAAGGGGTAACCTTCAAATCCCATATCGATGGTTCCAACCATTTTTTTGCACCGGAAAGCGTGATGGATATTCAACGTACTATTGGCGCAGACATCATCATGGCCTTTGACGAGTGTACTCCCTATCCCTGTGACTATTCCTATGCTAGGCAGTCCATGGAAATGACCCATCGCTGGTTGCTTCGCTGTCAAGATCGATTTGATGCCACCGAAGGGAAGTATGGATATAACCAAAGCCTTTTTCCAATCGTACAAGGATCAGTATACAAAGATCTTCGCGTTCAAAGTGCTGAATTTATCGCCAAGCAAGGAAGGGACGGAAATGCCATTGGCGGTCTATCTGTAGGGGAGCCCGCGGAACTCATGTACGAAATGACCGAATTGGTGACAGCTATTTTGCCAGCAGACAAGCCTCGATACTTGATGGGAGTGGGTACGCCTGCCAATATTCTGGAGTGCATTTCCCTAGGTGTGGATATGTTTGATTGTGTGATGCCTACTCGAAATGCGCGAAATGGCATGCTCTTTACCTCAGAAGGAATTATCAATATCCGAAATGAAAAGTGGAAGGATGATTTTAGCCCCATAGATCTAGCGATTGGAAATGAAGTAAGTAGTACTTATTCAAAGGCATATTTGCGGCACCTGACCGTGTCTAAGGAAATTTTAGCTGCGCAAATTGCAAGTATTCACAACCTCTCCTTTTACCTCTGGCTAGTAGGGGAGGCACGAGCGCACATTCAAGCGGGAGATTTTGGAAGTTGGAAAGCATCCATGGTCAAAAAAGTAAGCACGCGACTGTAACATGAAAATTCTAGACAAACTCATCATCAAAGAGTTTTTGAAGACCTACTTTTTTGTAGTTGTCCTCCTGATTCTGGTGGTCTTGGTCTTGGATTTTACCGAAAAAAATGACACTTACATCCGTAACCAGGTTCCCAGTGGAGACATTCTTGCCTACATGGGCAATTACGGATTGTACTTGAACAACCTGCTTACTCCGATTACTGTCTTCATATCCGTCATCTTCATTACTTCCAAGATGGCTGGCCGAACAGAGATCGTAGCCATTCTGAGTTCAGGCATTAGCTTTATCCGATTACTTCGCCCATTTCTTATTGCCGCCTCCCTCATTGGTGCTACCAGTTTTGTGCTCAACGGATGGGTTCTGCCGCGCGCCACTGCTGGTGTGGCAAAATTTCGCATGCAATACCTCGAGAAGGGGGATGCCTCCACGGACCCTAATATTCACATCAAGGTCGGGCCCAACGCCTATGCCTACATCAGTCGATTTTACAAGACAAGCAACACAGGATACAATTTCACTTTGGAGGAAATCCGGGAGGGTAGATTGATTTCAAAACTTTCCTCAGACTTGATTCAGTGGGATACCACCAAAAATGTCTGGAGACTAGAAAATTGGCGTCTGCGAATCTTGAAGGAAAAAGGGGAAGATTATTCTACGGGAAATTCGTTGGATACGGTCCTCTCCATTTCTCCTGCAGATTTTGACCTTCCAGAAAATCACCACGAAACGCTCAAGCTCCCCGAATTGAGTCGGCAAATTACCCTCTTGGAAGAGCGTGGTGCCGACAATGTGAGTTACTATCGGATCGAGCGTATCGTGCGCTACATGTCGCCCTTTGCGTCAGTTATTCTTACGTTTATTGGGGTGATTATGTCGGCACGCAAAAGCAGAGGTGGGTCCGGATTTCAAATTGCAATGGGCTTTTTTCTGGCCTTTGTCTACATTCTCCTATTCTTACTTTCCCGCACCTTTGCGGAGGCTGGTACCCAGTTTCCCGTGTTAGCCGTATGGACGCCTAACTTGGTTTTTGCCCTTACAGGGTTGATTTTGTACAAAACTGTTCCTCGGTGATGCTTCCTACCGCCTTTAAGGATTACCTACTCCTACACTTTATTGTATTGATTTGGGGAGTCACCTCGATCTTAGGTTTGTTGATTAGCCTCCCTTCCTTGGAACTCGTATTTTACAGAACACTTCTAGCGGCGATAGGAGTAGCTGTTTTGATGGGAATTCGAAAAGAATCGCTCCGTGTAGCCCCCTGGGACTTGCTCAAAATCATAGGAGTAGGGGTGCTGATTTCCTTGCATTGGATCTTCTTTTTTTGGTCAGCTAAGGTATCCACTGCTTCGGTGTGCCTAGCGGGTATGGCTACTACCTCACTTTGGACCTCTTTTTTGGATCCCTTGATCAACAAAAAGCGTATCAAGCCCTTCGAGGTGGCCTTAGGTTTGCTGGTGATTTCAGGCTTGCTCGTCATCTTCCAGTTTGAAAATGGCTACTGGATGGGGCTTTCTATGGCTTTGGTAGCTGCATTTTTGAGTGCCTTATTTTCCATACTCAATGGACGATTGACTTTCCGATATAGTCCCTACCAAATTACTTTTTACGAAATGGGGGCCGCGAGCTTAATGGCCTTGCTGTTTTTACCCCTCTATTCTTACATCGATGGTTCTGCTATTCAATGGGCTTGGAAGGGATTGGACTGGTTTTGGCTTCTGATTCTAGCAGGGATTTGTACGGTGTATGCCTTTTCGGTTTCGGTGGAATTGATGAAGCGCCTGCCGGTTTTTTCCATTAACCTGACTATCAATTTGGAGCCGGTCTATGGGATTCTGTTAGCGGTTTTGATTTTTGGGGAAAAAGAAAAAATGACCCAACAGTTTTACTGGGGTACAGGCATCATTTTAGTGTCGGTGTTGATTTATCCGGTGCTCAATTATTGGCAAAAAAAGAGAAAAGAGGCATTAATTCCGAAAGCCTAATTTTTTGCATCCTTACCCTTTATAGAAGGGATTCATATACAAAATACTTGTTTGGCCAGTTGGGAAGTGTAGGCTTTTCTTCAAATAGTCCAAACACACTAGACCCAGAACCCGACATAGCGGCATAATAGGCTCCTGCGGAATACATCCTGGATTTGATCGCTTCGATTTCGGGGTATTTTTTGAAGATGCTCGGCTCAAAGTCATTGACTAATTCCTCTTTCCAGCGGCTGCGGTCTGCCAAAATGGTTTCTAGTTTGGTTTTTGGGGCCTTGGGAACTACCCCCGCGTAGGCTTCCTTGGTGCCTACATGAATTCCTGGGTGTAGGAGGACTAGGTAGGACCCTTGTAGGTTTACCGAACAGGGCTCAAGAATTTCTCCTCTACCACGGATAATTTTGGGCGTATTTTCTATGAAAAACGGGCAATCACTCCCCAATTCTGCCGCATATTCCTCCAAAAAAAAATCATCGAGATGCAAGTCAAAAAGGTTGTTCATCAGCGTCAAGGCAAATGCCCCATCTGCCGATCCTCCTCCCAAACCAGCACCCATGGGGATGCTTTTGTGGAGGTGAATTTGCAGATTAGGTAATCCTTGGTAGTCCTTTTTGAGTAGTTTTTCTGCTTTAAGGATTAGGTTGTCCTTGGGGTCGCCAGGTACCTCCAATCCCGTCACTGTCCAGGAAGGTTTCTTATCCAAAATCATCTCCAAGGCATCACAGAGCGGGATAGGGACCATGCAAGATTCGATTTCATGGTAGCCATCTTTACGCTTTTGCGTGATGTGAAGTCCGAGGTTGATTTTGGCGTTGGGAAAGGTGATCATGGGGCAGCACTGTTTCAACAAAAGTAAGGGAAATCAGTGTAGATCGGATCCTTTCATTTACTTTTTAAAAAAATCAAACTTTGGCC
>CANGUK010000145.1 GCA_947457095.1 Cyclobacteriaceae bacterium
CAAAACCTCAGGCACGCGTTCCAAAGTAAAAATCTCAATTATCCAGCAAATCGATCGAAAAACGAGTTTGGAGGAGATTGCTCAAAATCTGAACCTATCTTTGATGGATTTACTTCAAGAAATTGAACAAATCACCTACAGTGGAACGAAATTAAATATAGACTATTACATCCACCGGATCATGGATGAAGAGCGGGAAGAAATCCTGCTCGACTACTTCATGAATGCGGAAACAGACCACATCAAGGCCGCTTTGGATGAACTAGAGGGGGAAGATTTCACGGAAGAGGAACTTCGTGTGTACCGAATCAAGTTTATCTCAGAACACGCCAATTAAAATACAAACGAGTCCATGAATATTCTTTTATTGGGTAGTGGCGGAAGAGAGCATGCATTTGCTTGGAAAATCGTACAAAGCCCGAAATGCAGTCAACTTTTTGTTGCACCTGGAAATCCAGGTACCGCTGAAATTGCTATCAATGTCCCTCTCGGGGTGACAGATTTTCTAGGTATTTATGAATTTATCCTAGCAAAGTCCATCGACTTGGTAGTCATTGGGCCTGAAGAACCTTTAGTCAAAGGATTGGTAGATTACCTACACTCCCAGAAAGGAACAGAAGCACTACTGATTGTGGGCCCATCCCAATTGGGTGCTACGTTGGAAGGCAGTAAGGATTTTTCCAAGCAGTTTATGCTGCGCAATGCGGTACCTACGGCTGCTTATGCCACCTTTCATGCGCATCAATTGGAAGAAGGAATTGCCTACTTAGAGCAACACTCCTTGCCGATTGTATTAAAGGCAGATGGTCTTGCCGCTGGAAAAGGCGTCCTGATTTGCGAAAGTTTGGAAGATGCCAAAGTCTCCTTGAAGGAAATGCTCGTGGATGCAAAATTTGGAGATGCCTCCTCCAAGGTAGTAGTGGAGGAATTCCTTACTGGAATCGAACTTTCTGTCTTTGTGGCTACAGATGGGGTGAGCTATAAAATTTTGCCGGAGGCGAAAGATTACAAACGAATTGGCGAAGGCGATACAGGATTGAATACAGGCGGTATGGGTGCGGTAAGCCCAGTTCCTTTTGCAGATTCAGCCTTTTTACAAAAAGTGGAAGAACGCATTGTGAAACCTACAATCGCTGGCTTAGAAAAAGAGGGAATTCCCTACAAAGGGTTTTTATTTATAGGCTTAATGAATACCAAGGGTGATCCATACGTCATCGAATACAATGTCCGGATGGGTGATCCAGAAACAGAGGCCGTGCTGCCTCGAATTGAAAGTGATTTTGTAGATTTGTTAGTTGGCATTGCTGGAGGCACCTTGGCTAGTTATACACTCCAGTTATCTCCAAAAATATGTACAACCATAGTAATGGTAAGTGGCGGATATCCAGAATCTTATGCCAAGGGATTTCCAATCACCTTACCTGAAAAGACGAGAAACAGTATGGTCTTTCATGCGGGTACAGCGCAAAATGAATCCGGCGTACTGACCAACCAAGGAGGTCGAGTACTTGCCATCACCGGGATGGCTTCCACTTTGGAAGCAGCACTGGGGGCAGCCTATACCACAGTAGCTGAAATCTCCTGGGAGAAGGCCTATTTCAGAAGAGATATAGGTCAAGATATTTTACGATTAGAAACTAACTAAGTGAATAAGGAGGCGAAAGCCCTGTAGATAAAAAAATATGTCAGGATGTAGTTCATGTGGAACCACCTCAGGTGGAACAGGAGGATGCCAAAACAACGGAACCTGTGGCACGAGCGATTGCAATAAAATGAATTCTTTTGACTGGCTAACCCAAATGGGAATCCCTCAGTTGGATACGTTTGATATCGTGGAAGTCAAGTTTAAGGGAGGAAGAAAAGAATACTTCAGAAATGTAGAATACTTATCCCTGAATACCGGAGATCCGGTGGTCGTGGATGTGCCTAGTGGTCACCATATTGGGTACGTGTCTTTGCAAGGCGAGTTGGTACGACTTCAAATGCAAAAGCGAAAAGTAAGAAACGACGATAACATCACTCGAATCTATCGTGTAGCCACGCAGAAGGACATGGAAAAGTGGGATGAAGCCAAAGCTCGTGAAATCCCTACGCTGTACCGTTGCAAGCAAATTGTAGACGAGTACCGGCTCAACATGAAGATGTCTGATGTAGAGTTTCAAGCGGACAACTCCAAGGCTACCTTCTACTATTCAGCAGAGGACCGAATTGATTTTCGTGAATTGATCAAATCCCTAGCAGGAGAATTCAAAGTGCGGGTAGAAATGCGCCAAATCAGCCTTCGCCAGGAGGCGGGTAGATTGGGTGGCATCGGGGTATGCGGTAGAGAATTGTGCTGCTCCACCTGGCTAGTGGACTTTAAAAATGTAACTACCTCAGCGGCACGATATCAAAACCTATCCTTGAATCCTGGCAAACTCAGTGGACAATGCGGGCGATTGAAATGTTGCCTCAACTACGAGTTGGACACCTACATGGAGGCCATCAAGGATATCCCACAAGTGGAAAAGCCATTGCTGACAGAGCAGGGTCCTGCCAAGTTGCAGAAAACCGATATTTTCAGAAAGTTGATGTGGTTCAACTACAACCATGACAACGATTGGATTAGCATTACCTGTGATCGCGTACGCGAAATTCAAGCCTTAAACGAACAGGGTGTGAAGGTTTTCAACCTTCAGGTCGATGATTCAAACGAAGTCGAAGACTTGGCTGCCCAGTCCACACGTGAGTTGGAATTATTGGATAAGAAGTTTTCCAAGAAGAAAAAGAAAAAGAAGCGCCCAACGGATGGAAATGGTCCCCGCGTCAATCAAGGCCAAGGGCCAAGACCAGAGGCAAGTATTCCAAAACCCGCTGATCAGTCCACCTCAATGGCTGCTCCAGCACAGGTGAGACCTGCGGAAGGAAATCAACCTTCTAGACAGGGAGATAAGCGCCGTAAAAACAAAAATAGACCACGCCCTAATCCAAATCAGGGTCCTGCAGCAGCAATGCCTAAGGCAGACTCTCCAGCACCTAAGCCCGTAGAAAAGCCTCAGGAAGGTCCAAGAAAATTTCCACCTCGTATCAATCAAGGACCTAGTGGCAACTCAGGCAATGACTAAACTCTACCAAGCGTCACTTCTTGGCATCGTTTTGCTCCTGTTTTCTTGCGGAAAGGATCGGGTGTTTGAAGAGTACCATTCTTTTGAAGGTGCCAATTGGGAGGAAAGTGATTCTGTAAAATTTGATCTCTCCTCTCTGGATTCACTTAATGGGCAGGCAATCATTGGGGTTCGCTATACCGAAGCGTATCCCTTTTCGAATTGCTACATCAAAGTCATTTACAGGGATTCTAGCAAGGTTGTACTTTCTGATAGCCTTTGGAATGTTCCCATTTTTGATAAGCAAACAGGGAAACCCATAGGAGATGGATTTGGAAATACCTTTACCACCTATGACACCCTTTCTTTCCCATTCCCTGCCAGCACTAGAGAAGTGATTTTTCTCCAATACATGCGTCAGCCTCAATTGGAAGGAATTGAAGCGGTAGGGTTTAAGGTAGTAAAGCCTTAATTGAACTAACCCATCTGGGTGAATTAGTAGTTCATCAACATTCCAATCCACGCTAATCTAGCAGTAAAGTATAGGGTTTGATTGTCAAGGAATTAATCGGTTTTTGTTTGAACTGAAATTTGTTTATCCCCTAGCCCTTGTGAAAATCTTTTCCTTTGGCTTATATTTGCATCACTTTGGTGGCAGAAAGCGATTTCTGTTTGAGCCAAATCGGATTAGAGAGTTGGGTGAGTGGCTGAAACCAACAGTTTGCTAAACTGTCGTACGGGTTATACTGTACCGGGGGTTCGAATCCCCCACTCTCTGCACAAGCAAAAGCCCCTAAATTTTATGATTTAGGGGCTTTTTTTTGTTTATGGAATTCAAAAAAGGAAAAGATTACCCCTTTGATTAATCCATAAGTTTATAGAATGGTACTCAACACTGTCCTAGCATAAATCAAATCTTCCTCGGTATCAATAGCAATCGCTTGATGGGTAGTTTCGACCATCTGTATCGAAACACCCTTCTCCACTAACCTAAGCTGCTCCAAGAGCTCTATTTGCTCCAAGGATCCTTTGGACCATTGGGTAAAGGAAATCAGGAGATCTCTGCGGTAGGCATACACC
>CANGUK010000146.1 GCA_947457095.1 Cyclobacteriaceae bacterium
ATCCTGGCGTCCCCCAAGTGGCTTGCGTAGAAATTGACCACCTACCCTTTCAAATCAATGGCGTTGGGATTACCCCGCTTCCAGTCCTCCATTACAAGCTTCCTGTTTTAGGATTTCGAATTGGAGACTTTAGTTACATCACCGATGCCAACTCCATCCCAGAAGAAACTTACCCGCTCCTGGAAGGATCCGAAGTTTTGGTGCTCAATGCCTTGCAAAGAGAGCCGCATATCTCCCACTTCACCTTAGATCAAGCCATCGAACAGGCCCAGCGCATTGGCGCGAAAAAAACCTACTTTACACACATTGCACATCGGCTTGGACTCCATGCTGAAGTAGAAAAGGAACTTCCAGAAGGGATGTATTTGGCTTTTGATGGACTTAAGTTGCACGTTTAACTATGCACTTGACCTACCATTTTTTACGATTCCTCGCTCCAGCACTTTCGGATTCGTTTGCAAGAAATACCATTGTGGCCTGCTTTTCTCAAAGCAAGGATGAACTGATATTCGAGACCGAGGGAGCTCAAGGAACACAGTTTATCCGCGCCCACCTACTCCCTCCCCAGGTATACCTTTCCTTTCCAAGTGAGTTTCACCGAGCCAAGCGGAATTCAGTTAGCCTCTTTGAAAGCCTGATTGGGGATCAAATCCGATCTTGTAGGGTATTTTCAAATGAAAGAGCCTTAAAATTTGAACTTTCCTCAGGCAAAGTGCTGGTCTTCAAACTCCATGGAAATCGAAGCAATTGCCTGCTTTACCTTCCGGAAGCGGTTGAACCCGAGGTATGGTTTAGAAATGTAATTTCAGAAGATAAAGTCTTGGATTGGAGGACCTTGGATCGACAGCTTGACTTGAGCCTGGAGCAATTCATTCAACTTGAGGGGAATGTTTCTCAGTTTTTGCCCACCCTAGGTCCTGTACCTCGAGCCTGGCTGAAGCAAAAAGGCTACCTAGACCTTAACTTGAATGCAAAATGGGACTTGATTCAAGAACTACTAGACCTCTTGGATAGCCCTTTGTATACTTTGGTCGAAAAAGAGGGAGAACTTCTGCTAAGTCTACTCCCGGAGCCTGAGGCAAAGGCGACGTATGCAGATCCCATTCGTGCTTGCAATGAACTGTTTTACCAAGCCTTGGTGCTCGGAAGTTTTGAAAAAGAGAAAAACAGCCTCCTGAAATCCTACCAGGATCAACTCAAAAGAACCGAAGCCTACCTCAAGAAGTCAGGAGAAAAACTGCAAGAACTCAAAGACTCTCCTCCCCCGTCTCAACTTGCGGATGTGATCATGGCCAACCTTCACGTATTTGGCGAAACTACCCGAGAGGCAGAATTGGTAAATTTTTATACTGGAGAAACAGTAAAAGTTAGCCTCAAACCCAATCAAAAACCGCAAGACCTCGCTGCATCCCTCTACCGGAAATCAAAAAATAGACAGCTGGAAATTGATCAATTGGAAAAAACTTTGGCCGCTAAAAAAGCACAGGCACAGTCCCTCCAATCCCTACTCGAAAACCTCCAGAAAGCACAGGATTTCAGGGCATTGAAGGAATTCAAAAAGGAGCATAAGGAGGACCTTCCTTCATCCAAAACTGAAGTGAGCAGCCCTTTCAAAGTATTTGAAGTGGAAGGATTTACGATCTGGGTTGGAAAATCCGCCAAAGACAATGACGAGATGCTTCGCAACTACGTACACAAAGACGACCTTTGGCTCCATGCTCGACAAGTGCCTGGTTCCCACGTCATCATTCGGAGAAAAGGCATGCCTAGTGTCCCGCAGCAGGTAGTGGAACGGGCAGCTTCTTTGGCCGCATTTTACTCCAAACTCAAAACCGACTCCCTGAGTCCAGTTATCGTCACTGAAGCCAAATTTGTCAGAAAAGTGAAAGGTTCTGCTCCAGGATCCGTAGTCGTAGACAAAGAAAAAGTGATTTTGGTAGCGCCCAAGGGACCTGATCAAGACACTGCACTGAATCCCTAATTTCTTAGACCAAAAAGCAATTCGGCCCTTTTTTACCCATTTAGGATAAGAAAGGGCCGTATTTTTTTATCTCTAGGATAAATACCGAGCCGAAAAGGAAAGTCGCTCAGCCTAGGTACACGTCAGTAGGCTTCTTTTGAACTAGGTTCCGAAATAGTACTCCTAGCAATCCGGAGCATCCTCCAAGGATAAAGCCCAATACTGCGGTCAATACCATTAAACTTAGTCCTGAGCCAAGGCCCATTATTGTCCCCATCTTATCAGGAAGCGTACTAGAAGTTATTGCAGAAATGTAGAGCGTCTGACCCAACCAGGCCACACCCATTCCCAAGCCTCCACCTAGAAATCCTCCCCAGTTGCTGGGACGAATCAGTGCAGCCAGCACGGTAACGGCAATCATCACGACCCAGTAAGGCGCTACACTATTTAGAAAAACCACGACTAAGGTGCTCAACAGGGTGAATAATAGAAATTTCATGGGTAGGCTTAGTTTAAAATCGTTTTGAATAATACTCCTTTTTGATCTTCCTTCTTCTTCAACCCAAAATCTACATAATCCCCTTTGGCCCAAATGGGAATGAAATTATCGTAGAATTTGCTTCCAGGATTCCCAGATTGCCCTCCAGGATAAATTCCGAAAGCTTTGATCGTAGGACCCATCTCTACCACCATTCTCCAACTTGCTCCATGTCTACCACCAGTAGCATTGAGGATACCCGCGCCACCGCCTGTATATACATCGGGTACGGAGAAAGCCTTGAAGGTAGGTACAAGGTGCTGGATGGTCGTTTTCTTATAATCTGCCCATCCGTAATCTCCCTCTTCAGCCTCCCATTTTTTCATGGCCACAAGCAAGGAATCAAAACCAACTTGAACGTGGTACTGGGCTGTTTGGATACCCGCTGCCATGTGAACATCAAAAACCGCATCCTCTGGGGTATCACGCATCAAGGCAATCGTTTGGTAGTTGTTTGGACGCACCACTGGGGCACCTTGATCCATCAATTCTCTCCAAACACTTTCTGAGGTTTCCGCAAACCAAATCGAATAAAGCGTTTGTCCTTTTTTGGCAGGATCAGCAAAATAATCCCAGCCTTTCAAGTCTGCTAGGTATTTCTGAGCCTCCTGGGAGGATGCTCCATAGCCAGCCAATAAGTTGAGAAGTACAGGTAAAGATTCCGCGGCTTGCAAGTTGTAGGAATCGTACTGCAAGGCCTTCATGTCCTCCACCGTAATCTGATCCATGGCGGTCAACTTGCTGTTCAATCTTCGGTTGCGGTAATGCTCGAAGGAGTGATCAAAAGTATAGTAAGGATAGGTGCTGTCAACCGGATGCTGGTTGGCCGAAGAAACGAACCCACGTTCAGGATTGAGGGAATTCGCATTGTGTTCGAAAGGAATATATCCTTGCCATTCCATTCTAGGGTCGGCACCATCCATAAAGAATTTGCCTTGCTCCTTCCACTTCAAGGGGAATTTCCCTTGAATGCGCATGGCGATATCTCCAGTTTTGGAGGCAAAAACGAAGTTTTGAGCAGGAGCAGCATAATCCTTCAAGGCTTCCGTGTAACCGGCATGGTTGGTGGCTTTATTCATTTGCAGAAAGGTTTTCTGCTCATTGGAGGTACCCTGATGCACAATCCAACGAAGTGCAAAATTGACATCCTGACGGTCTGATTTAAAGGATTTGTCGTAGACCACTGGGCCATAATGTGTGTAGACCACAGTATCCAAAAATGCCGCCTCCCCTTTTACCTTGATTTCCTCAATTCTAAATTCGGAGTTCTTCCATTCTTCACCATACTTGTATGCTTTTCGGGACGCATCTTGGAAAGTGATCTTATACCAATCTCGCGTATCCTTGGTAGCATTGGTCACACCCCAAGCAATGTGCTCGTTGAAGCCAGAAATTACTCCCAAAGCGCCGGGTAGGGTCGCTCCCTTTACAGTATGCTGCGGGGTGCTCAACTGCATGGAATACCAGAGTGAAGGTAAATTCAAACTTAGGTGGGGGTCGTTGGCAAGAATGGGATACCCATTTTTGGTTTTCTTTCCACTCACCGCCCAGTTATTAGATCCTGTACCTTCCGTAGGCTGTGCCAAGGCCTCCAATTGAAGCGTCTCTTCC
>CANGUK010000147.1 GCA_947457095.1 Cyclobacteriaceae bacterium
AAAATTACAGTACTTATTCCAGTACCTTTTTCACGATTTTCCGCTTGAGCACTACGACGCAAAGCCAGGAAAAGTATGCAGCTATGACGCCAACCAGGGCTCCAAAAAACACATCCAAAGGATAGTGAACGCCGAGGTAAATTCGGGTATAGCTAACTACTAGGGCATAAAGGAATAACCAAGCAATGGCCCTTTGCTTTTTACCTAATTTGAGTGTTAAGAAGGTAGCCAAGCCAAAGGTATTGGCCGCATGAGAAGATACAAACCCATACAATCCACCACATCGCCCATACAAGTGGAGCCCGCCTTCCCATCGTGGGTCATGGCAGGGACGCAGTCGCTCAAAGTAGGGTTTCATCAAGCCTGAACTCACCTGATCAGCCAATAGGATTGTAAGCATAACACCTCCAAGTATCCATGCCGTATTTTTTGGATCAATTCGGTAAATCTGGTAGAGCAGCAAAAGGTACAAAGGAATCCAAGAGATCGTTTGTGTGAGTTGAAGGACAATGGGGTCCAAGGCTGCAGTATGAAAGGAATTTAGCCAAAGAAAAGCCGCCTCATCCCATTTTGTGATAATCTCTATCATGGGGTATAGGAAAGCCAGTCGATTTCTTTTTTCAAGTGTGCCTGTGTAAATGCTTCGGCACTGTTTGGAAGCGGTTCATGCTGGTAGGCCCATTCTGCATGGGGAGGCATGCTCATTAGGATACTTTCAGTGCGCCCATTGGTATCCAAACCAAATTTGGTACCTGCATCCCATACCAAATTGAATTCCACGTAGCGTCCGCGACGCAGCCCTTGCCAGGCTTTTTGCTCAGGTCCATAGGGTAGAAGTGAATTCTTTTTCATGAAGTGGATATATACTTCAGGGAAAAGCTTGCCCAGTGCAAGGCTGAAATCCAAAATTTCTTGAAAATGGCTGTCCGAAGTAGCACTCAGTCGATCGTAAAATATTCCTCCAATGCCTCGCGTTTCTTGACGATGATTGATGAAAAAATAGTCATCCGCCCAATTCTTGAACTTGGGGTAATATTTTGAATCAAAGGTATCGCAGGTTTCCTTCAGACGCTGATGAAAGTAAGTGGCATCCTCTGGCACGATGTAATGGGGAGTAAGATCGATTCCTCCACCAAACCAATGCGTACCATCTTCCATTTCGAAGTAGCGGATATTCATGTGAATGATGGGCACCCTTGGACTGAAGGGATGCAAAACAATGGAAACGCCCGTGGCAAAGAAATTTCCAGATTCTAGGTTTAGTTTATCGGCAATTTTTTTAGGAGTAGGTCCATGTACCGCTGAAAAAGCTACTCCTCCTTTTTCGATGATTGTTCCATTTTGAAAAATGCGAGTTTCCCCTCCACCACCTTCCGCTCGTGTCCAAGCATCTACTTTGAAAGTTCCTTTTCCATCACCTGCTTCCAACTCTTTGCAAATGTATTCCTGCATTTGCTTATAGATTAAGGCAATTTCTTCTTTTGATTTTCTAGGCATAAGTAGCTTGGATTTAGAATGGATATCCAATTCCAAAATTAAATACGGTTTGCCCTTTTTCTCCAAAGGGTCTATTAAATCGAATGTTATCAAGCACCCATCGCTCACCTTCCCGACGTGCGGGATCGAGCGCCTTGGTAGCCAAATCAAGTCGGATAACCAAAAAATCGAAGTCCATGCGGAGACCTACTCCTGTACCAATAGCAATTTCCTTGTAAAAGCGATCGTATCGAAAATCTGCTCCGGGTCGTGCCTCATCTCTTCCAATCATCCAGGAGTTACCCGCATCAAGGAAAACAGCCATATCGAAGTAGCTAAACAGTTTTTTTCGGTACTCCAACATGCTTTCTAGAATCATTTCCGCAGGTTGCTCATTTGTGTAATCGTAGATTCCACCGGCTCCTGTCAATGGAGTAGAACTTCCCGGCCCAAGTCTTCTGGCTTGCCAAGCACGGATACTAGTACCTCCTCCAGCAAAGAAGTACTTCTCATAAGGCAAGATACCCACGCTGACTCCATAGGGACGTGCCATCCCAAAGTTGAGTCGGTAGGCAAGTGTTTGTTTTTTACTGATGGGGAAATATCTTCTGAAATCAATCTGACCTTTCAGCCATTGGAAATTGGCATAGTTGATCTCCGGGGAATCGTTTCTTCGGACATTCGTAAAATTGAGTGTAGTGCCTCCACTTTCAGCAAAAAGTCGTAATAGCGAAGCTTTTTGCATAGAAAAATCCCCATACCGATTGAAATTGATTAAGGTTTGTCCTGAAAAGCTACTGATCAAAGAGGGGAGAAATGACCAGATCAGGTTGTTTCCATCTTGTTGTAAATTTTCAAGAATACCCAGGAATTCGTCTTGAATATAGGGTGTACGGATGTAGCTGATATCCGCGGCATTGATAGTAAAGGACTGTCGATTGTTGCGAGTGGCCCAGGTGTACCCCAACTGACCATTGATTGCATTTCTTTTGTATTCAGGCCGGTTGGTACTCAAATACCCAAATTGTACGCGTGTGTTCGGGTTGTATTTTCCGAATTGCTGCAAGGTCCTTGGTGCAAAGGGAATTAGGAACCTAGGGAAAATTACGGAAAGTGAGGTATTGACCTCACTGCTTTGGTAAACGCCTTGGCCTGTGGCAGATGCGACACCTTCTAGCCCCGCTCGAAAATTGAGTTCAAGAAGTTCTCCCGCTCGAAAGAAATTGCGATTTCGCAAAGCTGTACTGAAGAAGGGTCCGGGAAGCTGCTCGGTGATGGTCATCCCCAACTGATTGGTCAACTGGTATTTCTGATTGGGCTGCGTGAAGATTTGCGCAGTCAAGGAGGTACCGAGCGTGTCAAAGGTGATATTGACAAACCGGAAAAGGTCCAGACTATTGATCAGTCGCTGTGTTTCAAGTGCATCAGTTCTGCTGTAGGGCTTTCCTTTTTGAAGTTGAATTCGCGATGCGAGGATTTTTGGGGAATACCGGTCGCGATAAAAAGAAAAATCAATCCCTTGGTATTGGGTTTGAATTTGTCGATCGGCAAATTCATCGGTAGGAGGATTGATTCGTAATCGGATAGTGTCTAGCGTATACACTTGGTGACTCTCCGTAAACGTTGGTTTTTGGATTACTTGTTCCAGCCGAATGGACTTTGCTGCCGTGTCTTGGTAGGCAATGTAACTGACGTATGACTTGGAAAACATGTAATATCCCTTGTTTTTCAAGAGTTCTTCCAGCCGATTTCGCTCCGCACCAATGTTGTCTTGGTTGTAAATCTGTCCCTGTTTAATAAAGGAATTATCCGAAAAATCTGAAATGAGGCGCTGAATAGCGGGATTATCTGTACGTGTAAAAACGGAATCGAGAACATAGGCATCTTTTTCCTCTATCAAATAAGAGATCACTGCCTTTTTATTTTTAAGGGCTACATTGAAGTTGACGTCTGCATCAAAAAATCCATGATTGATCAGGTAGCCTTTCATGTTTTTTCTAGACTTTTCAACCAGGTTGCTATCCAATAGCACAACAGGATTTCCTGTTCGCATCAGTGTATTCCCGTACTCTAATTTTTTGTCTAGGCCTTCGAGACGAAGTTTTAGTTTTTCTTCTTTTCGCTTGTAAATCAACGCATTGCCGACGGAATCTTTTGTGGATTGAAGAGTGATTAGTTGCTCGTTAGCTAACATACGTTTGGAAGCTACCTTACTGCTGTCGTAGAATTGATCTCCAAATCGGTAAAGCATGACGCCCAATGAAGTACCTAAAAATCGAGTATTTGGTTCTTGCTCTAAAAGTTGTGTAAGCGCATCAGCATCTGCTTGCTTTACTCCTGCAAACTCATTTTCATACACCACATAGGTGCCTTCTTCCAAATTTCTGGTCAAAGAGCAGCCAAGGCAAAACCAGAGTAGATTGAGAAAAAGTATATATTTGAAAGATTTCAAGTTCGAATTGGAGGAGGAATGCTAAGCAAAAATACGGTTAAGTTTATAAAATCCTTACATCAAAAA
>CANGUK010000148.1 GCA_947457095.1 Cyclobacteriaceae bacterium
GGGAGAAGAAAGCCTTTCTTTTTCTTTGGTGCCGTGATGAGTACGATTGCCTTGTTTTTTGCACCCTACTCATCTGCACTCTGGATGGCCGCAGGTGCACTTTGGATTTTGGATGCTTCCATCAATGTGTCGATGGAACCTTTCCGAGCCTTAGTGGCCGACAAACTCCCCGAATCGCAGCGTTCCTTTGGCTTTGTGGTCCAAACTCTGATTATAGGAATTGGCACCTGGGTGGCTTCTAACCTCCCTTGGATCATGACCCAACTCGGTGCTGCCAATACCGCTGCTCCAGGGGTAGTACCTGATTCAGTCAAGTATGCATTTGGGATCGGTGCCTTTGTATTGTTTACCTCCATACTCTTTACCATCCTCAAGACTGAAGAATATCCTCCCGAAGACCTGGATGCTTTTAAACGGGAAAAAGAAAGTAAAAAGGGCTTTTTTACAGGAGTGAAAGAGGTTTTTCAACTAATTGTAACTATGCCTACGGTGATGAAACAGTTGGGCCTGGTCCAGTTTTTTTCCTGGTTTGCCTTCTTTACCATGTGGAGTTTTGCTACTCCTGCCATCACGGAACATATTTTTGGAGCTACCGATACGAGTTCGGTCGCTTACAACAATGCAGCAGATAGAGTGGGTAATTATATGGGCACCTACGGCTTGGTCTCCATGTTTTTTGCCTTGATCCTCTCCTTCGTAGCGTCAAAAATCAAAATCAACCGAAAACTCCTCCACCTATTCAGTTTACTCGCTGGTGGCCTAGGATTTATTTTGATTTACTATGTGAGCGAACCCTGGATGCTGCATCTCTGCTTTGCCTTAGTTGGTATTGCCTGGGCAAGTATCCTTTCCATGCCTTATGCCATGCTTTCTGGATCGGTAGAACCTCAAAAAATGGGTACTTATATGGGGATTTTCAACATGTTTATTGTCATTCCACAAATAGTTGCTGCCTTGGGTGGGGTTAATTTCTTGTACAAAATCCTCTTTGGAGAAGCGGTCATCAACACCATGCTGCTCGCCGGCACCTTACTCATTGTTGCTGGGCTATGCAACCTGCTGATTACGGACAAAAGAGCCACTCACGATTAAACTATCCCTATATAAAATCAAAAATCCGGCAGGAGAAATCTCCTGCCGGATTTTTTTATGCCCTAACTCGCAAGTCTAAATTAAGGGTGTCGGAATCTACATTCAATCCCCTAGCTTCATCCAATCCCATTCCTTGTTGATGTGGGAGATGGCATGATGCGCCGTGAGGTCGTATTGACAGGGTACAATGGAAACATAATTGTTGGCTATCGCCCACTCGTCGTTGTCCTCACCCTTGTCGAAATTGACAAAATTACCTGCCATCCAGAAGTATTTTCTACCGGTCGGGTCATTGCGCTCCACAAATTCCTCTTGCCACTTGGCATCTGCTTGCCTACAAATTTTTATCCCTCGGATACCTTCATTCCGTTTAGGAGGAAAATTTACATTTAAGGCAATTCCTTTCGGTATTCCATGTTCCAACACTTGACGTGCAATTTTTTCCACCCATTCCTCCACATGGGAAAAATCTGCCTTTGAGGAAAAGTCACAGAGGCTAAATCCAATCGATGGATAGCCCTCCAAGGCACCTTCAATCGCTGCAGACATCGTTCCTGAGTACAAAACAGAAATGGAGGTATTGGAACCGTGATTGATCCCACTGACTACTAGGTCCGGTTTACGGTCTTTGAGAACATGGTGTTTGGCTAGTTTGACACAGTCCGCAGGGGTACCGCTGGATTTGTAAGCCAAAACATCCTCAAAAATATCCTCTTCATACAATCTTAGGGTTTGCCCGATGGTAATCGCATGTCCCATGCCCGATTGGGGGCTATCTGGTGCCACCACCACCACGTCACCCAATTTCTTCATGACGGACACCAATACGCGAATTCCTTTAGAGGTAATGCCATCGTCATTGGAGACAAGAATCAAAGGTTTTGACATGCTTACTTGTTTTTTAGTTCGTTGTAATAGGAAGTAATCCGCAACAGATCCCCACGCTGATCATGCTCGAGGCGATTCTTTCGCATGTATAGCTGAATTTCTTCGTCGTAACCCGAGAGCAAATCAAATAATTCTTTTTTCTTGCCACTGTAGCGCTCCAACCGGCCACCTTTCAAAAAAAAATATGTAAAGGCCAACCGGAACCCTGTTACCGTCTGAGGTCCCCAAAACGGGTTCATCCCTACACCTGCCCAATTGTTGATTCCTCTATTATCGGTGGCGATGAATTCCCTACAGAGCAAAGCAATATGCTCTCCCTGAGTCAATACCTCAAAAAATACGGGAGTATCGTAATCCCCATTCAAGGCATAGGGAAGGCTATAAAACTTTCGAACGCCCCCGTAAATTTCATCGTAAATATCAAAGCTCGTTACATTGGAGGCGGTAAAAGTAATCACCGTCTCGGCCTGCAACTGTACTAGATTGGTTTCCAAATCGTATTTCACCAATCCAGAAGTGGAACTCCCATCCGCCAGATTCAAGGTGCCTTTGTGCCAAATCTGGGAAGGGAATTGATTTCGAGTTTGAGCCCAACCTAGGGTGGTCAAACACATAAAAATCAAGATCAGGTATAGTTTCAAGTTTCGCATCAGGTATACAAACGGAGTCAATCAATTCAAGTTTCTAAAACTTAGCAGCTGTCACCCCTATTATTTTAGAATAGTATGTCCCATTTTGTCCCGCTTGGTTTGCAGGTATTTTTCATTGTGTGGGTTGGGTTGAATCTCGATCGGAACTTGGTCCACAATCTCAAGTCCATACCCGAGCAATCCTACGCGCTTCTGAGGATTGTTGGAAATCAATCGAATCTTGGACACTCCCAAGTCTCGAAGAATCTGAGCACCTACACCGTAATCTCTTCCATCCATTGGTAATCCAAGGGCCAGATTGGCTTGAACTGTGTCCATGCCCTCTTCTTGGAGTTTGTATGCTTTCAACTTATTGATTAAGCCGATTCCTCTCCCTTCCTGGTTCATGTACAAGACCACTCCTTTGCCTTCCTGCTCCACAAGCTCCATGGCAGCATGCAATTGCGGACCACAGTCACATCTGCAGGAACCGAAAATATCTCCCGTAGCACAAGAGGAATGTACACGTACAAGGACAGGTTCATCTTTTTCCCAGGTTCCTTTGATTAGGGCCAAATGAATTTCCTGGGTATTGGTTTGTCGGTAGGCAAGAAGATCAAAATTTCCCCAAGCAGTAGGCATGTCTACCCCAATTTCTCGGGTAATTAAGGATTCATTTTTGAGGCGGTAGGCGATTAAATCCTTGATGGAAACGAGCTTGAGCTGAAATTTCTCGCGCACCTTCACCAAGTCATCCAAGCGTGCCATGGTTCCATCTTCGTTCATGATTTCGACCAACACACCTGCAGGCTGTAGACCTGCCAATCGTGAAAAGTCAATCGCAGCTTCGGTATGACCCGCTCTTCGAAGGACTCCTCCACGCTTTGCTTTTAGAGGAAAAATATGACCTGGCTTGCCCAATTCATTGGGATGGATACTGTCATCTACCAATGCTTGTATGGTCTTTGCTCGATCTGAGGCAGAAATACCTGTGGTACAACCATGCCCAATCAAATCTACGGATACGGTAAAGGGAGTTTCAAATACGGCCGTATTGCTTCCAACCATCAAGTCCAATCCCAACTTTTCACATCGATCCTCAATCAACGGTGCACAGATCAATCCTCGTCCGTGGGTAGCCATAAAGTTGATTATCTCAGGGGTAACCTTTTCGGCAGCGCATACAAAATCGCCTTCATTTTCACGGTCCTCATCGTCCACGCCAATGATCACTTCACCATTTTTAATGGCTTCAATGGCATCTTCAATGGGGTCAAGCGTATAATTTTCCACGAGTTGGGGTGTTAAGCAAATGGTTTAGGATACAAATGTA
>CANGUK010000149.1 GCA_947457095.1 Cyclobacteriaceae bacterium
CAAACGTAAAACCGTCAATATGGAGGTTTCAAAAGGCTAATTAACTTAAGCTTAATCAGAATAAAAGCATATTTCTTTAAGAACTGTGCTTTTTTTGTGTCTTCGTAGATCAATCATCCCATGCAGCTTTTTTTTCAAGAATCGATTAGCAGCCCCACCACCTACCTCAACGAGGAGGAATCGAAGCATTTGGTACGCGTGCTTCGCAAAAAAAAAGGAGACCAAATCCTGCTGACGGATGGAAAAGGAATGCTTTATACCTGCATACTTGAAGAGGCAAATCCAAAAAAGGCGAGTTTGACGGTACTAGCTAGCCAGGAAGCAGAAAAGGATCCCTTCTACATACATTTGGCGATAGCCCCTACCAAAAGCCCTGACCGCATGGAGTGGATGGTAGAGAAAATCACAGAGATAGGATTTCATAAACTGACCCTTCTGGACACGCTACATGGAGAACGGAGTTTTTTAAAGGTCGACCGCCTCCATAAAAAAATGATCTCTGCTTGTAAGCAGAGCATCAAATGGAGAACTCCAACGCTGAATGGAACAACCAAACTCAGCGAACTAATAAAGTCTCCTGACTTTGCCGAGTACCAGAAGTTCATCGCATACGTAGATGAAAATCATCCCCACCACCTCCTCGACCTAGCCAAAGCAGGCGAAAATTACCTCATCCTCATTGGACCCGAAGGAGACTTTGATCCAAAAGAGATTCAACTCGCGTTCGATCATGGATTTCAGGCAGTCTCTCTTGGGAAAAGCCGTTTGCGAACCGAAACAGCTGGATTAGCAGCAGTTCAAATGCTGCAAGTGCTCAATCGATAGAGTATATCAAGGCTACTAACTCTCAGAAAATCAATTCCTTTTTGCACTTCTTGAATTCCAAAAAAAAAATTGGAGGCAGGGATATCAAAAGTTGGTTACATTTTTCTATTTTGGGATATCTTTTTTCATTATCCCTTGGGAGCCTTGTCTGAAGACTGAACTACTTAACTCATCCATCCAGTGCCTTACAAAGAGCGAGAAATAGAGAAAAAATACTTTTCCATCGGAGAAGTTGCCGACATGTTTAAAGTAGCGGCTTCTCTTATTCGCTACTGGGAAGGAGAATTTGACATCATCCGTCCCAAAAAAGACAAAAAAGGCAACCGACGCTACACGAAGGACGACATCCAAAAGATTCGCTACGTGTACCACTTGGTTAAGGAAAAGGGATACACCCTCCAAGGTGCGCAAGAAGTCATCGCAGCAGGGAAGAAACAAGGATTTGATAAGGTAGCAGCAGTTCAAAAACTTCAGGAACTCAAGGATTTTTTAATCAACCTGAAGCATGAACTCCATTCCCGATCCAACACCTGAGGACAGACAACACTTTATTGCCCTCGCATTAGCCCCTAAAGTAGGTCCAGTCTTGTTTAAAGCCATTGTGGCCTATGCTGGCTCTGCACTTGCCTTCTTCTCCTTTACTCAACCACAAGTAGCCAAAATCCCACGGATTGGTCGGCGATTACTGGAAATCCGGCAGCAGCGCGAATCCTTACTTTCCCAAGCAGCAGCCCTACTCGCAAATCAAACCAAAGATGGGTATAGACTCCTCACGGCATTGGACGAGGAGTATCCCAAGCGCTTAAAAGCCAATTCCGATGCGCCTGTGCTGCTCTTCACCAAAGGAACCGCCGATTTGAATGCTTCTCGAACGGTAGGCATCGTGGGAACGCGGAGTGCAACTCCCTACGGTAGAGCAATCACCAAGAAAATTTGTGAAGACCTCCTGCCCTACCAGCCCAGCATTGTATCGGGCTTAGCCTATGGAATCGATATTGAAGCCCACAGATCTGCCCTGAATTTAGGCCTTCCTACGATTGCAGTGCTCGGCTCTCCCATTCACCTGATCTATCCCGCTGTACACCAAGGCACAGCAGCCCAACTCGTACAGGAAAATGGAGCCTTGATGAGTGAATATGGGCCAGGAAGTCGGATGCTCCCAGGGAATTTTCCTGCCAGAAATCGAATCATAGCCCTATTATCCGATGCACTCCTGGTAGTGGAAGCTGCAAAAAAAGGAGGGGCACTGATTACAGCCGAACTCGCCTTTGGCTACCAGAAAGAGGTATTTGCTGTTCCTGGAAATCTTCAAGCCACTTTCTCTGAGGGCTGCAACCAACTTATCCGAAAAATGAAAGCGGCCATCTACACAGGCCCCGAAGACCTTGCGGAGGCGCTACACTGGTCCAAACCTGGGGAGGAACGAAAGCCCAAGCCACTACAAGATTTTTCAAGCCGAGAGGAACAGGAATTCAAAATTTTAACCCACCTGCAAACGAAAGGAGATACTGAATTGGATCAACTCGCACATGTGCTCCAAATTCCATTGGGAATGCTTTCCTCGAAATTACTCTCCTTGGAGTTTGAGGGAATCATCCAATCCTTGCCAGGTAAAAAATACAAACTCTTAGGCTAATTGAATCGAACTCCCTATTCCTTCATTTTCCGAAGCAACTTTGGGTAATACCAGAGGTAAAATCCACTAAAGGCGAGCAAAATCAATCCTATGGATACTAAAGTGGAATAGGTGAGTTTGGCCCCTTCATCGCCAGTGGTGTAAAAATCCACAATACTTCCATCGTGTACTTTCTCGATCCAATCCGAATGTCTAGTGGCAATAGACAGCACTTCTCCCGAATACCCATCTACCTGCACCTCTGTAAAATGCTTCTTAAAGGTCACTTTGGCGGTGCCCTTGTCCGGGCGAATGTCAATTCGGTCTACGGCTGAATCTTCACCTAATTTGACCATTTCCTGTTCCCCGATGGCAACTATTTCGGAAGGCCGAAGCCAAGTCCCATTTTCCACCTTAGTTTCTAGGGTCGGAGGTAGTAACTCTGCCTTCTTCTTCCAAGCTAGCAAAATGGAGGTCACTCCGATCACCAGAAAAAAGAGAATCAAGGGTATCCCCATCCAACGGTGGAACTTTCGAAGAAATCGAAGACGCTTTACTTTAGAATTGGTGGAGGATTCAAGCATGGAAACAATAAGTGAAATAGGTAAACCTATCTTTCTTTGAATGATGGCAAGTTACTGAAAAATCAAAAGGAATTCCTTCCCTTTTCCTTGAATGGGAGAATCTCGTTCCTAGTCAAGCCCAATAAAAAAGGGGCAAAAGCCCCTTTTTAAATCTGTTCAAGAACACTTAGAAGAGTTCCTTAGCAACTTTATAGGTCGTTTCGGCCTTGCTCATCGTGTAAAAATGCAAACTAGGTACTTGGGCATCCATCAGTTCCTTGCACTGCTTGATCGCCCATTCAATGCCCACTTCCTTCACTTGAGCATTGGTGGTACACTTGAATAGTGCATCAGTCAACTCATCTGGAAAATCTAAGAAGAAGGCTCTAGGCAAGGCTGTAATCTGACCCAAAGTAGTGATGGGCTTGATCCCTGGAATAATGGGAATATTGATCCCTGCCTCCCGCACCTTAGCCACGTAGTCAAAGTACTTTTTGTTGTCAAAAAACATCTGAGTCACCACATAACTTGCACCCTTATCTACCTTCTCTTTGAGGTATTTTAGGTCAAATTTGAGGCTTGGTGCTTCAAAATGCTTTTCTGGGTAACCGGCTACACCCACACAAAAATCAGTTTGGAAGCTTGGCTCAGTTTCTTCGTGCAAATACTTCCCCTGGTTCATGTGAATCACCTGCTCCACGAGTTCACTCGCATAGGCATGTCCATTGGGTTCGGCTACAAAGCGCTCTGCCTTGGGCGCATCACCACGAAGGGCCAGCACATTTTCTACCCCAATAAAATCAAGATCAATCAACAAGTTTTCCGTCTCCTCTTTAGTAAACCCACCGCAAAGCACATGCGGTACAGCATCTACATCAAATCGG
>CANGUK010000150.1 GCA_947457095.1 Cyclobacteriaceae bacterium
AAGAGAAAAAATAAGCACGGATTCAGAGAAAGAATGGCGACTGCAAACGGTAGAAGGGTATTGAGAGCCAGAAGAGCAAAAGGCAGACGTAAATTGTCTGTGTCTGACGAAAAGACACTGAAGAAGTAATTCTCTGAGTAGTTTTTCGTATGTTTCCATACGATAGCTTTCTTGCAATGGAGTATACACTTCCAAAATCAGAGCGGCTTCACGCCGAAAAAAGTATAAAGGAACTTTTCGATAAAGGTTCCTCTTTTTTTTTATACCCATTCAAGATTATGTTTTGGGCCGGGGAGGAATTGGTAGAATCTCCAAACCAGGTACTTTTTTCAGTTTCCAAGAAGAAAATTAAGAAAGCAACAGGAAGGAACTACATCAAGCGCAGATTGAAAGAAGCCTATCGATTGAATAAATCACTACTTCCTCCATCTGGCCTACTTTTGGGCTTTATTTTTGTTGGAGAAGCTAACATGAGTTTCGGCGAGCTTGAGCCGAAAATGAAGCAAGTGCTTCAAAGATTACCGAGTGAGTTGTCTAAAAATTTAGGGAATCATGATTCAAAAAATTAAACGTCCAGTAGTTCTCTGGGTTTTTGCCCTACTTCTTTTGGGGGGTACTCTTGCTTTCCAAACCAAGAATGATCGGCTTTTTGCTATCGCGAAGAGTATTGATATTTTTGCGACCCTGATTCGAGAGTTGGATACCTATTATGTGGATCAAATTGACCCCGAAAAGTTGTTGACCGTAGGAATCCAGGCCATGCTTGAGGAGTTGGATCCGTATACGGAATACATCCCCGAAGAGGAATCGGATGATTTTCGAATGCTTACTACGGGAGAATATGCTGGAGTAGGGGCCTTGATTGGCAATAGAGGGGAAGGAAATATCGTATTGATGCCCTATACGGGATTTCCCGCTCAAAATGCAGGAATGCGAATTGGTGACCTGCTATTGAAGGTAGATAGCATTACCGTTCAGAAGAAGACTACTTCTGAGGTTTCCGAATTGTTGAAAGGACCAGCAAATACGGGGGTAACGGTGACTGTAAAACGAGGGGATGATACCCTACGCTTCGCCTTGAACCGTAAGAAAATCAGTTTAAAGAATGTTCCCTTTTATGGGAAGTTGGATGAGAAGACGGGATACATCAAACTTTCCGATTTTACACCCAATGCTTCTGCTGAGGTGCGAAATGCACTAGTTGCCTTGAAGGCTCAGGGCGCAACGCAATTGGTATTGGACTTGCGAGACAATCCAGGTGGATTAATCAATGAGGCTGTAGAGATAGTCAACTTGTTTATTCCAAAAGGGAAGGAGGTTGTGAAGACCATTGGCAAATTGCAGCAGGTCAATTACACCTACAAGACTACTAAGACTCCTTTAGATAAAGAGATTGCGCTGGTGGTTCTAATCAATGAGCGAAGTGCTTCCGCAGCAGAAATTGTGGCTGGTGCGCTACAGGATTACGACCGTGCGGTCCTGTTGGGTCAAAAATCTTTCGGTAAAGGATTGGTTCAAACCACCCTGCCATTGAGTTTCAATGCCCAAATCAAAGTAACTACTGCCAAGTACTACATCCCAAGCGGACGTTGTATCCAAGCCATTGACTATGCCAAATCGCGGGAAGAGGGCTCTGCGGGCACGGTACCTGATTCCTTGAGAAAAGCATTTAAAACTGCCAATGGAAGAATTGTTTTGGATGGGGCGGGTATTGAGCCGGACGAAAAGGTGACCGAAAAATCCTACGCACCTATTTCTTACACCTTGGTTGCGGGCAATCATGTCTTCGATTACGCGACTACCTTTTTCTATAAAAACCCTTCGATCGTCAGTCCAAGCAAATTCCAAGTGACTGAGGAAGTCTATGCCGATTTCAAGAAATTCTTGGTGGGCAAGGAATACGATTACACGACCTATGCCGAGAAGTCGGTTCAAGACATGGAAAAGTATTTGTCGAAGGAATCGTATTTTAATGAAGTCAAAGAGCAGTTGGAACAAATCAAATCTAAGGTCAATCATAGCAAGGAAAATGATTTGGAGACGCATCAAAAAGAGATAAAGAAAATTCTTGGGGAAGAGATCGTTTCCCGATATTATTTCCAAGAGGGGATGATTGAAGCAAGTCTTCAAGGGGATCCAGTGATTGATTTGGCCAAGCAATACTTCGCTTCGCCAGCGCGGATAATTAAAGTTTTGTCAGGACCAAGTACCTAATTGGAATGGCTCGGATACTTTCCATTGAGACTTCTACTTCCATTTGTTCGGTAGCACTACATGAGCGGGGGGGGCTACTTGCCTTGGCAGAAATTAAGGAGCCGGGGGCCCATGCTGAAAAGTTATTGTTATTGGTAGATGAGGTGTTTGAAAAAGCAGGGCTGAGTTTTGGGGATTTGGATGCAGTGGCTGTTTCTCAAGGACCAGGATCTTACACAGGACTTCGGATCGGGGTTTCTACTGCCAAAGGGATTGCATATGGATTGGATATCCCATTAATCGGGATCAATACCTTGCAAGCCATGGCGGCAAGTCAACTAGTAGAACGAGGGGAGTATGTAGTAGCTGTTTTGGATGCGCGCCGCAAGGAAGTGTATACCCAGACCTTTGGAGATACCTTGGAAGAGCTCACTTCGATTGAATCCTTGATTTTGGAAGAAGGCGTATTTGCTTCCGTTTTGGAAAAAGGTAAAGTCTATTTTGTAGGAGATGGAGCGGAAAAGGTAAAGGAAGAAATGCAGCATGCGAATGCCTTCTTTCCGGAGAACTGGGAGCAGTCGCTTTCTGCAAAGAATATGGGGCAATTGGCATTTGAAAAATTTACTTGCCAAGCCTGGGAGGATATAGCCTATTTTGTACCCAATTATTTAAAGGAGTTTAAAGCCTTGCAATCGTCCAAGAATCCATTTGTTAAGTTATGAGTGAATTGATCAATCGAGTTGCTGCCAGTGCCATCGTTTCGTTGAACATGGAGGAGTTTTACCCTTTGGAGGAGCGGGTTCAGTTTGATCTTGCTGAATATTTATTCCAGGGCTTGGTACTCCGTGAAAAGGAGTTTCGTGTGGCGCTCAAGGGGTTGGATTGGAATCAATTTTCCGATAAGTGGGTGGCAGTCAACTGCAGTGCCGATGCGATTGTGCCTACTTGGGCTTACATGTTGGTATGCACCTATTTGGAGGGGATAGCTAAGGGCTATTCTGTTGGGGATTTGGAGGCTTTGGAGCAGTACATTGTGGAGGATACCTTGTCCAAGCTCCCGCTTGAATCCTTTAAAGACCGGTCGGTAGTGGTGAAGGGATGTAGCAAGGTGGGTATTCCGCTTTATGCCTATGGGCGTTTGGTGTCATTAATTCAAGGAGAGGCGAAGAGCTTGATGTTTGGGGAGCCTTGTAGTACGGTGCCTTTGTATAAAAAAGGAAAGCCCTGATTTTTAGTGGGTAAATTCCAACCCTAGGAAAGTTTGCAATTTTTGTTGCTGAAATTCTTGCGTAATCTATTTGGGTGCGCTATGTTTGCACTCCCGTTCAAGAATATGTCTTGGGAATCGGGAAATTTTAAGTGTTGATTTCGTGATTTTTCTAACTTTTTTCAAAACTAGGTTTTGTAAAGAAGAAACTAAATCCGATCTTTGCGCTCGCATTTGGGACTCGGGTCTCGCTATTTTCCAAAATCGTTGGAAAAAAAGTTCTTTGAAGTGATGTAAGGCAAAAAAGATTAACCTGAGAAAGAGGTTGTTTATGGGTATGCTTTACCTGTAGACGGACTTATAAAATAGACAACATACAATGGAGAGTTTGATCCTGGCTCAGGATGAACGCTAGCGGCAGGCCTAATACATGCAAGTCGAGCGGCAAGTTGAGTAGTAATACTTGAC
>CANGUK010000151.1 GCA_947457095.1 Cyclobacteriaceae bacterium
GACCGACACCACAGCTTTCATTATAGATTACAAAACAGGGTTGGTTTCAAACAGCATCCCCTCTGTTTATCGGCGGCAACTTGATGATTATGCAAAGGCTGTTCAGCAACTATACCCAAACCATTCTGTACGCACATTTTTACTGTGGACAGAAGGGCCAGAACTTGTAGAAATACCGTTGACCGTTTGAACTGAAAAATGGGAAGGTACAGCAGACATTTTAAACAAGGATTTTTTATGGCTTTAGGACAAACAACCGACGCAACCTTTCAAAACGACGTCTTGCAATCATCCGTACCCGTTTTGGTCGATTTTTGGGCAGAATGGTGTGGCCCTTGCAAAATGATTGGCCCAGTAGTCGAAGAATTGGCGTCAGATTACGAAGGAAAAGCAGTAATTGGAAAGGTGGATGTAGATGCCAATCCTTCTGTAGCGCAGGCTTTTGGCATTCGTTCCATTCCTACCCTCCTATTTTTTAAAGGAGGAGAAATCGTTGATAAGCAAGTAGGCGCTGTTCCAAAAGCAGTTTTGGCCCAAAAGCTAGACGCACAGCTTTAATTTAATCACCAGCATTCCCGAAAGCCGTAAAGAAATCTTTGCGGCTTTTTTTATCTTCCCTAACTCCATGGCTGAAGTACTTCTATCTCTTGACCAATTTTGGACATTGCGCCAGCAACTGCCTGTGGTAGATGCCCGTAGTGAGGGAGAGTTTGAACAAAGTCATATTCCTGGAGCAGTCAATCTCCCCATCCTCAACAACGCTGAACGCATTACAGTTGGCACGCTTTACAAGAATGCAGGTGCGGAAAAAGCAACCCTCAAGGGTTTTGAATTGGTAGGACCGCGGTTTCACCTCATTCAAAAAGAGGCCTTACGACTATTTCCAGATAAAAAACTGATCCTTTATTGCTGGCGAGGAGGAATGCGAAGTCAGATACTTTCTTGGCTACTAACTATGGTAGGATTTGAGATTTTTAGACTCGAGGGAGGATACAAAACTTACCGAAATTTCACGTTTTCTTGGGTGAGAAGCCCATTCCCTATCCTGGTCTTGGGAGGCCAAACAGGCGCAGGAAAGACGGTATTGCTCCGTCAACTCAAAGAACGAGGCGAACAAGTCATCGATCTTGAGGGACTAGCGAATCACAAAGGATCCTCCTTTGGGGCCATTGGACAGCCTGCTCAACCTACTGTGGAACAATTTGAAAATCTTATGGCGGAAGAATTACGAGGAATAAATCCCCTCAAAGCACTCTGGGTGGAAAATGAGAGTCGAAAAATTGGACGCATCATCCTACCGGATGACTTTTACATGCAGATGACCCAAAGTCCACGTATTGAAGTAGAAAAATCCGAGGCCGAACGTAGTGCTCACATTGCGAGTGAATATGCACATCTGGACCAGGAAAAACTCCTAGCTGCTGTACAGCGATTGCACAAGCGCCTAGGAGGAGATCGAACCAAGCAGGCATTAGAGGCAATCCAAGCAGGGCAGTCAGAGATATGGATTGCTATCCTGCTAGGCTATTACGACAAGACCTATGATTTTGACTTGCAGCGACACGAACCTTCAAAAACTACTCGACTAAACCTCGAAGGAAAAAACATAGTGGAGCAGGTAGACCTACTTTTACAAACAAAACCAAAAAGCTATGGAACAAGCCATTCGATTGACTGAGTGGAGTGAAGGATCAGGCTGTGGTTGCAAAATTGCTCCTGCAGTATTGGACCAAATTCTTGGAGCGAGCGGCTCCTTCGTACAGGCTGACCCACGGCTACTTGTAGGGAATTCAAGCAAGGACGATGCGGCAGTGTATCAGGTATCCGAGGATATTGCAATCATCAATACCGTAGATTTTTTCACCCCGATTGTGGATGATCCGTTTGACTTTGGACGTATTGCAGCAACTAATGCCATCTCGGATGTGTATGCCATGGGAGGCAAACCCCTTTTCGCAAATGCAATTTTGAGTTGGCCAGTCGAGAAGCTAGCTCCCGAACTTGCAGCCAAAGTGCTGGGAGGAGCCAAATTGGCTTGTTCTCAAGCTGGGATAGAACTGGCAGGGGGACATTCCATTGCTGCCAAGGATCCCATTTTTGGGCTTTCTGTGAATGGCTTGGTACATCCGAGAAAAATCAAGAAAAATACCGGGAGCAAGGAGGGGGATTTGTTGTTTTTGACCAAGCCATTGGGCATTGGTGTATTGGCTACCGCGCTTAAACGACAGAAAATCAACGATCGAGACTACCGAAACTTGGTTGATATCGCCTGCCAACTCAATTCCATAGGTGAGGTTTTAGGCAACCACGAGGAGGTGCATGCCCTCACAGACGTCACAGGATTTGGCTTGCTAGGACATGCGCTAGAAATGGCTGAAGGAGCAGGAATCACCTTGCAGCTGGAGTTTAAAAAGTTGCCACTGATCGAAGGAGTGGCTGACTACATCCAGCAGTTTGTATTTCCAGATAATACCTATCGAAATTGGAATGCCTTCAATTCCAAGGTAACAGGAGTGAATGGCATGGAGCTGGTACCCCTGTGCGATCCCCAAACAAGCGGAGGATTATTGATTTCCGTTGGTGCAGAGGATAAGGCCTGGTTTGAGGAGACCATGCGCTTGCACGAGCAACCTATTTGGGAGATAGGGAGATTTTTACCGAAGGATAATTTTTGGGTACAGGTGGTAAACTGAAAAAATAATTTACTGCTAACTTCATGAAAATCAATACTAAAAGATAATCATGAGGAAATCAGTAGTGCTCGGTTTATTCCTTCTATTTGGTGGACATGTAGATGCACAAGTTCAAGAAAACATAGCAAGTGAGCTTGTTATCCTAAATGTCATGACGGGTGAAGAGAGAAGTTTACTTCGTCAAAATCGACATTTTGAAGCTCCTAATTGGTCCAGAGAGGGATCCTATTTGCTCATCAATTCGGGAGGACTATTGGAAAAAATTGACTTGAATGGTCGGAGTTTAGGGTTTGTTCAAGAAGGCGTTATTTCCACCCTAAACAATGACCATGGACTCAGTTTTGATGGAAAAACCCTTATTTACAGCAAAAATGAAAAAGGCTTAGGGTCCAGAATTTATACCGTCCCACTTGAAGGTGGAATACCTAAGTTAATCACTCCAAATTACCCTAGTTACTGGCATGGAATCAGTCCAGATGGATCCTATTTGGTGTATTGTGCCCAAAGAGAAGGGAAATGGGATGTTTATCGGGTACCTACACTAGGTGGAGAGGAAGTTCGCCTGACCACAGAAGAGGGCTTGGATGATGGCCCAGAGTATTCCTACGATGGACAGTGGATCTATTTTAATTCCCACCGAACGGGGCGGATGCATTTGTATCGAATGAAGGCTGATGGGAGTAGTCCAGAGCAATTAACTTTTGATTCCTATGACAATTGGTTTCCCCACCCTTCCCCAGACAATCAAACGCTAGTTTATATTTCCTATTTGGAGGATCAAAAAGGGTCCCATCCATTTGGCAAAGAAGTAAAGCTGCGACTGTTTGACTTGAATACTAGACAAAGTAGGGACCTGACACCTGTATTTTTTGGCGGGCAAGGAACCATCAATGTACACAGTTGGTCTCCCGATGGACAATGGATAGCGTATGTGAGATACTATAAGAAAAACTAGGCGGTTAATTTTCAATTCGTTAGTTGTTTGGGTGAGCGATGATCCTTTTTAAGATAAAATAGCGTCATGAAAAATAGTCGGAAGAAGAACTGATGCATAAAAAAGTGTTCTCTAAATCCACTACAAAATTTATATCTTAC
>CANGUK010000152.1 GCA_947457095.1 Cyclobacteriaceae bacterium
ACCCGCGACCTCCTGCGTGACAGGCAGGCATTCTAACCAGCTGAACTACCACTCCGTTTCCCTTCACTTTTGAAGTGGTGCAAAGGTAGAAAAACGGAACTTATCCGCAATAAATCAACTTTATTTTTTTAATAAAAGGCAAGTATCTCCTTCGCTATCAAACACATAAATATAGCTAGTGAAGGTTTAAACGGCTGTTTGATCCACTAGCACCTGCACATTGGGATGCAACCACAAGAAAGAAGCAGGAAATTGACCTCGTACTTGCTCTTGTTTCAACTGCTCAAAAGCCTCTTTTTTGCCTGACCCTGCTACAAAAAGTAAGATGAGTTTAGCCTGCAAGATTCCTCGAAGGCCTATCGTCATGCCAAAACTGGGGGGCTGCTGCAAGTTTTTCAGCATGCCATTGGCTAAAGTCGATTCGGCAAGTTGGCATACATGGAAGGGCAACTGTTGCTCCTCCCCTGGTTCGTTCAAGGCAATATGCCCATTCACTCCAATACCCAAAATGCAAATATCTAAGGGACCTTCTCGCTCCAATACCTGCTCCATTGCTGCACATTCTCCTTCCGGATCCTGAGTGTAAGGGTCCAAAGTCCAATATCGATCCGATGAAATTCCAATGGGCTGCACAAACTTCCGTTGCACATCTAATTCAGAAGTAAAGGGAGAATTGGCTTCAAGCCCGCCCTATTCGTCCTATTTTATTATCCGCAGGGCTGAGCCGAACTCAGGATGCTGCTCCCTGTAGGCCGCAAGCTTGGCATAGCTCCCTGAAGGAGACCCACCACTGGCCACACAGAATAAAAGATTGGGCTTTTTATCCACTGCTTCTTTGATCCATTCAAAGCCCCGCTTACTCATTGACTCAAAGTCAGAAAAAAAATGGAAATTCATAATACCCGTAATTAGTTAGTTAGCATCATTTCTATGGCTTAAATGTATCACCTCCAAGTCCTCAAATCCAAGCGGAACGCTACCTCTCATCAATTAAATTTTAGGGAATCCAAAACCCTTCTTATCTTACTTATTCAATTTCACCCCTATTCCCGTTTACAAATGAAAAGAAGTTCATTCCTCCTACTTGTTCTCCTAGCGATTGGCAACCCAATCCTGGCACAGAAAAAAGGATCACCCAAAGCAGATCCTCTCAAGCAGTCGGTTCAGCAAAGTATCGACGCACAATTTGCAGACATGACCGAACTCAGTGATAAGATCTGGTCTTTTGAAGAAATCGCATTCCAAGAGACTCAGTCATCTGCGGCACTATCGGCTTACGCTGAAAAGTTAGGCTTTAAAGTCACTCGAGGTGTAGGAGAAATTCCTACTGCTTTCGTAGCAGAATACGGTTCTGGCGCTCCAATAATCGGCATTATGGGTGAATTTGATGGTCTCCCTGGTCTATCTCAAAACAAAGTTCCATTTAAAAGCCCACTTCATGCTGGAGCTCCAGGTCACGGTTGCGGACACAACCTTTTTGGCGTAGCCTCCTTGGGAGCTGCTTCAGCCATCAAAAACCTGATCGCCTCCGGTCAACTTAAAGGAACCATCCGTTTTTATGGAACTCCTGCAGAAGAAAAGTATTTTGGAAAGCTTTGGATGATCCGTGCAGGATTGATGGATGATGTAGACATCATGATGGACTGGCACCCAGCCGATGAAACCAAGACTGAAGTTCAAAAAGGATTGGCCTTGGTGGACTTTTTGGTGGAATTTAACGGCCAAACTGCACATGCATCAGGTGATCCATGGAATGGTAGATCTGCCTCCGATGCCCTTGAATTGTACACCAATGGAATCAACTACTATAGAGAGCACATCAAGCCTACCGTTCGCATTCACTACCATATTCAAGACGGTGGAAAAGTAGTCAACGTGGTGCCCGATTACAGCAGGTTGTGGGTTCGGGTACGTGACACGAGCAGAGAAGGCTTATTGCCTGTTTGGAAGCAAGTAGAGAAAATGGCTTCCGGCGCTGCTATCATGGCCAATGTAGACCATAAGGTTACTTTGGTGTCTGGCGTGCATGAAATTTTGGTAAACCGTACTGGATCGGCCATCATGCAAAAAAACATTGAGTCCTTGGGAGCAATTTCTTACACCGAAGAGGAACAAGCATTTGCCAAAAAAATTCAGGAAGCAAATGGCAAGCCACAAGTGGGTGTGATTTCTGAAATCAAGCCCATGGAAGAAACACAGGAACACAGCATGGGTGGCAGCACGGATGTTGGGGATGTGAGTTGGGTCGTACCCACTATCCGTATGGGAGCCACTGTTGCCCCTACCGGAACACCTTGGCACTCCTGGGCAGTAGTAGCTTCAGTAGGCATGTCTATAGGTCATAAGGGCATGGGCTATGCTTCCAAGGCCTTGGCGATGACCATGGTAGACCTCTACCAAAACGAAACCCTGCGTAACGAAATCAAAGCAGAATTCAAGCAAAAGAAAGGAGACTATGTCTACAAAGGAATCGTGCCAGATGGCCCACCACCTTTGAAATCAGGATATTGAATAAAATTAGCCCTCTGTCATCCCAAAACAGAGGGCTTTTTTTTATTCTAACTCTCTGATTTTCTTTTTATTTTAAACTTATTTCCAGGTTTATAGTTTGGTATCTGTAAACACTAAAAAAAACTAGACCAATGAAAAAAATCAAATTAGTATCCCTAGCTCTTGTAGCCTTCGCTGCAACTAGCATTGTAAGTTGTACTGCTCCTAAAGAACAAGCTGAAGAAACTGCTGATTCCACTGTAGTGGTTGAGGAAGTGGTTTCCAACACTGTCGTAGACATCGCAGTTGGATCTTCTGATCACACGACCCTTGTAACTGCAGTAACTACTGCTGGTCTTGCAGAAACATTGAGTGGAACAGGTCCATTTACTGTATTTGCTCCTAACAACGCCGCTTTTGCAGCTTTGCCAGCAGGAACAGTAGAAAATCTATTGAAGCCTGAAAACAAAGAGAAATTGACTTCTATCCTTACTTACCATGTGGTAGCTGGCAACGTATTGTCTAGCCAATTGACGGATGGTCAGAAAGTCGCCACTTTGAATGGTCAGGAATTGACTGTAGCCATCAAAAATGGCGTAGTGACCATCAACGGAACTAAGGTAATTGCTGCTGACCTAGCTGGAAGCAATGGCGTAGTTCACGTGGTAGAAGGTGTAATTTTACCTAAGTAAGTTCTACTTCACCCTTATTTAAAAGTCAGCACTTTGCTGACTTTTTTTTGTGCCTATACTTTTTCTTACCTTAATTTTAAACCCTCTCTACTCTGAATTGTCAATCAGGTAGAATTTACTTCCAAAGACATCATCATCCTCTTCAAATGAAAAAAATCTACTTAATCTTCATCCTTTCCTTAATTTTTCAAATCACAGCGCTGGCGCAAAATTCAACTAAACCAAATGATGCGCAGGAAATTCAGCAACTGATTCAGAATTCTTTTGATTCTTTATTCTCTGGCTACCGGGCGGAATTGCTAGATCGCTTTTACACACCTGATTTTTTGTTGCTGGAACAAGGAGAAGTTTGGGACATGGACTTTATCAAAACCTACCTCGGAGATCGA
>CANGUK010000153.1 GCA_947457095.1 Cyclobacteriaceae bacterium
AACTCCACCTGAAAGGCCCATCACCACTTTATCGGCTCCAATTTTTTTCTTCAAATCCGCAACGGTGGAATCGATAAAGGTATCGGAGGTCCAGTCTTGGCTACATCCACAGATCCCTACCACAAAGTTTCGAATTAGGTTTTTGCCTTCTAAGGAATGGGTTACTTCAGGGTGAAACTGGATGCCATAGGTAGACTCACCCTGCACCTTGAATGCCGCCACACGGACAGACTCCGTACTTGCGATTACTTCAAATCCCGCAGGAACTTCCTTAATGGTATCTCCATGTGACATCCAAACTTGGGAGCCGTGGGTCATTTCCTTCAACAAATCCTGATGCAAATCGATCTGGTCAAGGTTAGCTCGGCCATACTCTCTAATGGTCGATGGCAATACCTCTCCTCCGTACTTGCTGGCTAGCAATTGAGCCCCGTAGCATACGCCCAACAAAGGTAATTTGCCTCGAAATGCATCCGTATTTACATCGGGAGCTCCTTCGTCACGCACCGAGCAAGGAGAACCTGAAAGGATGATTCCTTTGATATCAGGAGTAAGTTCAGGAACCTTGTTGTAGGGGTGAATTTCGCAATACACATTGAGTTCGCGCACGCGTCTAGCGATGAGCTGGGTGTACTGGGAACCGAAATCGAGGATGAGGATTTGTTGAGCCATGCGCAAAGGTAAGCACTGCTATCCGCTTGCTAAAACCAATGGAGAAAATTTTAAATCGAAGACCTAATTCAGGCGATTAACCATCAGTATATCAATTTCTTAACTTATAAATTATTGAAAGGCCCAAGTATAGGATTGGGAGTAACGAATGGGTACAAAAACAAGATGTACCTAGGGCCTCATTTCCTATTCTTTTTCTTCTTCCCCAAAGAGGGTTTGAAGTGAAACAGCATCGATTCCTTTTTCTTCTTGCAGAAATTTTCCAAAAATAGCAGTACTCCCATGCGTCAAATACACTTTTTCTGCTTCAGTGGCCTGAATCGCCGAGATCAATCCCTTCCAATCCGCATGGTCTGAAAGCACAAATCCACGATCGAGTGAGCTCCTTCGACGAATGCCACGCACATTCATCCAGCCCGAGCAATTGGCAGTGCGGTACGGTGCAAAACGATTCATCCAGGAAGTGTTCATGACTGCGGGGGGAGCAATAATAAGAGCACCCTTGAAGGCGGACTTGGGCAAGTCTTGATTTACCCGGGTAGCTTCTGGAAGTATAAGTCCATCCGCTGCCAAAGCCTCGTTGGTATTGGCAATCACCCCATGTACAAAAATATCCCCAATTTCGGGCTGCAGGTGCGTCAAAACACGCTGGGCTTTACCCAGGGAGTAGGCGAAAATAACGGAATTAAGCCCCTGCTCTGCATTACTCTTCCACCAAGCATTGATTTGTTTGAATACTTCTTCCTGTGGTTCCCAGTCATAAATCGGCATCCCGAAGGTACATTCAGACACAAACTCATGGCATTTTACTGGTTCAAAGGGAGTAGAAAGCCCATCCTCCTCCACCTTGTAATCTCCACTGACAACAGCCACCTTTCCTTGGTATTCCAGTCGTACCTGGGCCGAGCCTGGGATATGCCCTGCTGGATGCAGGGAAATTTGTACGCCCTGAATTAAAATGGGCTCTCCATACCCTATGGTCTGCAAGTTGATGTCCTTTCCTAGGCGCAACTTCATTACTTCTCGGGACTGATGGTGGGCCAAGTACTGCTTCATCCCTCTACGCGCATGGTCTGCATGGGCATGAGTGATTACTGCCTTTTTTACTGGCCTCCAAGGGTCAATAAAGAGGTCAGCAGGAGGACAATACAGCCCAGATTCGGTGAGTTCAAGAATAGTCACGAGTTGGTAAATAAACCCATACTTCCGAATACAAGCAACTTAAATTTTGGAAGGGTAAATTCCTGGCTTTGGGTAGGAAAGTCTGCCTAACGAATGGCCCTGGTGGTACTCATCCAATCCCGTCACTGATACGGTTCCCAGTGCGTCGTAATCGAGCGTACCATCTTCACGCAAGCCTTTTTCGGCCACAAAAACTTGTTCGATCCGTGCGATGACCAATACCGTTTGGTTGATTTGAAGCGTCTGCACTTCTTCAAGTACGCAGCCGAGTTGTACGGAGCTACCTTCCACAAATGGTGCAGGAAAACCCTCCTTTCGCTCTTCTTTTAAACCTGTGGACTCAAACTCGTTTCCTTCCCAATTCGCAGCCGTCCAATGGGCTTGGACATGCCATTCTGGAAGGACCTGATTCAGGGTGAAACTTCGAGTTTCTAGTATATTTTCTAGGGTATCCCGCTTGACAGTATGGGGTCGGAATAAAACTCCTATCAGCGGAGGCGCTGCACCAAGGTGAATAATCTGTGAGAAAAGGGCAAGATTGGGTACACCTGTAGCGTTTTGAGTACCGATCAACTGTAGAGGCTTGTATCCGGGAAGGCAATTGATCAGATTCCTCCTGTAGGAAGCATCAAGTTGCGCAAGTTGTACCGAATCAAATTTCCGCATTAGGACAAAATCGCTGCCTCTAGGGTATCGCAGTAAGCAATATCCAACTGGTCGATGATGTTGTCTGGGTACTGGGTAAGGATTTGTGCTTTGGCAATTTGAACCATCTTCTCAAACCACTTTTCGGCAGGAAGAATTTTGCGGTGCGTCTTCACTCCATAACCGAGCATCTCCTTTTTCCAATGGATAAAATACCACTCCATGGTCGGCTGATGAAAGGCTCTCAAGGCACGCTTATCAAAAATAAATTTTGTGAAGTCTCCTTCTTTTACGAGTTCCCCGATATCGGTGAAAATCTCCTTAAAATCCTCTATAGGAACATAATCAGTGAGCAATTCACAGATTACAATTTTTCGAATAGGATTGCTCCAAACTCTGGCATACCGCTGCTCAAAAGCAAGATCAAAGTCCATAATTCCTGGATAAGATAGTGTCTCGTTCATGTCTAGTAGGATAGAATTAGTAAATGGTTTTTCTCTGTGAAGTAGTGGCTTGAGACACTTCTTCCTTGACTTCTGTCAATCGAATCTCCAAGTTGGATGCATACTCCAAAGTCGTACGCATCATGTCCTGTTGGGATTGAATCTGCTCTTTCAAACGTAGCAGTTCTTGGTTGACCTCAGTCAATTGTTGTTCGTAATACAACTTCAGCCTTTCCTTCTCCAGTTGGGCCTTAACCAATTCTTCCTTGAATAGTAGAAATGATTCAGGAGGTGTCTTCATAATCACAATGCTTTCTTCTCGGGACCATACCCGTACACACTACAAAAATAGGAGTAAAATTGTTTTAATTTATTTTAGATGTGACATTCCTCCATCCACATGAAGGATTTGTCCTGTCAT
>CANGUK010000154.1 GCA_947457095.1 Cyclobacteriaceae bacterium
CATTTATTTACGATGAGGACGGAAATTCGTACATCGAATTAATCAACAGTTGGGGCCCTATGCTTTTGGGACACAATTCCCCACTTATCCGAGAAGCGGTAATTCGTGCCATGGAGGATGGTACCTCCTTTGGAGCACCGACGGCTCGCGAGGTAGAAATGGCGGAGCTATTGGTTCAGATGGTACCTTCCCTTGAAAAGGTGCGCATGGTCAATTCGGGTACTGAAGCGACCATGTCTGCGATTCGAGTGGCGAGAGGGTACACCGGAAGAGATAAAATCATCAAGATGGAAGGGCACTACCATGGACATGGGGATTCTTTTCTTATTGCAGCGGGATCTGGTGCGATTACCATGGGACACCCTGATTCCCCAGGAGTCACCATCGGAACAGCCAAGGATACGCTTTTAGCCCCTTACAATGATTTACCAGCTATAGAGTCCTTAGTTGATGCGAACAAAGGTGAAATTGCTGCCTTGATTTTGGAGCCAGTGGCGGGAAATATGGGCTTGACCTTGCCCCAACCAGGCTACCTAGAAGGCCTACGTGAAATCTGTACCCGCGAGGGAATCGTCTTGATTTTTGATGAGGTGATGTCGGGTTTTCGATTAGCCAAAGGCGGGGCCCAGGAGCGCTTTGGTGTTATTCCGGATTTGACTACGCTTGGGAAGATTATTGGTGGCGGCATGCCAGTAGGGGCCTATGGTGGAAAAAAAGAGATCATGGACTTTGTCTCCCCAGCAGGACCCGTTTACCAAGCGGGAACCCTTTCTGGCAACCCAATTGCGATGGCAGCAGGATTGGCCATGCTTCGCCACCTAGACAGCCATCCCGAAGTGTATGCTCGATTGGAAACGATCGGAAATCAACTCTGCGCAGGGATTAAGGAAATCAATGCCAATTTGGGATTGGATTACACCCTCAATCAATTGGGGAGCATGTATTCCCTGTTCTTTACATCAGCACCGGTCACAGATTTTGAATCGGCAAAGAAATCCGACACCCAACTTTTTGGACGCTATTTCCAAAGCATGTTGAAGCGAGGCGTTTATTTGGCTCCCTCACAGTTTGAAAGCCTATTTTTATCGACTGCCTTGACGGACGAACTGATTGGTAAGGTCCTTCAAGCGCATGAAGAAAGCATGAAAGAAATTCATTAAAAGGGGAGAAGTAGTGAAAGTTTACGGCATAAAAAATTGCGATACGATGAAGAAAACCTTTGCCTTCCTGGAGGAAAAGGGTATTTCTTACGAGTTTATCGATTACAAAAAGCAGGCTCCTAGTGCGGATCTGCTTCGTAACTTCCTGTCCAAAACTAGTTTGGAAACCTTGGTCAATCGGCAAGGGACTACCTACAAGAAGTTGGAGGATGCACAGAAAGATGCGGTACTGCAGGAGTCAACAGCACTTCCGATTTTAATGGCTCAACCGAGCATGATCAAAAGACCTTTGATTGAATATGCCGATGGAAGTGTCACCTTGGGATTTGTGCCCGAGCAGATTGCTGCAAAACTCAAGTAAAGCGCTTTCTAGTAGCCCAGCCTAATTCTGCAAAGGGATTTAAGATTGCGGCGGGAAAAATGCCGGCAAGTGCTTCAAGATATCCCTGCTCATGCTATCTAGGTCATAGGAAGGCTTCCAACCCCAATCTGCTCTAGCTCGGCTGTCATCAATGCTATCTGGCCAAGAGTCCGCAATGAATTGACGGAAATCCACCTGGTAATTGATTTCAAAACTAGGTACCTCTTTTTTGATACTTTCAAAAATCTCCTTCGGAGAAAAACTCATCCCTGCTAGGTTGTAGCTCGATCGGATTTTTACTGCTTCTTTTGGAGCGTTCATCAAATCTAGGGTAGCCTTAATGGCATCCGGCATGTACATCATGGGGAGGTAGGTATCCTCGCTCAAGAAACAGGTGAAGGGCTGCTTTGCGATAGCCTTGTGGTATATATCCACCGCATAGTCTGTGGTGCCGCCGCCCGGTAAAGATTTGTAACCAATCAATCCTGGATAGCGAAGGCTTCGTACATCTACTCCATATTTTTCGAAGTAGTAGTTGCACCAACCCTCACCAGCAAGTTTGCTAATTCCATAGACCGTGTTTGGGTCTTTTTCGCAAAACTGCGGGGTATTGACCTTTGGGGTGCTGGGACCAAAAACAGCAATGGAAGATGGCCAATAGATTTTATCCAACCCACATTCTTTGGCGAGTTCCAACACATGGAGTAGACTTTCCATGTTGAGCTGCCAAGCAAACTGTGGATTTTTTTCACCAGTTGCGGAAAGCACTGCTGCGAGGTGGTAGATTTGAGTTACCCGTTCCTTTTTCACCAAAGCTCCCAAGGCTTCCTTGTCCATCACATCCAATACTTCAAATCTGCAGTAAGGGAAAAGAGTGCTTGCAGAGGCTCTTAAGTCAGTAGCGATTACTTGGTCTCCGCCAAATTGATCTACTAACGCTCGGGTTAATTCTGAGCCTAGTTGCCCAGCTGCTCCAATTACAAGGATTTTGTCCATAGGGTGGTGTTTCAAAAAACCCGTGGTTACCGTGAGGGTTTTTGTTTTATATTTGGGTTTACTTGCGCAAAAATAATAAAATTCACCTGTTCTAAGCGGATTTTTGATCAGCGGAACTTGAAATTTTGCCAAGATTAATTCCTAATCAATTGACCATGTACGAGCAGTTTAAACCCAAATTACAACAAGAATTACACTCCATCGAGGAAGCAGGTTTGTTTAAGAGAGAGCGCATCATTACCTCTCCACAAGCAGCTGAAATCACCATTGCTGGAGGAAAGCGGGTGTTGAATTTTTGTGCAAACAATTACCTAGGGCTTTCTTCGCATCCCCGAGTGATTCAGGCGGCAAAAGACGCCATCGATTCCCACGGCTTTGGAATGTCCTCTGTCCGATTTATTTGCGGTACGCAGGATATCCATAAAGAATTAGAAAAAAAGCTCTCTGAATTTTTGGGCACAGAGGACACCATTTTGTATGCTGCGGCTTTTGATGCGAACGGGGGTGTATTTGAACCTTTGTTTGGTGCGGAGGATGCCATTATTTCAGATGCATTGAATCATGCCTCCATCATTGATGGGGTTCGTCTTTGCAAGGCCATGCGCTACCGATACGAGCACAACAATATGGAAGACCTGGAGAAGCAACTTCAGGATGCCATTGCGGCTGGTGCACAGCAAAAAATCATAGTCACAGACGGAGTCTTCTCTATGGACGGTACTATTGCACAGTTGGATAAAATCGTGGCCTTAGCCGAAAAATACCAAGCTTTAGTAATGACGGATGAATGCCATTCTACGGGATTTATGGGAAAAACGGGTCGAGGAGTGCACGAGCATA
>CANGUK010000155.1 GCA_947457095.1 Cyclobacteriaceae bacterium
AGGCTCCCCCTCCATTTTGAACTGCTTGAACTGGAAACCTGAGGAAGTTTCCAAGACCTACAGCATTTCCTGCCATGGCCAAAATAAGCCCAACACGCGAGCCCCAAGCCTCTTTTTTCATAAATAATGTACGTTAATTGGCAAAAATCTAAACTTTTTAGATTTTTCAAATTGATTGTTCTCTTCTACAAACAGGCAATTTTCGAGATTCTTGTGAAAAGAAGGCCTCGGTCATGCCATTCTGTTTATATTCCAAGAATACCACTTTTTTTTCAGAACAAACAACTAAAATTCCAGTTACACCCGTAAAAAACCGAATGGTCTGAATTCTATTTTTTGATAGAATCACTTAAACACCTAAGTGTAACCTGCTGACATAGTTGAAATTAGTCGGCAGGGATTGGATAGCTTTTCTAAGTTTGTTTGCCATCAATACCAGGACTAGAATTTCCGCAGTTTCTTTATTTTTTTTCCAGAGATGGAGTTGATGAATCCTGTAAATCCAAGATTTTCACATCTTCAAGCCCTTGGATGACTTCTATTTTTTTCCAAGGTGAAGTTGGGAAAAGGAGGGAAGTCAGGACCAATTCCCCATCATTTACAAATACTTCAATCGAAGAAGCATCCAAGAAGATGCGTATCGATTCTGCTTTCCAGGACATGGGCGCAGAATGTGCCGCTGCAAAATCTCTGTTGAAGTTGCCTTTGCCTGCCTTTCTTCGATCCACGGTCACCAAGCCCATTTCTTTGGTTATTGCTACCTCTTCTCCAAGTTCGTTGGAGAGGAGCATGGAGAAACTGTCCTCGCCGCTTACTTCTGCCAAGATCTCTACTGCAGCACTCGGTAGTAAGGATTCTTTTCCCGAAATGCTGTACGAAGTTCCTTTCAACCCTCCCAATTCTTTAGCGGGGGCTGACTTCACCAAGAGTGTTCCGTCCACATCAAATAAACTGATCTCACGAGGCAAGGTTAGCGCAGATCGCCAAGTCGTCGTGGGAACTACCTGTGCATAGTCCCAGTTGCTCATCCAACCAATCCAGAGGGTTCGGTTTTGCTCCTTGGGGAGGTTGGCCCAGGTAACCCCAGCATAATTGTCTGGACCATAATCCAACCAGCGGATCATGGTATCGTCAGGAGTAAATACGCCCTGCTTGAAGTCCCCGATGAAGTATTGAGTGGCCGAACCTTTTTGAGGGCCTCCTGGATTTATGCTGACCAACACCACCCATTTTTGGCTTCCATCTGGGGCTGTCATGGACAGTAGATCAGGACATTCCCATACGCCTCCATGTGCTCCCTCATTCTTACCAAATTCACCTAGGAATGTCCATTCTTTCAGGTTGGCGGACTCATAAAAGTGTACTCGATCACGTGCGGCAAGGGTCATTACCCAAGTTGACTTTCCATCTGCTTGGGTGACTTGGGTGATTTTTGGATCCCGAAAATCCCGAATTCCTGGATTCTTAAGCACGGGGTTTCCCTCATACTTTTGCCAAGTCTGGCCTTTATCTAATGAAAAGGCGAGCCCTTGCGTTTGAAAATCTATGGTCTTGGCTTTTTCTCCTTCCATGTTGTGGTAGGTAAATAGTGCTACCAATGGGGGTGTTTCTGTGCTTCCTAGCCCAGAAGTATTTGCGGAATCATAGACTGCGCTACCAGAAAAAATATAGCCCAAACTATCGGGAAAAAGGGCAATGGGCAATTCCTCCCAGTGAACTAAGTCTTTGGATACTGCATGTCCCCAATGCATAGGACCCCATACTGTACTATCCGGGTAATGTTGGAAAAATAAATGGTATTCTCCATCAATGTATACCAGTCCATTGGGATCATTCATCCATCCTTTTTCAGGAGAGAAATGGAAGTCAGGGCGGTATTGCTCTAAGTTGTTCGGCATAAATTTTACTTCCTGCTGGCTGCAGCCGTAGGCTAATAGACTTGTAAAAACTAGAACGTAAAAGTTTTTGATTTTCATGGAATGCAGGATTAGAAATCAAAAATATCCTTTCTCCTCGATACTCCTGTTTTAAATACTTCATTTTTTACTTTCTGTGCATCTAGTCCTTCCTTCTTAAATTATTCTTTTTTAAATCTTTCCGGGGTAGTACCTTTGACCTTTGACTTATTATTTTTCTATGAAAGGAATCATTTTAGCAGGGGGCTCCGGAACACGTTTGTATCCCCTTACCATCGCAGTGAGTAAGCAACTCATGCCGGTCTACGATAAACCCATGATTTACTACCCCTTGTCAGTTTTGATGATGGCGGGCATTCAGGAAATCTTGATAATTACCACTCCAGAAGATTCTGCAGCTTTTCAAAAGTTATTGGGAGATGGATCGCATGTGGGATGTCAAATTACTTACGCGGTGCAACCTAGCCCAGACGGGCTAGCACAAGCCTTTATCATTGGTGAAGAGTTTATTGGAAAGGATAAAGTTGCCTTAGTCCTTGGAGACAATATCTTCTACGGCTCCGGCTTGCACAAGACCTTGCAAGAAAACACAAATCCAGAAGGTGGGGTGGTATTTGCTTACCATGTCAATGATCCCGAGCGCTATGGGGTGGTGGAGTTTGATGCCAATCAAAAAGCCATCTCCATTGAAGAAAAGCCAAGCCAGCCCAAATCAAATTATGCAGTTCCAGGCTTGTATTTCTATGACAATCAGGTGGTAGAAATCGCCAAAAACATCCAGCCGAGTGTGCGTGGGGAGCTAGAGATCACTGACGTCAACAACGAATACCTCAAGAAAGGCCAACTTCAAGTAGCAATCCTCAATAGAGGTACGGCTTGGCTAGACACCGGAACGCATCAGTCCTTGCTCCAAGCAGCCCAGTTTGTGGAAGTGATTGAAGAGCGTCAAGGCTTGAAAATTGGATGTATTGAAGAGATTGCCTATCGCAATGGATTTATTGGAAAAGAAAAGTTGCTGGAAGCAGCGGCCAAACTTGGAAAAAGTGGCTATGGTGCATATTTAAGACGCCTAGTCAATTAAGCATAAAAAAACCTCCGAAAGGAGGTTTTTTTATGGATATCAAATGATTTTTCGTCGCTTGAACCAGATAAAAATTAACAAGGATATCCCAAACATGGCTGCCCAGGTTAAGTAATAGCCATATTCCCAATTTAGTTCTGGCATAAATTTGAAATTCATCCCGTAAACTCCTACCAAAAATGTGAGTGGAAGAAAGAAGGCAGAAAATATAGTCAGCAGCTTCATCACTTCATTTGTTTTTTGAGAAGTGCTGGATAAGTAAATGTTTAAGAGAGAGTTAGCTTCATCAAGAAAATCTTCAAATTGAAGAATTAGA
>CANGUK010000156.1 GCA_947457095.1 Cyclobacteriaceae bacterium
AAGGCATCACATTTTCGAAAATCTGGAATCCCAATACCCGAACAAATACATGATTTAGATTACCAGCGCTTAGCAGATTTAATCCAACGCTATTCACCGAAGGACATCTACTTCTTGGGAGATTTATTCCATAGTTCTTGGAATGAGCAATGGGAGGAATTAGGGTCTTTTTTGACCCAATTTCCAGAATCAACTTTTCATTTGGTGCTCGGCAATCATGACATTTTACCCGCAGAGAAATACCAGAAAACGGGTTTGCAAGTTTATCGAAATACAGTAGTCCTAGAACCCTTTCTACTTAGCCATGAGCCAGCTACTCCCCCACTGGGATTGCTAAATATTTGTGGCCATATACACCCAGGAATTCTCCTGAGGGGAAAGGCCAAGCAATCGGTTCGAATTCCTATCTTTCATTTTTCTGAAGATTGTTTGGTCTTACCAAGTTTTGGGAATTTTACCGGTCTTTTTCTAATTAATGGGAAAAAGACGGATTTTATATGGGGTGTAGCAGAAGAGCGCGTGATTCCCATCCTTTCTCCAGCCTTTATTGGGTAAATCGCTCTAGCTTTTCTATTTTTGGATAGAATTTGAAATTTCATGGCCAATCCAGCAAAAACAAAAAAACAACTCGGATATTTTAAGTTTGGTAGCGTCCTGTTCAGCACGACTTTATCACTTTTTATCGTGGGCCTGTTTGGGATTATTTTGATTCAAGCGAGTTCACTTACCAAAATGATCCGCGAGAACATTGAGATTCAAGTTTTTTTGGATAAAGATTTAAGTCCGCAACAACTAGCAGCACTTCAAAAAGATTTAGCACAAAGACCGTTCGTCTTGGCTAAAGAGGACAGCACTCATTTGAGGTTCATTTCGAATAAAGAGGCTGCTGAAACATTTATCAAGAACACGGGTGAGGACTTCACCAAATTTTTAGAAGACAATCCCCTACGTGATAGTTACGTGTTTTCCGTTTCAGAAGAATTTCAAAGCTCTGAGCAATTAACTGTAATTGCGAAGGAACTAGAAACTTTACCGGGCGTATTTGAAGTGTCCTACATGACTGACCTGGTGGATTCCATCAATAAAAATCTGTTTAAGGTATCCTTAATCATGGGTGGCTTTATTCTTATCCTCATCGTGACCGTCATCATGCTCATCAACAATACGATTCGTCTGGCACTCTTTTCTCAGCGCTTTTTGATTCGATCCATGCAATTGGTTGGTGCTACTCGAGGATTTATCCGTAAGCCCTTCCTAGTCCGAGCCTTCATTTTTGGGATTATTGCTGGGATTTTAGCCTCTGCAATTTTATTTGGTCTACTTGAGTACACCAAGGGAAATATCGAAGGATTTGCAGCTTTACAAAACACGGAACTGATGCTCCTCCTATTCGCTGGATTGTCAATTATGGGTGGACTCCTCTCCGGATTTAGTACCTTGCGTGCTGTCAATAAATACTTAAACATGTCCTTGGACGAACTTTATTAATCCATGAGCAATTCCTCTTTTCCATTTTCCAAAAAAAATTACCTCTTCCTATTCTTAGGTTTGGGACTAATTGTGCTCGGTTTTATAATCATGGGTATGGATTCTACCCCCCATGGCAGCGGATTTATGGGCTTAACGCTAGGACCAATTATTACCCTATCCGGGTTTGTACTTGAATTCTACGCCATTTTTGCAAAGTCCTCCAAATCCTAATTTTTACTTTCTTAGCTAAGGCTACCTCATTCCCATGCAGCAAGAAGCTTACGGAGAAGTTTTTCTGATCAACAAACCTTTGGAATGGACTTCCTTCGATGTGGTTAAAAAAGTCAGAAATGCCTTGCGCATCAAAAAAGTAGGCCATGCAGGCACACTTGACCCATTGGCCACAGGATTACTCATTGTTTGCGCTGGAAAAATGACCAAGCAAATAGAAGGGTTCATGGGGCAAGAGAAGGAATATACTGGAACTTTTGTTTTAGGTGCTACTACGGAATCTTTTGACCTAGAAAAGCCGATTATTCCAGTGACAGATCCTTCTTCCATCACTTTGGAACAGGTCCAAGCTGCAGTTTTACAACTTACCGGCACCATTTTACAGATCCCACCCATGCATTCCGCAATTAAGGTGGATGGCAAGCGTGTCTATGCATCTGCTCGCTTGGGAATCGAAGTTCAAATGAACCCCAGACAAGTGGAGGTTCGGGAATTTGAAATTTGTCGCTTTGAAAATGGTGAGGTCGATTTTCGCATCAGCTGTTCCAAAGGAACATATATCCGAAGTTTGGCGCGGGATCTAGGACTAAGTCTAGGCGTGGGTGCTTACTTGAAGTCCCTGTGTCGAACACGAATTGGAACCTATTCCCTAAAGAATGCAAAGGAAGTCTCCGATTTGGTAGAAGAAATTAAATCCAGACCCAATGAAAATCTATCAACAACTCACTGATTTTCATCCCCCCCACTTTTCTGTAGTCACCTCTGGAACCTTCGATGGGGTGCATTTGGGTCATCAGAAAATTCTCCGCAGGCTTCAAGAGTTGGCAAGCAGCAAGCAGGGTGAAACCGTGCTCCTCACCTACTGGCCCCATCCGCGCCTAATTCTCCAACCTCAGGACAAAAGCCTCCGCCTATTGTCTCCTCTTTCTGAGAAAGTGAAGCTTTTGGAAGAAATGGGCGTAGACCACTTGATCATTCTTCCTTTCACAGAAGAATTATCACAGATGAGTTCAGATGATTTTATTCGGTCCATATTGGTAGAAAAAATACAGACAAAAACCCTGGTCATCGGATACGACCATAAGTTTGGAAAAAATAGAGAAGGGAGCTTTGAGTACCTTCAGAGCCATAGTCATCTTTTTGGTTTTGCAATTGAGGAGATCTCAAGACAGGATGTAGACGATTTGGGTGTGTCGAGCACAAAGATTAGAACAGCGCTTGCCCAAGGAGATATTTCCACAGCCAATAAATACCTGGGAAGGCCCTATGACCTAAGTGGTCAAGTGGTGAAAGGCCAACAAATTGGACGCTCATTAGGGTTTCCAACAGCCAACATTCAAATCGCAGACGATTACAAGTTGCTCCCACGCGATGGCGCCTACGCGGTGCATGCAGAAGTAAATTCAATTCAATACAAAGCCATTTTGAATATCGGTGATCGACCCACAGTGGACGGTGAAAAGAAGACGATTGAAGCGCATTTGATTGATTTTGAAGGAGACTTGTATGGGCAAGAGCTTCGTGTTTATTTCCAGGAGTTTCTACGTGAGGAGAAAAAA
>CANGUK010000157.1 GCA_947457095.1 Cyclobacteriaceae bacterium
GCAAGAAGGTAGGCGTACCAAGGCATTGAATAGAATTGCTATTTTTGTTCAAATTAAAGAAAAAAATGGGATACCGCATTCAGGATATACTTTCCTTCCTCGACCAGCTTGCTCCTCCTGCCTACCAGGAGTCCTACGACAATGCCACCCTGATTTGTGGTGACCGAAACTGGAATTTGACCGGTGTAATCTGTACGCTAGACTGCACGGAAGCTGTAGTGGAAGAAGCGATTCAGCAGGGCGCAAATCTTATCGTGACGCACCATCCCATCGTCTTCAAAGGACTCAAAACCATCACTGGCAAGACCTACGTGGAGCGGACCATCATCAAGGCTATACAGGCGAATGTGGCCATTTTTGCCATTCACACCAACTTGGATAATGTGGCCGGCGGAGTCAATCGACGCATTGCCGACCGCCTGGGTTTACAGCAGCCCCGCATTCTTCAACCCAAGAGGCAGCTCCTAAATAAGCTGGTGTTTTTTGTTCCTATTGCCGCTAAAACCAAAGTTTTGGAAGCCGTATTTGAAGCGGGTGCAGGCCAGATTGGGGAATACAGCGATTGCGCCTTTTCCTCGGAAGGCTTGGGTCAGTTTACCCCTTCGGAAAATGCAAATCCCAGCCTTGGACAGCGGGGTCAAGCCCACGTGGAACCCGAATTGCGCGTGGAAGTGATTCTTCCTGTTCACCTGAGCTCTAAAGTGGTTGCTGCAATGAAGGCTGCCCATCCCTATGAGGAGGTGGCCTACTACCTGAGCAATTTGGAAAACGAAAATCAGGAGGTGGGTGCAGGGATGATCGGCACCCTACCGGAGTCTATGTCTGAGGAAGAATTTTTAGATTACTTAAAGCAGCGGATGAACTTGAGTATAGTCAAGCATAGCCCATTAACCGGGAATAGAATACAAAAAGTGGCAGTTTGCGGAGGTGCAGGAATTTTTCTTTTGGGAGATGCGAAAAAGGCTGGAGCCGATGTATTTGTGACGGCTGATATCAAATATCACGAATATTTTGATGCAGAAGGAGTGCTGTTACTCTGCGATATCGGGCACTACGAGAGCGAAATTTTCACAAAAGATTTACTCGCCGAGGTTTTGTCACAAAATTTTCCTAATATTGCACTCTATTTGTCAAAAGTAGTCACAAATCCCACATCCTACCGATAGTTCATGGAAAGTACAGTAGCACAGAAACTCGACGCTATCTACACCCTTCAACTTATAGATTCAAGGCTAGATGCCATCGTTAAAGTAAGAGGAGCCCTTCCTGAGGAAGTGCAAGATCTTGAAGATGAGATAGCAGGCTACGAAACTCGACTTGAGAAATTCACAAGAGAAATCGAAGCTTTCGAAGAGGAAATCAAGCGTCAGAAGGACAACATCAAAGAAGCTGAGAAGCTTATCAAGAAGTACCAAGAGCAGCAGATGAACGTACGGAACAACCGTGAGTACGATGCCATCACCAAGGAATTGGAGCTTCAGGACTTGGATATTCAAGTTTCTAAAAAGAAAATCTCTGAAGCTGGGGTGAAAATTGATCACCTGAAAGCTGAATTCGAAAAAACTAGCGCCACCAAGATTGATCGTCAGAAGGATCTTGACTTGAAGAAAGACGAACTTTCAACCATCATTGCTGAAAGCGAATCCGAAGAATCCAAGTTGCAATCCGACAGAGATAAGGCTGCCAAAAAAGTAGATGAGCGTTTGTACAAGTCTTACACCAAAATCAGAGCGAATGCCAAAAATGGCCTAGCGGTAGTAATGGTGAAAAGAGGTGCTTGCGGTGGTTGTTTCAACACCGTTCCACCACAGCGTCAGGCGGATATCCGTGAAAAGAAAAAATTAATCGTTTGTGAGCACTGCGGAAGAATCCTTGCCGGTGTAGAAGACGAAAACGAAGAAGAGGCAACAAAAGCAAAAAGAAGAACTGCTAAAGCCTAATTCTTCCTCTCCTAATTTAAATCTCCGAGATCCTCGGAGATTTTTTTTTGGTTCTACCTTTTTTATCTGTCAACCATCGACGGCCCACAGTCGACAGCAGATTCTATTTCCTAACACAAGTTGCAGTGGACCATGGACTGTAAACTGTGGACTATATTTTTTTTTCTCCAACTTGCATTCGCATCCCTTTTGCCCCTATATTGGGCTAATGAAAAAGTTAGTTTTGGTCTTCCTTTTTGTATGTACCTACTGCTTGGGCTTTGCAAAAGAGCCCGAGTCCAAAACTTTTTTGGTTCTTTTTGATGAAGCGGAACTTGAGATGCTTCAAACCGATATGGGAAGTATTGCAGAGCAGCTTAGCCCCTTTTTCCCAACCAAAACCTATGAAGGTAATTCTGAGCCAGCGCTATTGCTCGAGATTCCTACTTCCGCATTCAACGAATGCCTTCTCGGGGAATATTGGATTTCTTTGTCTGACGGCAGACGATTCCAACTGCAGCAACTCGCTTTTCGTGTGTTTGATTTGAGTGAAAACAAGGCCCTTTACCAGCGCTACATCAGCAAGTATGAAGCCGACTTGGAACAGAAAAAGAAAGCCCAAAAGCTTGCTAAACCTGCTTCAAACCCTTGAGGTGCTCCTGATCGTTTTGTTTGAGTAGCTCAAACCCTCCCTCACCTTGCTGCAAAAGATACAAACACAAATTCCCGTGTTCGTACTGATCCATGTCCTTTAGGGGAGTGTGGCAGATCAAACTCAAAAAAATGCGCATGGCTCTTCCGTGCATGCACACGAGGATAGTTTCCCCAGGACCATTGAGAATGATATGAATGGCTCGATGCAGTCGCTCGGCAACGGAATTGGGACTTTCACCCCCTGCAATGGCATAATCCAGGTTGCCCTGCTGCCACTGATGCAGCATCATGCGGTAGTACTCCCCCTCCTCGGGTGTCATGGGTGTGCCCTCGTAGTTGCCCCAGGAAATTTCATTTAACTCCACAAGTGAAGTCACTGGAATACCCAAGTCAATAAATCCTTGAATGGATTGTTGGGTACGAATCAAGGCAGAATGGTACAGCTGATCAAATTGAACTTCTCGGTAGGCGTAAAAAAATGCATCACCTTGTGCCCTGCCCGTCGCGTTAATTGGCGCATCAATCCCGCTTCCTTGAACTACCCCTTGTAAATTGTAGTCCGTTTGCCCATGACGGAGCAGGTAAATTTTTTTTAGGTTCAACTTTCTTTAATTTTGTCCAGCACCCAAAGAAACTGGTTTTAACCCAAATATTCA